>CBDUZW010000060.1:0-33784 GCA_965371805.1 uncultured bacterium | reverse complement strand
TCACGTACCGTTCTAAGAGAGGCTGGGGTGAAAATCCCTGGTCGACTCACCAGTCACAATATCTATCCATATGCCGTTGCCATTATTTTTGGATTGATTTGGTCAGGGATTCATCCGCATTACTGGAGAATGTGGTTAGTGGAAATTATCCCGGTAATATTAGGTTTGACAATCGTTGGATTAATTCACAAGAAATATTCTTTGAGCCCGGTTCTTTGTATGCTAATCACTATTTTTGGATTGTTTCATTTGTATGCGATACATTTTTCACACTCTGAGGTAGATATCGGCAATTGGATTCAAAATGTATTTGACCTCGCAAGAAATCCATTTGACCGCATTGTTCATTTTCTACAGGGGATGACATCTGCGATTTTATCTCGTGAACTTTTGATCAGAATTATGAAGTTGGAAGCGGGCAAGGGACTCTACCTGCTTGTTTGTTGTTGTGCACTTGCGTTTGCTGCCTTCTATGAGCTACTTGAATTTGGAGCATGGAAGCTAATTCTACTGAGACATAGTTCAGTTAATGTGTTAGGTGCACAGGGCGACGTCTGGGATACACAGTGGGATATGCTTTGGGCTTTGGTTGGTGCCATAGGTGTCCAGTGTTTGTTTTCCAGGGTGCATGACCGTTCCATCCACCGGCTGAGATATAAAAGATAACGATAATATGAATAAGCTGATTAGCCCCAAAGCATTTAAACAAACTTGGCGATTTTTTAATCGGATGCAATCTGTCACTTTCTTGCTTACATGTATGCTTGGAAATTTAAAATGGAGAAGACGGAATGGCCTGTTGCATTCAAGGCTCGATTTAATAAAACAGATTGAGTCACAACTTAAGCCCTTTGACATTATACTTCACAATAAGCCCTACTATATAACAGATTGGTTTATTCCGGGATTTTTTACACATGGTGCTATCTATTTGGGTCCTATAAATGAAATACAGCAATTTAATCCTCTGGACGCTCCCGCAAATCATAATGGGATATGTTCCATAATCGAGGCAACAACAGATGGAGTTGTTATCAGCGATTTTCAAAAATTCCTTAATTGCGATTCTTTCGTTATTCTACGCGACCCGCACTTGAATTTTCATCAAAAATGTAATTTGGCGGAGAATGCAGTCCTGCAACTTGGCAAAGAGTATGATTACGGATTTGATATTAAATGCAAAACCAGACAATTTTGTGCCAAGTTGATTGCAGATCTTTACGATCATATTCCCTTTTATAAGTTTGGCGAAGATTGTCATACTATTTTACCTGATCATATTTGTAGAATAGCCTTAAATCCAAATGACTATCCATTAGAGGTTAAGATGTTAGTTGTTGATGGTTCCCAGGTGATTCAGCAGAAAACGCAGGATAATTTGAGCGAATTGCTTAATAATGGTTTAGAGTTATAAAAAAGATGGGAAAGGACTCCTTAAAATATTATAATTAGAATTGACAAAAACCCTGTCTATAACAGGACAAGGAGCCAATATGATTATAATAGAAAATTTTTTGTCTTGATTACTACTTATGATTGCATTCTCATTTTATTATTATAGATAAATCAATATTTATAATCAAATATTGTGATCAAAAACAATAGAGTGTGAGGATTATATCACGGTCTATCAAAACATTTATAAACTATCTTGTTAATCTATCCTTTGTTATAAGCGGTTTTGTGTGAATTTTCAATAAAAAAAAATATGGCATTATAATTGCCTGTGAAATGTGTGGGAATGGAAAGTAAAAGTAGATACTTAAAAAAAATATTAATTATTGAAGATGACCCGACTTTTGGTAAAGGGATTCAAATGATACTCAAACCTGATTATGATGTGACGTTAAGGGGCAATAGCTTAGATGCATTATCTTTTATAGAAGAAGACAAACCAGGATTAATAATAACAGATCTTTATCTGGATGATATTAACGGTTTGGAGATATATGAAAGATTTAATAAAAAAATCCCGACTCTTATTATAACCGGTTCAGCAGATACTAAACTTGCTCAAAAAGCAACAAAGATAGCCTCAGATTCATTTATAGCAAGACCCTTTTTACCGAAAATGTTAAAGGTTAAGATAGATGAATTATTAACAAAAAAAAATAAGGAGAAAACAAAACAATGAAAAACAGTAAAATCACAAGACTTATGTTAGGATTAGTCATCCTATTCAGCTTCTTTATCTTCCAGGGAAGTGATGATCATCATTCAGGAGGGTGTTTAGATAATTGCGCAGGTGATAAATCAGGCTATTTGACAATAACTAATCATTATACAACCGCATTGCCAATTCGAGTTAATATCTCTGGAACAGAAAGCTTTACAGCATATATTACGCATGATGCTAAAAAACAGTTTAGATTAAATTCTGGTCGATATACAGTCACTGCAATAACAACACCCCCTATTGGCGAAGGTCAGCTAATCTCTTCGCAATCTGTTGTAATGAGAGATGAAGAGCAACAATTTATAACTATTTACTAAAAGGTAAAATATAATGAAAAAAAAAACAGTATATTTAATTGCTATTTCTATATTCTTTTCGGTGTTAATTTTTTCGGGGGAAATGAAAAAAGTTAAAGTAACAAGCGCTTTAGGAAATATCAGAACCAGCCCAGGATTGATAGGCGAAATAATTAAAACAGCTCAAAAGGGAGATTCCTTCATTTTATTGGAAAAAGACGGTACATGGTATAAAATTGTTTTAGCAGTTGACAAAAAAGGTGATCCTGAATTTGGATATATTCATTCCTCGATTGTTGGTATTATAACGGAAGACCAGGAAGATAAAACAATACATCCAAGAAAGGAAATCAATCCACAAGAACCGGTTGTACAAAGAGAATACAGGCAGCAACCTCCTGGATCGGTAAAAAAGAACAGGCTTGTATTAAATCAGAAAAAGCTCTTTTCAGGATCATTTTTAAAAGGTGGGATTATGAGATCGCCTCAAGTAGAAAGTTTTGGTGATAAATGGATTGTTTCATGGGGTTTTGATAAAGCAATAGGAAAATATATGACCTGGGGTTTTGAATTACAGCCCTACTATAGAAGTTTTGACAGTGAATATGGTGATCCTATTTCCATAAAAAGTATATCAACAAATATATTTCTAAATTTTAAAGGAGGAGTTAATTTAGGAAGATTTATCAATAAGTTAAATTTCCTAACTCTTTATGCCGGTGGAGGTATTGGAACAAATCTATCTTATACTCATATTGACTGGGATGGAGTTAAAGGGAATCTGTTTGATACTAATCTTGCATGGCATCTTATGTTTGGGACGGAGATAAAACTTGGAGGCATGGATATAATAATTGAAATTCAAAGTAATAAGGTCATTGTCAAAGATGTTGAGCCTGCAACTCAGTCTTATAGTTTTATATTTTTTGGACTAAGGTTTTAGAAAGACAAAAGGAAATTATTTTAAATGTTACTTGAAATTTTCAGAATAGGTACCTTTTCTGTATCAGGGTACCTGTTTTTTTATACATTGGGAGTTATTTTTTGCTCTCTGGTCATTTTTATTCTAGCAGGAAAAGAAAAATTTGATAAGATTGAAACCATAAATTTATTAATTTATGGTTTTATCTTAATGTTCATTGGATCTAGGCTGTATGGTGTAATCTATCACTATATTTCAAATCCGGGGTATTATAATAATAATTTAGATAAACTCTTTAATCATTTTCTTAGTGGAGGGGTTTTTTATGGTGGCCTTATTGCGGGAGTTATATTTGCTTTCTTCTATTTACCAAGGTTCTATAAAGGAAAAGAGTGGAATATGCTTGACATTATAGCCATAGGCGGGGCATTAGGTCATGTTTTTGGACGAATAGGCTGTTTTATGGCCGGTTGTTGTTATGGAAAGATTGTAGATCTGCCCTGGGCAGTAAAAATTCAATTCTTAGCTGACAAAGCTCATCCATTTTACAATGATTTTGTTCACCCTACTCAGATATATGAATCTATTTTGAATTTAATAAATTTTTTTGTGCTTTATTATTTTTTCAAAAAGAAAAAATTTAATGGACAGATCATAGCTATATATTTTATAAATTACGGACTCATTAGAATATTTATTGAATTTTTCAGAAACGATGGAGGGCGTGGTTATCTGTTTAAAAGTGCTCAGCATTTTTTAAGCATTTCCTATCCTCAATTAATCAGTATTTTTATAATTATTTTGGGAGTTATTATATATAAAGTAAAAAAGAATGGATCTGCCATTCAAAAATTCAATAATTAGCCCATATTGTTTATTTTATTTTTGTATATTATAATACCCGATATGTTTATGAATCAAAATCGTCGGTCTTTTTTTCTTTTGTTAATAATGATTTTTACATTAGTGTTTTTTTTTGTTTATATATTTATCCCAAAATCAGAAAAAAAAAATATAAATCAGCAGAGGCTGGTTTCAATTCTTCCGGGCTATATTGAAGGATTTTATGAAGGCTTCAGAAAAAACATTCAATTTGAAATTTCAAAGATATTTAAGAAACAAATGGGCTTATTTGATATTGAATTTATAGAATATGGTCTTTTTTCAAACACGATAAAAAAATATCCTAAAGTAGAAATGGAAGTCTTTACATTATTTGATATAAATTTTTCGGTTTTGTCAAAAATGAAGGTGAGGCCTGAATGGATTAAAAACCTTTTAAAAAAAAATGATGGAGAGTCTATTGCATTAGTGAACCTGGAAATAATGTCAGAAAGGTTTATAATTAATAGAATAGCATACAACAATAATGGAGATGTTGTTTTTATAATATTTGGAAACAAACTTAAAAACACTGGATTTATTAGTAAGATTTTTAACAATGTAATATCCTTTAAGAAGAAAGATTTGATTTACAGATTTAAACTAATAAAACTTGGAAATAAAATAAAGGAGATATGTTATGATTGATAAAAAAAAAATTATGATTAAATATTTTTCGGTCCTTATATTAGCAATATTATTTATATCAGGCTGTATGTCACTTAAGAGTTATGAAAAGAAAGGTTTAAATATCTATATTCAGCAGAAGGAGCCTAATTATAAAAGAAAATCTTTAATGGTTTTTAATTTCAAAGAACCTGATTATGCACAGGGAAAAGGGAAACTTGCCGGGTTAATCTTTCATAAAAACCTTTTGAGTTCAAATAAATTTTATCTGGTTGGACTTAATAATAACTCTACATGGGATCAGTATGGAAAAACAGAAGAAAAACAGCTTAAAGCAGCAATAGACGAAGGGAGAGCCCAAAAGGTTGATTTTATTTTTGTTGGAGAAATTGTGGATTATGTTTTTGGTGGACTCAATAAAACCAGAGTCACCGTCAAGGTAAGGGTAATAGAAGTGAAAACTGGAATAACCTTTTTTATGTGTGAATATGGAAAAACAAATTTGGGGAAGGATATTTCTAATCCACTCTCAACAAAAATGACTGACTCTTCTGATTTTCCTAGTAAAGTTCTAGATGATATTGCCAAAAAGATAATTTTAAAGTTATAAAATTTTTAGTCTGAAGTTACTCAATCAATCTAAATTATTAAATTTTGTTATTAATTCGGTTGCAAGAAACCACTTTTTGTATTCTAGAGAATGAATGAAATTGGAAATGATTTTTTTTGCTAATAATGGATTTTGCTTTAAAATATAGATGAACTCTTTTCTTTTTCTTTTGATCTGTTTAATAGCATATTTTTCAAAGTTTCTCCATTGCTTTTTAGTTTTTTTTATACGGTTTTTATAATCTTTGTCAACAAGATTACTTAATTTTGAGAAGGTTTCGAAAGCTCTAGCTTCTCTTTTATTAATATTTCCTCTCAAAGTAACATTTGAATAGCCTGAAGGGATTGTATTTGTGGAAAGGTAAAAGGGGGAATAAGCATTTGTGTCCGGCCTTCTGAAAGTAAGCCAAAGCAGATTGTTTAGCTCTTTTGGGACATCGTTTCTTAGATCAGCAACAAAGGAATATTGAGTCGATTCTGTACATATAGTTCTGTTTTTTGTGGAATTTGGAGAACCTTTTTTATAATCATCTGATAGATCATAGTTTGTGTCTTCATAGTGGTCTCTTAAGACCTCAAATAGATCAGTAATTTTTATTTTTTTTCTCGGGATGAATGAAAAGGGAAATCTTTCATTTAACTTATATTTATTTTTTGAAAGTAGATTTGTTGCTCTCCATTGCCTTAAAATATTTTCCATACTATCAAGGTTTTTTGGGTCTGAATAAACTTTTGCAAAATCGAATTCTATATCCTTCTTGTCTTTTGAAAACCAGCCTCTTTTTTTTGCATATGTAATTATATCCGGCGATCCCAAAAAGTTTTTTTTGTCATTTAAATCAATGTTTCTTATAGTGAAATAATTTGAGATTACTGCTACTTCGTTATCTGGTATTCTTTTGGCGATCCAGTGTTTTCCATTTACTATATGGAGAAACCAACCCTCATTTGAATCGGCAATTGCATAATTTCTTCCAGAAGAATAATATCCGTACTTTGCGATCAATTCTCCTGCAATTTTCACACCTTCTCTGGCAGTTCTGGCTCTTCTTGCAATAATTTTTCTTAAAAAGAACCCAATCCCGCCATCGGATAATTCAGGTTTATTCTCTCTGCTTGGACAAGCATTTGAAGTAATTACTACACCATGTTCATTAAAATAAGAATCCCCAAAAGGAGTATTTGTGACTTCTATTTGTAATAGATCATTAGGGTTTTTAATTGTAGGCAGAATTCCACCTCTTTTCAGTTTAATATATTTTTTGTTTTTTTGTTTACTAAAAATTTTATTTAAATAAACAAATATGTTTTTCCCACGATCATCTTCATTATGAGCAATTAACACACTATTATCAGTTGTTGCATTTTTGCCGGCAATTATTGTAAAGCAATTAAGGTTGTTATCCCCAAAAGCAGAAGTGAACAAAACTAATACAAACAGAACAACAGTTATAACCTTAACGTATTTTGACATCTGTTTATTAATACCATATTTTAAAAAAAAAATAAAGATATATAATAAAAAAGGTATATTTTATTTATTTGAAACTTTCCAAGCTCATATTTACAGGAAGTTATTTGTTTTTTTAAATTTTTGATTATATGTTTTTTTACACTATTTCTTACTTTTTTACTGACATATTTTACTTCAAAAAACAAAAGTCAGAGGAAATTTTAATTAAAAAAAAATAAATAACCAATAATTCTTAACTTATTCTTGACAAAAGTTGCAAAATAATATAAATTAGTTTCTTTAATGAGGTAAAATATGAATTTAAACAAAGCTAATAAGACATTTATACCACAAGTAAATTTAGAAGATAGAAAGTGGTGGGTAGTTGACGCAAGTGATTTGGTGTTAGGAAGAATGGCAACCAGAGTTGCAGATATTTTGAGAGGTAAGGATAAAGCGATTTATACTCCCTTTATGGATACAGGTGATTTTGTTGTTGTTATTAATGCAGAGAAGATTAAATTAACAGGTTCAAAAGAAGAACAGAAGATGTATTACAGGCATTCCGGATGGATGGGTGGAATTAAAGAGACCTCTTATGCAAAGATGAAAGCTACATATCCTGAAAGAATCATTATGAAAGCTGTTAAAGGAATGCTGCCTAAGAATAAACTAAATGATAAGATATTAACAAAATTGAAAGTATATAAAGGTAATGAGCATAATCATGAAGCTCAAAAACCCGTAAAACTTGAAATCTAAAAGGAGGATATTTTGAGTATTGTTCAGTATTATGGTACAGGAAGAAGAAAGTCCAGTGTCGCAAGAGTTTATCTCAGACCTGGAAAGGGTGAATTTAGGTTAATAGTAAACAAGCGTAGTAGAGTATTTGATGATTATTTCCCATTGAAGATTCATAAATTGACAATTTATAAACCTTTGTCATTAACAAATACAATGGAAAATTTTGACATTTATGTAAATATAAATGGTGGTGGTGTTTCTGCGCAGACAGATGCTATAAAATTGGGACTTTCAAGAGCACTTCTTGAATATAACTCAGAATTGAGACCACAGTTAAAAAAAGCAGGATTACTTACAAGAGATGCAAGAGAGAAGGAAAGGAAGAAATACGGTCTTCTTAAAGCTAGAAAAGCTTCTCAGTATCACAAGAGATAGGGAGTATTATAATGGTTTCAGTAAATATGAGAGAAATGTTAGAGGCTGGCGTTCATTTTGGACATCAGGCAAGAAGATGGAACCCGAAGATGAAACCCTATATTTTCGGAAAAAAGAATGGTATTTATATTATAAATCTTCAGACTTCAATAGAGTTGTTCAAAAATGCTTTGGAATTTGTAACTGAAGTTGTTGCTTCAGGTAAAGATGCATTGATTGTTGGTACAAAAAAACAGGCTCAGTCCATTATTGAGGAAATTGGTGAAGAAACAGGTATCCATTATGTCAATAAAAGATGGTTAGGCGGGTTACTTACAAATTTCCAGATGGTAAAGAAAAGTATTGATAAACTGATCGATCTTCATGAAATGAAGCAGGATGGAAGATGGGATATCAAATCAAAAAAAGAGCAGTCCAAGCTTGAAAAAGTTTATAAAAAATTACACAAAAACCTTTGGGGAATGAGAAATGTTGTTGATTTACCCGGAGTTATAATTATAATTGATTCAGTATTTGAAAGTATTGCTGTTTATGAAGCAAAAAAACTCAATATTCCAATTGTTGCGATTGTTGATACAAATGCAAACCCGGATGAAGTTAATTATCCAGTTCCTGGAAATGATGATGCAATAAGAGCCATAAGATTGTTTGTTAGTAAGTTTGGTGAAGCATCTACTGATGGTATGGAAAAAAGAGAATCAGCTGATGTAATTCCAATGGAAGCTGAAGAAGTAGGACAGGAATCTGAAAATTCTGAAGAGGCTGTTGTTGAAGAAAAAGTTGCTGAAGCTAAAACAGAGGAAAAATAAAATGCGTGCAGATTTAAAATTAGTAAAGAAACTCCGTGAGTCAAGTGGAATTAGTATGCTTGAGTGTAAAAAAGCAGTTGAAGAATCAGGAAATGATTTTGAAAAAGCTGTAGAAATCCTGAGAAAAAAAGGTTATGAAAAAGCTAAGTCAAAATCCAGCAGAACGACTAATCAAGGAATTATTGGTTCTTATATTCATACAAATGGAAGAATTGGGGTTATTATAGAATTAGCTTGCGAAACAGATTTTGTTTCAAAGAATGAAGATTTTCTACAGTTATCTAAAGATATTTCTATGCAGATTGCTGCAATGAGTCCAAAATATATAACAAGTAAAAATATCCCTGCAGATGTTATTGAAAAAGAGAAGGATATTTTTAGAGAACAGATGAAAAATAGTGGTAAACCGGAAAATATAATTGATAAAATAGTTGAAGGTAAACTTGGAAAATTTTATTCCGAAATATGTTTGTTAAATCAAACATTCTTTAAAGAAGATAAAAAAACAATAGAAGAATTAATCGCTGAAAAAATTCATAAGATTGGTGAAAATATTGTTGTTAAGCGATTTGTCCGATACCAGATTGGTGAAGAAGTTTAATGGATGAACCGGGACCCATATATAAAAGAATATTATTAAAAATTAGCGGTGAATCCCTCCAGGGGAAGACAGGTTCCAGTATTTCGGAACCTGTCTTAAAAAATTTAGTCAAAGAAATCAAAAAAATCCATAGTCTTGGCGTTGAAATTGGTATTGTAGTTGGAGGGGGCAATTTTTTTAGAGGAAGAGAATCTGATAATAGCGTAATCAAAAGAACAACAGCAGACTATATGGGAATGCTTGCTACAATTATGAATGGTCTGGCACTCTGTGATGCTCTTGAAAAAGAAGGTCTTTTAATTAAACTTATTTCAGCGTTGCCAATAGAAAAACTAACAGAACCTGTGGTAACAAGAAAAATTAAAACTTACCTTTCAGAAAAAAGAGTAGTTGTATTTACCGCTGGAACCGGGAGTCCTTTTTTTACAACTGATACCAGTGCTGCTCTACGGGGCATTGAGATAGATGCAGATGTTTTTCTAAAGGCAACACTTGTTGATGGCGTTTATAGTGGTGATCCCAAAAAAAATACAAATGTTTCTAAGTTTGAAAAAATCTCATATAAAAATATGATCTTGCATAATTTAAAAGTTATAGATATGACAGCTGTAATGCTATGTATGGAAAATGATCTGAAAATTAAAGTTTTTAATATAAATGGGAAAAATAGTATATTAAATGCGGTTATTTCAGATAATAATTGTACAATTATAGAAAATTAATACCGGGAGAAAGAAAATGTTAAAAGAAATTTTGGATGATGCTAAGGTAAAACTAAAAGAAATTGAATTAAGTTATAAAAGTGAGATTTCAAAATTAAGAACTGGAAGAGCTTCTGTGTCAATCCTTGATGGGATAATGGTAGATTATTTTGGAACAAATACACCTATAAATCAGATGTCCACTATTTCTGTACCGGAAGGCAATCTTATCGTAATACAGCCATGGGATATCAAAATTATAGCAGATATTGAAAGTGCTTTAAGGAACTCAAATATTGGAATAAACCCTGTTTCAGACGGGAGACTCATAAGACTGCCTGTTCCTCCATTAGATGAACAACGTAGAAAAGATATAATAAAAACTTTAAAAAAATATACTGAAGAGAGAAAAACAGCAATAAGAAACCAGAGAAGAGAGTATCGAGAACTTATTAAAGCTATGCAGGATGACAAGGAAATCTCAGAGGATGAGGAAAAAAGGTTTTATGATGATCTACAGAAGATTATTGACCAAAGCATAGTTGCGCTTGATGTTATTGATAAGGAAAAAGAAAGAAGTATTTTAGACGAATGATATCTTTTGCTGAGTTCTGTTAATGAAAGAAGATTTAATATCTTTCCATAAAGTAATGAGTTATGAACTTGACTCCTGGGGTCATGTAAATAATGCTATCTATTTAAATTATCTTGAAAAAGCTAGAAATGATTTTATGACTCAAAAAGGGTTAAATTTTAAAAAATTTTCAGAATGGGAAGTTTTTCCAGTGCTATCAAAGTCTCTAATTGAATATAAATATCCGGCAATAGCAGATGATGAACTTATTATTTATGGCACAATTTCAAAATATACTCCTGCAAGTTTTACTCTGAAATATCAGATTATAAATAAAAATAACGATAAAATTATTGCTATTGGTGAGACCCACCATGTATTTGTAAACAAAAACAACAGACCAACAAGAATCCCTGAAGAGTTTATGCAAAAGTTTATAAAAAAATAATAAGATCAATTTGTTCATGAAAGAGCTTTTTACTAAATTTAAAGCAAGCCCGCTCAAAAGAGATGAACTTTCCGAATATGAATCATGGGCTATGGATTTTTTTCATCAAGCCTGTATTAATCCCAATATTTCAATGACAATACAGCTTGATATTACCAATGCAGAAAAAAATTATCGTAATAATTTCATACAGACTTCTGGAGCTACTTTAACTGCATTTCTAACATGGAATTTAATTCGTTCAATCAGGCGTTTCCCCTGCCTTTCATGGCGAAAAGTTGAGGGTAAGTGGTATAGTTTTGACAATCTCCCTCTTTTTATGCCTATAGCAACCGGAAAAACAGAACGTTTTAAAGATGTGCTTCTCATGGATATCGTTGACCTTCCTTTTGCTCAGTTTTGTGATAGTTACAGGCATGGAGTTGATGAGGCCCTTAATACTACTAAGCACTATACTCCGATTGATGAGCTGACCTGGAACATCTGTTATTTTATTGGCAATCTACCAAACCTTCAGTTTTCATCTCTGTCATTTCAAGTGACTAAAGAATTTTACGGGAAGTGTTTTTTCTACTTTGGACGAAGATATAAAAGTAATGATAGGACTCTGCTTCCAATGCATATTACATCAGATCATTCTAATACGGATGGTTATATCTGGGATCAACTAATAGAAACATATAGCAAATTAATCCTCGAGGACTTAAAACTTTAATCGCTTCAGTAATGAATTTCTATTCCTTCCTGTCTACGAATCTGTAGAGTTTGGCGATCTCCTCCTGCCAGATGTTTTCGTCTATTGTTTCCAGGATCAGGGGAATATTATCCATCCTGGGATCCTGCATGATAAATTTAAAACAGTCCCATCCGATCAAACCTTGCCCCAGGCTGTGGTGCCGGTCTTTCCGACTACCCAGTTCAACTTTTGAGTCGTTGATGTGCATTCCTTTTAAATAGTTAAAACCTACTATTTCATCGAACTCTTTCATGGTTTTATCATAGGTCTCTTCTGTTCTGAGATCGTACCCGGCAGCAAAGGTGTGACAGGTGTCCAGACAAACACCCACACGGTTTTTATCGTCTACTTTGCTGATAATGATAGCAAGGTGTTCGAAATTGAAACCAACGCTCCCACCCTGACCGGCAGTGTTTTCGATTACAGCAATTACTTCTTTGGTTTGATCCAGAACAATGTTAATGCTTTCGGATACAAGCATAAGGCAATCTTCCTCGGAGATCATTTTCTTATGACTTCCGGGGTGAAAGTTTAAAAGTTTAAGACCCAGCTGCTCACATCGTTGAAATTCATCCAGAAAAGCAGTGCGGGATTTTTTTAGTGCCTCTTTTTCTGGAGCGCCCAGATTGATCAGATAGCTGTCATGAGGAAGTATATGATCCGGGGAGAAGTTTTCTTGTTTACAATGGTTTTTGAAGTTTATAATTTCCTCTTCGGTTAAGGATTTTGAATTCCATTGTCTCTGGTTTTTTGTAAATAGTGCAAATGCTCTGGCATCTATTTTTTTAGCATTAAGCGGGGCGTTTGATACACCACCGGCAGCACTTACATGAGCACCAACATATTTCATTATTCACCTCTTTAATTTTTATAAAAACAAATTATATCATCTCTGTCAAATATGGAACGCAGAATTATCATATTTTTGGCAAGAGTTGATGATTATGGTAGAATTGATATTATAATAATTTTGGTTCTGGCTGTGTCAGTCCAGGTTATATAAATGGGAGAATTAATTATGTCAAGATTTAGATTTGCACCATCGCCAACAGGATTAGTTCATGTTGGCAACTTAAGAACTGCATTATTTAATTATTTATTGTCAAAAAAAGATGATAATAAAATGATTTTAAGAATAGAGGATACTGATGAAGAGAGATCAACACGTGAATTTGAAGATGGATTAATTTTAGATCTGAATTGGGCTGGGATTGATTGGGATGAGGGCCCTGATAAGGGCGGAGATTTTGCTCCTTACAGACAATCAGAAAGAAAAGAGACATATCAAAAATATTCGCAAGATTTAATTAAAACAGGAAATGCATACTATTGTTTTTGTTCAAAAGAAAGTAATGATGATATTGAGAATAAGAATAAAACAGGTTATTCCGGAAAATGTAGAACATTGGATACTAAAGAATCAATAGAGAGAGTAAATAATGGGGAAGAAGCTACAATCAGGTTTAAAATTCCTGAAAATAAAACAGTCAGATTCAAAGATATAGTTAGAAAAAAAGTAGAATTTGACACGAACTTATTGACTGATCCTATAATTGTAAGGAGTACCGGAGTTCCTGCATATAATTTTTCTGTTGTTGTTGATGATCATCTAATGGCAATTGATGTAGTTATTAGAGGTGAGGATCACCTTTCAAATACTGCAAGGCAGGTCTTAATATATGAGGCTTTAAATGTAGAAATACCGCAATTTGCGCATCTTTCTATGGTCATGGGTGCAGATAATACAAAATTATCAAAGAGACATGGCTCTGTCTCTGTTTCTGAATTTAAAAAAAACGGATACTTATCTATAGCTCTATTTAACTACCTTGCCTTATTAGGCTGGTCGGGAAAAAATAATAAAGAAGTTTTTACAAGAGAAGAGTTGATCAAAGAGTTCAGTCTGGAAAATGTTTCTAAATCGGCAGCAGTATTTGATTACCAGAAATTAAAATGGTTTAATAGAGAGCATATAAGATTACTAAATCCAAAGGAATTGTGGGAAATATTGGAATTATTTTTGGATGCAGAAAACATTATAATTGACAAAAGTGAAGAATCAATAAACTGGGTTGGAAAAACAGCAAAGATACTTTCGAATTATGATCAGTTATTAACTGAAATCGCCTCTGCTTTTAGCCAGTTTTCAATCTTTGAAATTGACAAAGATCATTTGGAATTTGTAAATATTAAAGAATCAAAAGAAGTTATTTTAAGTTTCTATGATGAGATCAAAGAATTACAATCACCGATTTCTATTGATGAAGTAGGGGAAATCATAAAAAAAATTCAAACTGAATTGGGAATAAAAGGAAAAGCACTATATCATCCAATCAGAGTGGCTTTGACCGGGCAAGACAAAGGAATAGAATTGCATGACCTTATACCAACAATTGAAATTGGTTCTCAACTAAATATAAGTCCTAAAGTGCTGAATATGAAAGAGAGGATCCAGAAATTGGGGTTGCTCTAAAAATCAGGGCCATTTTATTTGAAAATTTCACCCGCTTCATTATACCAGAATAGAAGATCCAAATGGCTTATGGGAATTGAAATTTCTTTTGCAAATTTTTGCATTTTTTTTTCAATTATAAGATATGTTTTTGTTGTAATTGTTTTTGGAATATCTTCAATCACCCCGAGGGCTTTCAAGTTTTTTAGAATATGCCTGTCAAGGATAGCATAGTCAAGGTTTGCACCTATATTTCTTAGAAAATGTCCTGACTCTTTATATCCAAATCCTTTTATGTTTTTTACGAGCCAATCCCGTTCTTCTCCAGTAATTAAGAGATCAGAGATTTTTTGTCTTATATTCAATACAGAATTTTTAAGAAATATCTCCCTTGCAAGTACTAAATATTTTGCTTTATTATTCCTAAATCTAACAAAATTCATAAATTCACTCATGTTTTTTGCAGATCCAGAATATAGCAGTTTCTTTTCTTTTAAAGTATTTACGGTCTTCCAGCAATTTTTTGCTTTGGACTGAGGAGTAAAAATACAAAATGCAAGTTCCGAAAAAATATCATCATCTGTTCCCAACTCCCAAATATTAGTAAATTTTTTTATAGCTGTTTCAATTTCCTGAAATAATACTTTGTATGTTTTTTTTAATTTTTTAATTCGATCTTCATTTTGCAGCATTTATATAAATCAATTTGTACTTTTATTACATTGATCGCATATCCCTTCGAATTCTATTTTATAGCCAGTAATTGAGAAATTATTCTCTATTTCTTTCAGATCAATAAGATCATCCAGTTTGTTTTTCATCCAGACATCATTTACAGAACTGCATTTTGTACACTTTATATGGTGATGTATTTCCATATTCCCATCATATCTAGCAGGATCATTTGGTAATTCAATTTTCCAAATTTTCCCCATTTCTGTTAACTGCTCCACATTTCTATATATTGTTGCTAGACTTACTTTTGGATATTTTTTTTTTACTATATCGTATAGTTCATCAACTGTGGGGTGGTAATTAATTTTGTCAAGCACCTTCATGACTGTCTCTCTCTGTTTTGAATATCTATAACTCATTCTCTCTCCTGCTGATAACGGTTATTGTTATCGAGATAATTATAGTATGTTTTTTTTATGCTGTCAACAAAAAGGCTGATAAAAGCATAGACTATTTCTCTGAGTTCTTATATAATAGGTTTGGAAAAAAGAATGGAAGTAAAAAAAACAAAAGGATTACGGATAATAATTGCCGCTATAGCACTTGTTTTTGTAGTTTTTGTCCTATTAAGAATTGTTTTTGATGAGGGGAAAAATTTTTCACCCACTTTTGTCACCAGCTCAACTTTAATATTTGCATTATGGGTTATAATTGTCCTATTCAGTCTTACTTTCTTATTTGTATTTTTCCGAAACTTAATAAAATTATATTATGATAAGAGTAAGTACCATAAAGGTGGCAGATTCAAAAACAAACTTGTCTTTTTCTTTATAACATTTTCTATAGTCCCTACATTACTTCTTTTTTTCTTTGCCACTGACATGATAAACAAGGGGATTGAGAAATGGTTCAGTTTAGATGTTGAATCCATCATTTCA
The DNA here is from genome assembly GCA_965371805.1 of uncultured bacterium. GTDB lineage: Bacteria > Acidobacteriota > Aminicenantia > UBA2199 > UBA2199 > JAOZTV01. The sequence goes on along the minus strand of CBDUZW010000060.1, from coordinate 17,706 downwards.
GAGGTAACTACAATAGAAGAAAGCTACTATGAAAGAGTTGAAGAAGAGCTTAACCATTATTCAAGGAATATTGGCGATATGATAATGTCAAAAAAGATGTATACTCCTTCTAATAAATTTTTTTTAAAAACCAGGCTTAAAACGAAAATGAAAGAGTATAAATTGGAAGTTGTTAATATTTATGAGGATAAAGAGGAGATTATATCACTTATGAATCCAACTGTTCCCCTACAGGAATATAAAGACCTTCCATTTGAAATCCTCTATAAGGCTATGGGTAACTCTCAGTTTAACAAAAAAGATCAACTTAAAGATGGACTCCTGATTAGAAGTGGAATACATTTTAATATAAAGTCAACTGATAAAAAAATACTGGTAATTATTGGAAGATACTATTCCGGCAAATATGTTAATAGTCTGAATCGGTTAAAAAATAAAGCTGTAAATTATATTGAGTTAAAACAGATCAAAGACCATGTTAAAACAACATACATTCTTCTCTTTATATTTATTACAATATTGATTATCTTTGCTGCTTCCTGGATTGGCAAGTATCTGGCAAAAGGTATTACTACTCCTATTGAAAAACTTATTGCAGGTGCATCAGAAATAACTAAAGGAAATCTTGATGTTAAAATTGAATATGATTCTACAGATGAATTCAATCTGCTGGTCACGGAATTCAATAAAATGGCACATGATCTAAGTTTAAATAGAAACAAATTGAATAAAAGAACTATTGAACTCAGACAGAGAAGAAGTATGAATGAGACTATCCTTAAAAACATTACTTCAGGGGTAATTGCAATAAGCTCCGCTGGAGAGATTATAGATATCAACCCAGAGGCTAGAAGAATGCTGGGATTAGGTGGGTCAAAAATAATTAAGGCCACATATACTGAAGTTTTTTCAAATAATTTATTTACGGAGATCATATCAGCTATAGATAGTTCATTTAACTCCAAATTTAAAACATTTGAAAAAGATTTTGATATAAAAATAAAGGGAAAGATAGTAAATCTTGCAATGAAAATAACTCAGATTAGAAATCCCATAAATAATAAATCATCTGGAATATTGGTTGTTTTTACTGAATTGACGCAGTTGATTAAAGCACAGAGGGTAATGGTCTGGAGAGAGGTTGCAAAACGGATTGCACATGAGATAAAAAATCCTTTAACACCAATTCAGATCTCTACACAACGAATTTTGAGAGCATTTGAGCTCTCAGATGATAAATTCAGGAGAGTTGTAGAAGATAGTATAAAAATCGTAATGGAGGAAGTTGATTCTATTAAAAACCTTGCTGAAGAATTCTCAAATTTTGCAAGGCTTCCGGAATTAAAATTCACAAAAGGGGATGTAAACCTTATACTTGATAAGCTTATTTCTGTTTATACATCAATATATGAACAAGTTGAATTCAGAGTTAATCTGGATGTAAATCTTCCAATAATTTTAAAAATTGATACAGAACAATTTAAAAGGATTCTTGTAAATATCATAGATAATGCGATTGATTCGATGAATAAGGCTGGAATTATTGATATTTCTACAACAATTAATAAAGACACACAATTTGTAAGAATTGAGATAGCAGATAACGGTCAAGGTATAAGTGATGAAGATAAACAAAAATTATTTATTCCATATTTTTCAAAAAAAGCTTCTGGAACTGGTCTTGGACTTGCCATCTCTTATAAAATAATTGAAGAGCATAATGGAATGATCTCAGTTGTTGATAATAGTCCTCAGGGTACAAGGTTTATAATAGAGACGCCCGCATAAAGTTGGATTTTTAAACGTCTATTTTCTTAATCAATTTATATATCATACTTACTAGATTATCATTCTTTGGTGATTTTAATAAATATTTTCATAAAAGGTTTCCCTTTCAGTTTATCTAGATAGGTTGTCACAATGTTATTAATTCATGAGCAATCGTGTCTGCACTTAAATCTTGTTCATTAAGCCATGCACTACCACAAAAAAAATGGTTTAACTTTCTTAAAATAATTTATATCTTTTAATTCCTTAAATACACCTTTTTCAAGATAGGGTTTGACATCAAAACTGCCTGAACAGCCATTGGATAATTCAACAAATAATGTGTGATCTTTTTTTTGCATTAACCTTAATAACTTTTGACATTTTTTACCTCAACGGTTCGATTCTATTGAAAGTCAATAATGATTATGACTCAATGTTGAGGCTGGCTCAATACATAGTTTACATATCATTTTCTCAGGAAAAGATCAAATATATTGAAAGCAGAAATTAAAAATGCACCTTGGAAAAAAGCGAAATTTTGAAGTTTTAGATGTAATAGAGTTTTTACACAGGGTGTGTTTGCATATTCCGGGTCCCTATGAGGCATTGATTAGGTATTAAGGATATTGCAGCACGGGGTAAGCGGAAAAAATCAGGCCTAGTAATTATTTTAGTGCCATATTTTAGTGCCATGCCATATTTTAGTGCCAGGCAAGAAGTTGAAAAAATTGTTTTTTTATAACATACTTATTTTGTAGACGAGAGGAGGTAGAAGTGGGGAGATCTTATAGATGGTTTACTGATACTGAGCATAGTTCTTATCATGTTATATCCAGGACAAGTCGAGGGGAGTTTTTGCTTGATAGTGAGGGTAAAGAGTATTTTATGCAATTGATGTTTAAGCTTTCTAAAGCTTTTTTTGTTGATATTACTTCCTTTGCAATTATGTCTAATCATTTTCATGTTTTATTGTCCAATAGAAGAGATGAGGCACAGAGTGCGACTAAAAAAGAACTTTTTGGTAGATATAAAGACGCTTTTGGCGATAATGCAGAGCCTCCAGAAGGCTCTTTTATAAAGAATTCTTTTGAAATAGATTATGATGATGATGGAGGTGTGGAAAGACTCAGGAAGCGACTTGGCTCTGTATCCAGATTTGTTCAGGAACTCAAGCAGGGGTTTTCCAAATGGTATAATAATAAATATGAATGCAAGGGGGCTTTCTGGGGAGACAGATTTAAGGGAATCGCAATAAGTAAGGGAGACGCAGAGCTTATCTGCAGTGCCTATATAGACTTGAATTCAGTTAGAGCCGGCATTGTTAAAAAGCCTGAAGCTTACAGATGGAGCAGTATTGGTTTAAGAATCAGGAATCCAAAAAAAGGTAAAAAGCTATTGAAAACAATTAACATAATAAAAGAGGAAATAAAGACTTTTAAAGATAGGGAAACCGGCAGGTTTAAACAGGAAGTGTTCCGGACAAAAAAAGAAGTTACTTTTCCTGTTTATAGAGAATTTATATATGAATCAGGTAAAGTAAAGAGAGAAAATACAGCAAAAATATCGGATCAGGCTTATAAAGAATCAAAATCATTATTTCAAAGGCTTGGAATTGGTGATATACTTGTATATAGATATAGAAATATAACAGAGGGTATTGCATTTGGTTCTAATAAATTTGTATCGGAATTTCAGGAAAAATTTAAAAGAAAATATATAATCCCACGAACAGTAATAATAAATGCAGATAAACAGGAAGTTTTCTATTCTACAAGAAGATTAAATCCAATATAATTGGAATAAATAAGGTGACAGTTGGGTTTTTAGATGTCTATTTTTTTAATCAATTTATATATCATACTTACTAGGTTATCATTTTTTGGTGATTTTAACAAAGTAATCTGAATCATCTTTAATTCATCTATTATCAAAGTTTTTTGTTCTGGAGTATTGACTGAAAAACTGTCAAAAAAATATATAAAATTTACAATGTCTTTTAAGTCTGTTTCTTCCATCATTTGCAGGATTCTGTTCAGTAATTTTTCTTTCAGGGGAGCATCAATTATATCTTTTTCCTGTAAAGTAATGATCATTAATAAAAAATCTTTTTCAATCGCATTTAATATAATAGTTTTATTGAGAATTTTTTTCAGGATCTTTCTAATATTTTTATTATTAAAGTTTTTAATATTTCTAATTATTCTCTGTTTTATTCTTAAGTCTACGCCTGAGAAAAGAGTTTTCTGGATAATATCATAATGGGCATCAGGGCAATCTGTCATAATATAACCTATTGCAATTAGTAGTATAGTGTCTTTTTCTGTTGTTAAAATAAATTTTGAAAAGTAATAACTTAGGTTTTTTGTTCCTGTTTCAATTATCAGGTTTAATAATTTTCCTTTTCTTGTCCCAATTTGATCTGCGGTGATCTTAAAAAGAAGATCGTACTCATTGCTTTTGATAAAAATTGAAATCATTCTTAAAAGTATTTTCTCATCGGTCTCTTTAATAAAATTGCTTTTTATGAATTCCTTATAAACAGGATAAATTGCCGGGTCCAGATTGATGAAAAACAATAGTTTTTCGTCAATATCTAATTCTTTATAAATATTAAGAGCCTCATCCAATATCTCATTTGTATCAAGCTTAAGTAAAAAAATCATAAAATAATTTTTCCTTTTTTTTGAAAGTAGCTTCATTTGGCCTCTCAATTTCACGAATATTTTTTTTTTATGAGGAGAAACGGAGGCATTATTAAAAAGAGTTCTTACAATTTGTTTGAAGTATATATCCTCTTCGTCTTTATGTTTTTCCAGGAATATTTCATTTATACAATTATAAAAAAGTGAACTTGGTTTTCTTTCGAATAATTTTAAAGCTTCAAAACTGATTATTTTATACTTACTGAAAATTGCAGGGAGTAAATCTTTTAAATAAGGTTCTTGAAGATTATCTATTAAAAAATTGCTGCTGACCTCAATGTTTTTTACCTCCCCTCTATCTCTATAAAATAAATCAAAATGGTAAATTAATGGACTTCTAGTATAGAATAATTTTAAATACCCCATAAATTTTGGAAGGAGCTTTATATTTTTTGGTTCTGAAAAAAAAGAAGTAACAACTTTATAAGATTCAATACAAATAATATTTGTTAAACTATTTAATATTTCATTTATTATTCTGTCCTTTTCTTCCTCATATAATAAGCTTGAAAGTAGTGAAATGAAAATTTGGAATTTTAATGTCCCGATAATTTTTATAATTAAATATTTCAAATGAATGCCTATTTTTCTGTCTTTTAAAAGTGATTGAATTCTTGAGATGACAAGTTCTTTATCTTCTTTTGCAATGTCTGCTATTCTTCCTATAAAGATATTCTCCTCAATTAATTTATAATCCTTTATAATAGAATCAAGTTTGACAGAGTTTCTTGTTTTTTTCATGTAAAATCAAATAATTCCCAAGCCATGTAAGATTATTATCATTACTGCTATAGGGCTTATATATCTTAGTGTATATTTCCATGGGAGATAGAATACGCTATGTTTTTTAAGGAAATTGAACTCCTCTACACGTATTATTTCTTTTATTACCCATGCTACAAATAGGCTTGTTAATAATCCTGCAACCGGGAGCATATAGTTTGTTGTAATAAAATCAAAGATATCAAAGAAAGATTGCTTTTTTTCCATAAACGGCAATTTCCATCTATCTACGGCAGAGAGTATCCCTACTAAATAGATTGATCCTCCAATAAGTAGGGTTGCCTTCATTCTGGACCAATTTTTCTCATCGATGAAATATGAAACGACTACTTCCAATAAACTGATAGCTGAGGTCAATGCTGCAAATGTGAGCAATAAAAAGAATGATATTGAGATAATTGGACTTATATCTTTAAAGAGAATTGGAAGTGTCTCAAAAATCAAGCCAGGTCCGGCAGCTGGCTCGCCACCATATTCAAACACAATAGAGAAAATAGCAATTCCTGCAAATAGTGCAATAACAGTATCAAGAATGGAAATTATTATAGCTGCTTTGGGAATATTTATATCTTTTTTTAAATAACTGCCATAAGTAATCATTGCTCCCATTCCTAAAGAAAGGGTGAAAAATGCATGGCCGAGTGCAGATAATACCCCCTCAGAGGATAGTTTTGAGAAATCAGGTTTAAATAGGAATTCAAGTGCTTTTATACCACCGGAAGTGAAAAAAACTCCATAAATGGAAAGTCCAATTAAGATCATTACCAAGCCGGGCATCAGAATTTTTGACCACTTTTCAATCCCTTTTTGAACTCCTTTGATAACAATTCCTATTGAAAGGCCCATAAATATTGTATGCCACATAATAGAAAGAAATGGAGCCTCTTTTAAGGTTTTAAACTGCGCAATTATTTGTTCGGGTGAGCCTGAAAAACCTGAGATAGATTTTAATATATAAGCCATCGACCATCCTGCAATGACGCTATAGAATGATAGGATCAGAAATGCAGTAGCAACTCCAATGACACCCCCTAAAACCCAAAAACTCTTCTTTTTATGTAAATCTTGAAAACCACCGATTGGATTTTTTTGACTTTTATGCCCGATCATTAACTCTGCAATCATTATAGGTAGACCCACAATCAGAATACAGGCAAGGTATACTAAAACGAAGGCTCCGCCTCCATAAATTCCGGTTATATAAGGGAATTTCCAGATATTACCAAGTCCAACAGCAGAACCGGATGCTGCAAGAATAAACCCTAATTTTGTACCCCATTTAGCTCTTGAAACCATAAATACTCCTATATTTTAATCTATAATAGGATTAATTATCATATCAAATAAATAAAGTCAAATAATATTTTTTTAAAAAACTATATTTGACTTTTTATATATTCTGTAATAGACTTATTCTCAAAGTAGGAGTTAAAATGACCAGAAGGCTAATAAAACCAAGTATTAATGATATTGAAAAATACACAAAGAGAGATAATAGAAAGAAGATTGTTCCTCAATTCAGAACAAATGCAGAGAATTATTATTATAAAAAACAAATGGATGCCAAAACACACATGATTATTGAATTAATTGATGGTGAACAAATAAAATGCTTTATAGAATGGTATGATGAAAAATGTATAAAAGTTAAAAGTAAGGATAAAAGAAATCTTATAATATTCAAACATTTTATAAAATATTTTTACAAAGATAATGAGTTTAATCCTGAAGATGATGAAATACTTGAGGAAGTAATAGCTCCTGATGAAATGGAATCATAGAAATTAATTAGAATTGAATAAAAAAACACCGATCCTTGCTATATCAATTGGAGACATCGAAGGTATTGGTCCGGAAATTGTAAAAAAAAGTTTAAAAATTATTGAATTGAAATATCCGGTTCTTATAATTGGAGAAAATGGCGGAATTGATTGGTCTGAGCTGAATCACATAAAAAATATTAGTGAAATTGATAAAAAAGGGATTTATTTTCTTGAATTAAATGACCCTCATACAAAGGGTCATAATTCATTTAAATTTGTCCAGTTTGGTGTCAATCTTGCGTTAAAACAACATGTAGATGCTCTTATAACTGCCCCAATATCAAAAAATAACTGGATAGAATCCGGCATTAAGTATAAAGGTCATACCCAATATCTTGCTGATAGTGCTGGTGTTGAAAAATATGCAATGGCATTTTGGTCAGAAAACATGCGCACTGTTTTATATTCGATTCATATACCTCTCTTAGAGGTTGCTCCATTAATAAAAAAAGACAGAATTGTTGATTTTATCAACTTTGTTAATATGGAATTAACCAGTAAATTTAAAAAGAAGTTTAAAATACTTGTTCCAGGCTTAAATCCTCACGCAGGTGAAAATGGGATAATGGGATCGGAAGAACTCAATGAGATAATACCTGCAATTTCAGTATTAAAAAAAAACATGAATATAGAGGGACCATTTCCTCCTGATACTATTTTTTTAAAAGCCCTGGAGACTAAAGATTCAGTGGTTATTTCCTGGTATCATGATCAGGGATTGATCCCATTTAAGCTGTTAAACATTAATTCAGGTGTGAATTTGACATTGGGTCTTCCGTATATAAGGACATCTCCTGATCATGGGACTGCATTTGATATAGCAGGGAAAGACATTGCAAATCCCTCAAGTATGGCTGAGGCGATTTTGTTAGCTCAAAATTTGGTTTAGTAGAAAAATTTACAAAATACTATAAACTTTTTTCCCAGATTTGATGTAAGGTTTTAAAAACGTTTTCTTTTTTGAGAGTTGTATCTAATTTATTCTTTTTTTCTGTTTTGATACCATTTTGTTGTATTAATTCAAGCTTTTCTTTTTTTCTGTCTTCTCTTAATTGAAAAATTATTTTATCTTGTTCCTTTATTGTTTTTTCAATTTTCTCTGTTTTTGTTTTTAATTTTATATATTGTGATTTATAATCCCTCTCTCTTAAGGTTTTCAAAGAGGATATGATCTTTTTTTGTCTAGTGATAGTTGAGGCGATTTTATTATTATTTTTTTTCACTGATAATAATTTCTGTTTAAGAATTTTATCTCTCTCTTGAAGCTGATTATTTGATTCTTTTAATGTTGAAATTTCTTTTTTCAATTTAAACATCAGATTATTCTTAAGCTCCATATCTTTTATGCCATTCAATTCTGATCTGGATGTTTTAATTATTGTTTCTCTAAATGATTTAGTCTTTGGCTTTTCCGGGATATACTCTCTTTGTATTTTTTTAAAAACTTTTTTGAATGCAGCATAGTGATTTGGAGATAATTCTATGTTTCTATACAATTTTATTGATCTTTTAATAAAGACTCCATAGCTTTGAGAACTATAACCCATAAGAAATTTCACAAAGGCAATTTCTATAATAGCCTCAGACTTAAGTTTATTGTTCTTGGTAATACTTGCTACTTTTAATAAACTGGCTAAAGCTTCTTCATAATGTTTTTTTTTATATAATTTTCTTGCTGATTCAATAGATAATAATGAATCATAGTAAGAATCCTGGGTACTTATTTCTGTAGAAAAATGAAATGAAGAAAGAAACAATATTGATAGAATAATCAATGGTATTAATTTTTTGTTTTTCATTATTTAATTTTATACCATTCCCACCAAAAAAAATCAAAGTTTTTTAGTTTAAAAAAAAATAAATATGTGTATAATGAGTATAGGACATAAAATGGGAAATGATGATAATCAAAGTAATGTGCTCTCGCAGGAAGAGATTGATAAGCTTACAGGTGCTTCAAGTGATCAAGGAGATGATATAAAAGAAGAGAATATTAATATATCAAGCATGTTGTCACAGGATGAAATAGATGAAGTTGCAGGAAACCTGAGTGAACTTACTGATAAAAACAGTAGTAAAAGTAATTCACTTTCACAGGAAGAAATAGATAAACTGAATGTTGTTCAGGAAGTTATTGAACCAGCAGTACAGGAATCTGAGCAATCAAACTTTTTATCTCAGGAAGAGATAGATAAGTTATCTGAAAATTCTGAAACAGAAGAACAGAACGTAGAAGAATTATCAGGCAACATAGAAGATGACCAGGAGGCTGATAATAAAGGGAATTCATCTTCTCAAATTCAAGAGAATGAAAAAGATGAAAAGGTAGAAGTTGATGGTGGAAAAGAGAGAGGAAAAAAAATCAAAAGTTGGATAGCTGATAATAAAAAAACGGTAAAGATTTCAGGTTTTGTAGCATCAGTCCTGGCTTTGTTTTTTATGGGTCTTTTTATAAAAGGGCAATTCTTTTCAACTGAATCTGAAGTTAAAAAAGAAGGTGCTGAGGTAAAAAATGAAGTTGTACTAGGCACTAAAACAAAAAAAATAATAAAAACACCTATTATAGTTAAGCAGAAACTGAATAAAGAAGTGTTAAATAAACCAAAGAAAGAAAAAACAATTAATAAAGCTGTAGAACTTTTCTTCATTATCTTTGAACAAAAGGGAATAGAAGAGGTAATTAGGCGGTCTGAGGAACTTATAGTAGAACATGACATGGATATCTCTGAAAGGAATTTGCAGTTATGTCTTTCATTTGACTTAACTGCTTCATTAATTGATACAACTTTAGCAAAAAAAAAAAATAAAAAGCCTAATGAATATTTTGAATTGCTTAAATTAAATAATAGGTATAAAAAAAGATTAGTCAACTTAGGACATAGTAATGAAGAGGCAGATGTTCTTATCTTGGATTGGGGTAAAAAAACTATAGATATTTTAAAGGAAAAAGTTAAAAGCAAACCTGATTTATTTAAAATTAATTGAGACTGATAATAGTGCTTATTTATACGTGAGCCCTTATCTGCGAATTGTGAGAAATTTGCTCTTTTGTAGATTTAAGCATTTTCAGGTTCAAAAAACGAATAAATAAAGAACGATATTAATAAAAATGATACTATTCCAAGTGGCACTATTATAAATGGCAAGGTCTTTGAAAAAGAATCAAATAGAGTGGTAAGTGAGTTGATAAGGTTGCTTTTTTTTACGATACCTCCAAAAATATTATTCAGAACAGAAGTTTTTCCAAGCAAAATAAATAATATTCCAAAAAAGACAATTATATATGTTGTGAATTGAGCAATTTTTAATGGACGCATTGCTTTTTTTATCAATTCTTTCTTATTATAAGCAGGCTTAAATGCTTGTTTCCAAATTTCGTCGGGGTTGGGAAGAGTCTGGCCCTGGTGAGAGTTATTTTTGCTAAGTCCATCAAATTCATTCATCCAGTTAGAAATAGTTAGTGAGTCTGAACAAATTGAGCAATTTTTAATGTGTTCTTCCTGTTCTGTAGATAAACAATCATCTCTTTTTGAATCCATAATTGTTTGTTCCAAATAACAAAAATCTTTAGTATTTTTCATTTTATCGCTCCATTATATCCTTTATTCTTTAAAATTGATGCAAACTTTTTTTTTACACGGAATAATTGTACTCTTATTCCCTTTTCTTTGGTTCCAGTAATTTCAGCGATCTCTCTATGGGTATATCCTTCTATATATGCAAGCCAGAGAAGAGTTCTCTCTTTTAGCTTTAATTGTTTAAATAGAATCTCCATATCCATTGATAGAAAAATATCTGCATCTTTACGATCCTCAAAGGTAATATTTGATAATGATTTTTGTTCAACTTGAATTTTCCTTTTATGATCAATTATTAATCTAACCGCTATTTTATATAGGTAGGCTTTAAGTTGATACTCATTTAGATGTTGAGGATTTGCTCTAATAAATTTAAAGTATGATTCTTGTAGAATATCGTCGGCCATACTTTCATCTCCACAGGATTTATAAATGAAGCGCCAGAAAGGTTTTGAATGTTTTTCATAAAAAACCTTGAACTGGGCTTCATTATTCTGACAGCTGTCAGTTTTACTCTCCATATTTCTTGTTAAACTCACTTTTAAGACCTCTTCACTCTTTGAAATGATTTTCACAACTGCATCGTAACAAAACTTTCCTGTATTTGCAAGAGCAATACTGAACATAATAGACTCCTATTTGTCGTCAATGATTCCCCATTTCTTGCTTAAATTCATTGAGACAAAACTTGAGACTAGAAATCCTAATCCAAGGGCAATTATTATTATTCCTATAGCATTAAAAAACTCTGCTTCTTCTGAAAATATCTGTCCAACTAGAACAAGCGAGAGACCCAAAAATCCGGAAACAATCCCTTTTGTTATAGTTGAAAGCAATTTTTCTTTAGGTGCTGTGCCCTCTATAGATAAAGATTTAAAAAAAGTAAGCCCATTTTCTGATTTTAAAAATTCATTTAGATCTTCAACATTCCCAAATTTATCAACTACTTTGTTGTGAAGCGCACTTTTGTGTTTTAATTTCTTACTGTCCAGTATTACTTTAAATACCCATGCACAAAAACCAAATACGATTCCCATGTTTACAACAATCATTAACGTTTCTGACATTCCCATTATATTCTCCTTTAGATAGAGCTGAATTCTAAATCAACCCTTCTTTTTAATGCCCTATAACGGAGTTAGAAGGTAATTGGTTAACATAGAAGCATTAAATAATTTTTTTTTCTGACTCAATTTTGTTTTTATCTATTATAGTACCCAAAAAATACCCAAGAATAGCAAAGGCAATTCCCCAGAGAATATACCCTATTTGGGAATCTTCAAGCCAGTTTGGCTCAATTTTTTTTAAGATATTTTTTGACTCTAAGAAATAGAACACGATTGTACCTGCAAGCCCAAATACAGATGACCAGAAGACTCCATAAGTTTTTACTCTTTTAATAAAGACTGCTGCTACTGGAAAGGCTACTGCTGTAGTTAATATGCCGGAAGAAAGATAAAAAATATCCCATAATGAGTCTGTGTTAAGCGCAAATAGAAAGGCCATGATAACAGAGATGATAGTAATGATCTTTGATTTGATATTTGAGTTTTTGCGATTTTGTATCTCTGCTATATCATATCCAATGCTAAGTGCCATTACATTTATGCAGGTATCTATTGTACTCATGGCTGCTGCAACTAAACCTACTGAAAAGACTACCTGTAGCCATTCTGGAGCAAATTTTAATACTAATGCACTGAAGATAGCATCACCTTCAGTGCCAATCTCCCGGGGAAAGTTTGTCCCTTCCATTGGGAAAATGATAAGTGCAGATATCCCGATGAACATAGGTAGGATTCCCACGAAAAGTGAGCTGTTTATACCTGCGATAATGACTCCCTTTCGGGCTGCTTTCTCATCTTTAGCAGCTTGAACCCGGAGCCATAGATCTGTTTCAAATATCCATCCTGGAAGATAGGCAATGAGAGTTAAAACTATTATTGTCAAGCCAGGAGATAAAAGATCATACCAGGCAGAGTTTGATTTTGCTCCTTTAATTACTATAGTCATGTTACTTGTATCTGAATTGTTTAACCCAATATATGCCAGAGCTGCCATTAAAAAAATATATATTGCTACTATGAAAAATTGAAGTTTGTCAGTCATTACAACAGCCCGAAAACCTCCCATCGTTCCATATATTCCAACAACAAGACTAATAATAAAAATAACCCATTCTGTAGAAATGTTCAGACCTGGGGCGAGAAGAGTCCCTGCTACATATATCTCTGCTCCTGCCCACACCATAAATACAAATGTTAGTGCCAGGGCGACTATCCTTTTAACTTTTTTATCAAATCTCTTTTCAAGCATTTCAGGTTGACTGAAGGAATCTAAATTATGATATTTTTTTGATAAATAATAGATTCCGGATAGTGAGATTATCCATGGGATAGTGATTAACCATAAGGCACCTATACCATACCAGTAAAAGAGCTGAACTGCATAAACACAGGACCATGATACAGACATAAAACCTGCAGATATAGAAAGTCCTACTGAAAATCCATTAAGACTTCTACCGGCTGTCCAGAAATCAACTCCTTCGTCATTAGACCTATATGCCAACCAGCCTATTATAATAGTAACTATAATATATAGTATAAAAGCTATCCAGATCATCTGTTCTCCTAGAGTTCTATTAAAGATAGTACTAAAGTTGAATATTTAATGCAATGAGATACTAAGTCATTGTATTAATTTTTCAATTTAGGATACAATAGATAGAAATGAGATTAATTAAGATAAAAAACAAAATAGAACAGAAATTTGAAAAGTATGGATATCATTATTTTTTTGTAATTTCACTTATTTTGTTAGTATTAATTTCAATATGGTGGACAGTATTTATAAATAGTTCAATTGAGAAATTAAGAGCTGAAAAATATAAGAATCTAAAAAAGACTCTAGAATATTATGCTTTGGAAATATGTTCTTATTCAAACACTTCTCCAAAAATAGGAGAGTTTTTAAAAGACAAACGCTTTGAAATAAAAAGAAAAAGTGAACTAAATAATGAAATACAGGTACCTCTATGTCTGAAATGGAATGAGTTAATTCTTGCTTTGAAGCAAACTGAATTTTCTGAGATTGAAAGAGATTATAAAAGTAAGAAACTCATGGTAAGCGGAGAATCAGCTGTTTTTCTGTTCGTCATTCTAATAAGTATTTTGTATTTATATGCTTTTGTAAAAAAGGAAAAACGGACGACAATTGAAATAAGAGAGTTTTTTGAGAGAATAACACATGAAATAAAAACACCAATAACAGGGATTAAAGCTCTTTTACAGAGTATAAAAAGTGGAACCATCAATGATAAAGATCTAATAATTTACACTGATCTTGCCTTAAAACAGATAAATAGACAGGAAAAACTGTCTGAGAATATTCTTGCAGGTGCTTATTTAAAGAGTAAAGATAAAGTGCCTGAACTGGAAATAATAAATATAGAAAATTTCATAAAAAAGTATTTCGATACATATTCATATTTAAAATCTGAAATTGAGATATCTATTATATTTTTATCCAATAAAAACATTGAAGTGTATGGTGACACATACTATCTAAAGGTTATTCTTGATAATTTAGTAGATAATGCTATCAAATATAGCTCAGAAGATCTAAAACTGGAAGTTGTATTAGAAGAGTCCGATACCGAAGTTACTATTATTATTAAAGATAATGGGACAGGTATTGATACAGAAACCATAGAAATTTTATTTGAAGCCTATAGGAGTACAAAGAGTGGTAGTGCTCGAAAAAGCCAAGGGTCTGGAATTGGATTAAGTATATCAAAAGATATGTCTAGGAAAATGGGGAGTGATCTTAAATTTAGAAATAGAGTTGGGTTAAAAGGAGCTGAATTTTATTTAAGTTTAAAAAAAAATGAGATATAAAGTTGCAATTATTGAAGATGATGATCTGATCCGTGGTATGATTCAGATAAATCTGAGTAAAAATAATTATGAAATATACAGCTTTTCAAACTGTGAAGATATTAGCTCAGGTATTTCGATTAAAGAGTATGATCTGATAGTATTGGATATAGTTTTACCGGGTATTTCAGGAGTTGATTTTTTAAAGACTTTGAGGGGAAATCAAGTATCCACTCCTGTTTTAATGATATCTGTTAAAGAGGATATTAAAAGTAAATTACTGGCACTTGATATTGGAGCAGATGATTACCTCGTAAAACCTTTTAATATGGATGAACTGATTGCAAGAGTGAATGCAATTATTCGTCGAAATCATTCAATAAATAAAACAAAAAGTAATATAAATAAAATAGGGAAGTATAGTTTAAATCTCTTTTCAAGGATCTGTGAGAGCAATTTTGGAGAAGTAACACTTTCTGAAAAAGAGATATTATTATTAAAGTTTTTTCTTAAAAATGAAGAAAAAATTCTTTCCCGTGCAGATATACTTGAAGAGGTCTGGGGTATGGATTCTGATCCAACTCCAAGAACAATTGATAATTTTATATTAAAATTCAGAAAACTATTTGAACTAGATCCTGCTAATCCAAATCATTTTATAACCATCAGGAATAAAGGATATTTGTTCAAAAGTTAAAACAGAAAATAGCTTGTCATAGTTTTGTCATAATAAATTGATATAAAAGAAACTATCCAATAACATCTTATATAAATATAGAATTAAAGGGAGAAATATTATGTACTCAAAAAAAAAGATTGATTTTTTGATCATGGTTTTAATTGTATCTGGGATGTTTTTGTTTTTTGGAAACGGTGTTTTAGTTTCAGATGATTCTAAACCTCAAAATAAAGAGAAAAAAAAAAGAGAAAAAAATAAAGTTAAAGTATTGCATTATGAGATGACGGTTACCGCAACTCGGACAAAAACAGATACCTTCAATGTTGCAAAACCTGTAAGTGTTGTAAGTAAAAAAAAAATTGAAGAAAAAGCACCAAACAATGTTACAGATCTACTGACTGAATTACCGGGAGTTGATGTAAACGGAGTAGGTGCAAATCAAAGCCGCCCTGTTATAAGAGGGTTTAGAGGTCAGCGGATTTTATTATTAGAAGATGGCATCCGTATGAATAATTCAAGACGGAATCAGGATTTTGGAGAGATTCCTGCAATGGTTGATGTAAGTTCGGTAGACAGGGTTGAGGTTGTTAGAGGACCTGCATCGGTTCTTTATGGATCAGATGCCATCGGGGGAGTTATAAATATAATTACAAAGATACCTGAAGATTACAATAATAAAAATAGAATCTTTGGTAATCTTGGATATAGATATAGTGACATGGACAAACAGAGTAAAGAATTTTTAACCCTGGGTGGAAATTATAAAAAATTAAGTTTTACATTTAGCGGAAACCTCAGGAAAACAGAGAGTTATAATGCGCCGGCCGGTACTTTCGGGCTTATTACCCTTGATGATGAAACCTTAGTATCTGATACCGGGGTAAAGGATTATGGTTTTAATTTTAATCTGGATTATAAGTTTTCAGAAAAAAGTCATCTGGTATTTAAATATCAGTATTATAATGCTGAGGATGCAGCTTTTGGTTTTATCGAACCTGAGGCTTATGATCCGGGGGCTACAAGAGTCCAAATACGGTATCCTGAACAGAAGGTTGGTAAGTATTTAATAAAGTATGAGAATAAGGGGCTTGATTTTGCGTTGGCGGATCATTTTAGCTTAACAGGATATAGAACAAATAATAAGAGAGATTTATTTATGGATATTTTTATTCCTTTTGGAAGGCCGACTATGGGTATCAGTCTTGAAACTACAAATCATACAGATATTACAACATATGGATTCAGACTTGAATTTAATAAAGCTATATCAAAAAACACTTTTACCTATGGTATTGATTTTTTCAATGACAATTCCACCAATACAGATTCTTCATTACAACAGATGGTGGGCTTTGGTCCTCCTATGATATTGGAAGATAATGACACACCTCAACTTCCTTATGCAAGCTATGGGAGTTTTGGATTTTTTGTTCAGGACGAAATTTCATTATTGTCTAAATTATCAGTTGTACTTGGATTAAGATATCAAAGTGTCACTGCAAAAACGAAAGAGACACCCGGATTAGAAGATGTAGAGTTATTTCAAAGTACTGACAGTACAGTAGTCGGTGCAGCAAATATTCTCTATTCTATTAATGATAATTTAAGGTTGGTGTTTTCTGTTGGACGTGGTTTCAGGTCTCCCAATCTCATTGAGAGGTTTTTTCATGGAATGACTCCGGAAGGTAGCGGGTTTCAAACTAGAAATACAGATTTGAAAGCAGAGAGCAGTCTTAATTTCGATCTGGGATTAAAATATCGAACCAGAAATTTTTATTTTGAATCAACTTATTTTAATAATCGTATAAGTGATGGGATCCGAACACTTAAAATTGACGAAATGGTTATAAAAGGGCATGGAGGTAATCCAGATGAAACCATCGGTATACATCAGAATACAAATGTAGACAAGCTAAGTATGTATGGAGTTGAGCTTATGGCAAAATATTACTTTGATTTTGGTGTTTCGACCATGGTTAATTTTACCTGGATGAATTCAGATAATATTGGAAATCCGGAACAACCTTATTCTGATTCCTATTCATCAAAATTAAATTTTGGACTCAGATATGATGACCCTAAAAAGTTATTCTGGTTTGCCTATGATCTCCGAATAAATGGAGAACAAAAACATGTAGAATTAATAGACAACCCATTAGGAGACATTATTCCCGGATTTGCAGTTCATAATATAAGTGCAGGGGTTAATTTATTTAAAAACAGCCGCTTTCCTCAAAAACTTGGTATTATTTTTGGAAATATCACAAACACTCTTTATTCAGAATTTTCAAATGCAAGTTTTTTCCGTCCGGCACCTAAGAAACATATAGTACTAACATGGTCAGCTAGCTTTTAATTGTCTAGTTCTTTGGCCATTAATAATAGATTCGTTTCATAAAGTGTAACCCCAAAAGGGGTTACACCTCCATTCAATTTTAATATGTTGAAGTTCAGAAACATATTAGACTCTGATCCCCCAAAAAACCCAAATGA
>CBDUZW010000059.1:0-34918 GCA_965371805.1 uncultured bacterium | reverse complement strand
AATTCATTTCTAGAAAAATGAGGTCTAAAAAAAATAGGCGGTGGATTATGGTTGTAATGATTAATTGACAAGATATCCATTTATATATAAAATTAACTTTATTAATACCAAAAAAAATTTATGGAGGAAAATATGAATATTTTTGTATGCCTAAAGCAGGTTCCTGATACTGAAGCCGCTTTAATTGTTAAAGATGGAAAATCAATAAATGAGGATAACATCAAATGGATTGTCAACCCTTATGATGAATACAGTATTGAAGAAGCTCTTAAACTAAAAGGAAATATTGCAGACTCAACTGTTACTGTACTAACTCTTGGACCAAAAAGAGCAGAATCTGTGTTAAGAACAGGACTTGCAATGGGAGCAGATATTGCTATCCATATTGAAACAGAAGATTATCTTGACTCTAAAACTATCAGCAAAGCATTAGCTGGTGCAATAAAGAAGACTGATAATTTTGGTGTTATTTTTATGGGGAAACAGGCAATTGACAATGATTCTTTTATGATTCACACATATACAGCTGAATATTTAAATATTGGTGTGGCAACAAATGTTACTGCTTTTGAATATAAAGATGAAAATATTTTTATAGAAAGAGAGATAGATGGTGGCGCAAAAGAGAAAATAGAAATGTCTTCACCATGTGTGATTGGAGCGACTAAAGGTCTCAATTCACCAAGATATCCATCATTAATGGGTATGATGAAAGCAAAAAAGAAACCTATAACTAAATTTACTCTCGAAGAAGTTGGTGTTTCTTCAACCGAAAACAAACTCATCCAGGAAAAACTATATTCACCACAGGAAAAAATCAAAGAGGCAAAAATATTTGAAGGAGATTTGGAAAACTCTGTAAAAGAACTTGTTAGATTATTAAGAGATGAGGCAAAAGTCCTGTAAGGGAAGAAGGAGAAAATAATGGGAAATATTGGAGTTTTTATAGAAATAATAAATGGTAGTTTTAAAAAGATCAATAGAGAAGCATTAAGTCTTGCAAAGAGTTCAGGGCAAGACATTTTTGTTATTGCTTTCACAAATAATATTGATAATCATATAAATGAATTGAAAGGTGTTAAAACTGTTATAAATATCAAATCAGATTTAAACAATTATAAACCGGATAGTTTTGCCCTGACAATAACTGAGATTGTAAAGAAGTATTCTTTAAACGATGTAATTGGAGGATTCACTTCATTAGGGAGAGATCTTTTTCCAAGAATTGCAGCAAAACTAGATGGTACTTTAGTTAATGACTGTATTGAAATTAACTTAGAAAATCGATCTGCAGTCAAACCGGTTTATGCAGGAAAATTGCTTCAAGAATATAAATTGAGTGATGAGTATAATCTTTTTACTATCCGGTCTAATGTTTTCCCCGTTAACGAAAGTAATGGAGAAAACCCGTCAATAGAGACGTTTGACTTAATTGATACAGAAGAATTGACAAAAATCATTGAAGTTATAAAAGATGATTCCGGAAAGATTGATGTCGTCGACGCAGACATAATCATTTCAGGCGGAAGAGGTTTAGGCTCAAAAGAAAATTTTGAAAAACTTTTTGATCTGGCTTCAGTAATAAAAGCAGGAGTAGGAGCATCTAGAGCAGCTGTTGATGCAGAATATGCATCAGCAGGAATGCAGGTTGGACAAACGGGTAAAGTCGTTAATCCTAAACTCTATCTGGCTTTTGGAATCTCTGGAGCAATTCAACATTTTGTTGGAATGAAAACATCTAAAGTAATAGTTGCAATTAATAAAGATGCAGATGCACCAATTTTCAAAAAAGCTGATTATGGAATTATTGGAGACCTTTTTTCAGTTATTCCTTTACTTAAAGAAGAATTACAAAAAGTTGATGCTTAGAAAGTTAATACTAAATAATTTTGAGAACTTTATTGTTTCATAGTAAAAGGGCAGATAACATGATCTGCCCTTTATCTTTAAATATGATGTTTTTGGTTTAAAGTTAAAATGATTGGAATAGTTGAAAAAATAGTTAACGGCGGTTGGGGAATAATCCGTGATAAAAACAAAGTAATTTTTTTAAACTATGTCCTCCCTGGTGAAGAGGTCGAGTACTCCATAAAAGATAAGGCTAAAGGAATATATTGGGGAGAAACATTAAAAATAATTACTCCGTCTGAATTTAGAAAAATTCCTGAATGTAAACTATTTGGAAAATGCGGTGGTTGTATTTTTCAGCATATAAATTATGACCATCAAAAAAAGATCAAAACTGATATATTTCGAGATGATATGAAAAGAATTGGAGATTTAGATATAAATCCAGACAGATTTATTGAATCACCACCTTATGGATATCGTATAAGAGGGAGATTAAAAGCAGATGACAATGGAAAAATCGGATTTATAAAGAAAGGAACACATAGTATAGTTCCAATAAATAAATGCCTGTTATTTTCTGATGAAATGAATGATTATTTATTGAAATGGAATACACAAAAAAATCCCCCATTTTTTTTCCAACAGGATATTTTATTAGATGAGAGAAATATAAAAAAAAATATTTCTTCAAATCTTTCACATCCACCAAAAACTATTCAAGAAGAGATACTGAATGATTTTGAAAACATTCAATATTCCTGGAAAGGAAATAACGAAAAACTGGTAAAATTAAAAATAAAAAATTTTAATTACCAGATTAAAGCATCAACTTTTTTTCAAGTCAATAAATTTCAATTTGAAAATATGTTAAATTTTGTAGAAGAAAATCTTTTTTTGTCTGAAACAGCTATTGACCTTTATTCTGGAGTCGGTTTTTTTATTCCTCTGCTCTTAAAATTTGCAAAAAATGTTATTGCAGTTGAAAGTCATTCTGAATCAATAGAATTAGCAAAAAAATCCTTCCCTAAAGCAAAATTTGTAAACAAAAATGTTGATAAATTTAATTTTACTCATGCAGATATAATAATTGTTGACCCTCCACGATCAGGATTATCAAAAATTGTTATTGGCAATATTATTAGATTTAAATATAAACAATTAATATATATATCCTGTTCTTCTGCTACATTTGCAAGGGATTCAAAAATATTAAGAGATAGTGGATATTCAATAAGCAAACTCGCTCTAATTGATCTGTTTCCTCAAACCCCTCACATTGAAATATTATCTGTATTTAAAAAAAATGAACTGTTAAAGTAAAAACGGAGAAAAAATGTTAGAAAAAACTATACATAGATCAGGACTAACGATTTTGAGTTATTATAACCCTCAATTACCATCATTTGCAATGAGTCTTACATTAAAAAGCGGTTCCAGGGCTGAGACAAAAGAGAATTCAGGAATACATCATTTTATAGAGCATATGATTTTTAAGGGAAGCAAACATTATGATTTAAGGGAGATTGCTGAGTTGAGTGATAGACTTGGAGGATCCCTAAATGCCTATACAAGTAAAGAAGTCACGCAGTATTATATAAAAGCAATAGATGAAAAATTCAAAGACACATTTTCCCTCTTATCAGATATGCTAATGGACTCAACTTTTCCGGAAAAAGAATTCATAAAAGAAAAGAATGTAATTCTTCAGGAGATTAAAGAATCTATAGATAGTCCGGACTCCCATTCATTTGAGCTTTTCTATGAAGACTTTTTTAAAAATAGTTCACTTGGATTTCCAATTGCAGGCACCAAAATTTCAGTTGGAAATATGAATCGGGATGATGTTTTTGATTTCTATAAAAGCAAATATACTCCAGAAAACCTGGTTTTGTCGCTCTCAGGAAATATAAAACACAAAGATATATTGAAACTTGTAGATAAGAAATTTCAGGGATATCCTGACTCAAATGCAAAAAAAATGGCCTTTGTAAAATCAGAAATGAGTTTTAATTCATTTTTAAAAAAGCGGGACCTTAATCAACTCTATACAATTATTGGGTTTAGAGGAATTTCATCAAGTTCACCCCATCGATTTAGTTTTATGGTTGCAAATGATATTCTCGGTTCAGGAATGAGTTCAAGATTATTTCAAAAAATAAGAGAGGAAAAAGGCCTAGCCTATACCATTAGCTCATTTCCAGATTCATTTGTAGAGGATGGGATTTTGATCATCTATTCAATTATCAAGCCCAAAAAAGTAACCGAATATCTAAATGCTGTCAAAGAAGAATTATTGTCACTAAAGGAATTCGGAATTACAGATGCAGAGTTAGAGAGGTCAAAAGATCATATAAAATCATCAGTAATTCTTGGCCTTGAAAGTAATACAACAAGAATGCAGTTTATCGTAAGCCAGGAAATGTATAATAATAAACCTTTAGAGATTAAAGAGATAATAAAAATAATTCAGGATCTAAAGAAAGAAGATATTAATAAAATATTTAATACCGTACTGAACATTTCTGAACATACGATATTTTATTATGGAAATACTGAATATTCAAAAAAAAATTATAATCTAAGTTGAGCGATTGTTTTGGATGAAGAGATTAAGAATGTTGTTGCCAGAAGGTTTACAAAAACCGTAAATGTACTAATGAGTACATTGAGGATTTTTGGAAACCCTTATGGTGCAACAAGCTTTGATCTATTCGCCGAAAGAATCGATCAATTTAGGTATAATCTAAATTCAAAATAGAGCTAAGAGCTAATTGCAAAAACAAATATTCTTTATTCACCCTGTTGATATATCTGATAGACTATTTTATATAATGAAGCCCCGATACAATCATTTACAAGATAAATATTTTTTGCATCTTTAGGCAGCCTTAAAATTTTTGGAGCGAAATTAACAATTCCTTTAATACCCAGTTCAATTAATTGGTCAAGCATATCTTGAGCAACTGACTCAGGTACAGCAAGAAGAGCAATTTTAATATCAGTATTATCTTTTAAAAAACTGCTCAATTCCTTTATATCAAGAATAGGTGCGGTCATTCCCTTTACTTCAACACTCTCTCCAATCAACTCTTTCTTATTATCAAATAATGCGGAAACAAAGATATTTCTAACTTTAAAAAGTTTATATTCTGAGAGAGCTCTTCCAAGACGACCGGCTCCGATTACAATTACTTTTGCTCCTTTGTCTACTGAGAGCACTCCTTTTAATTCTACAAAGAGCTTTTTTACCTGATACCCTTTTTTCTGTTTTCCAATAGAAATCCCAAGATAAAAAAAATCCTGTCTTATCTGATTACATGATACACCTGTAACTTCCTCTAAGCTTTTTGAAGAAATATAATCATTTTCATCAAGTTGGAGTTTTAATAGAGCTTCATAATAAAATGAAATTCTTCTTATTACCCTTAAACTAATTTTTTTTATTTTATCACTCTTAGATATTTTTTTTTCAATCATCCTCTTATCTCCTTGAAATAACTATCAAACTTTAAATAATTAAATCTTAAACAATAT
Source organism: uncultured bacterium (assembly GCA_965371805.1). GTDB lineage: Bacteria > Acidobacteriota > Aminicenantia > UBA2199 > UBA2199 > JAOZTV01. The sequence continues at coordinate 29,533 of CBDUZW010000059.1, read as the reverse complement.
AATACTTAACATTACAAAAATTGTCAATAGTATATCGTTAAAAAATCATTTTTTTTTTTTTGCACACAAAGTATCTATATGATATAATTATTATATGCTGGACATTAACTATATAAGAGAAAATATTAAAACTGTAGAAAGAAAGGCTTTAGCAAAAGGTGTTACATTTGATTCAGATCATTTTTTAGAATTGGATAAAGAGAGAAGATTTCAAATTACTGAGATAGAAAAACTTAAAAGCGAAAAAAATAAGATTGCAAAAGACATTGGTGTAAGAGCAAGAAATAAAGAGGATATCAGTGATTTAAAAAATCAGTCAATTACATTATCTAAAAAAATTGAGGAAATAAACAAAACGCTTGAAGATCTGGAGCGAGAATTCAATAATATCATCCTTGGTATCCCAAATATTATTCATGAAAGTGTCCCATTGGGTAAAAACGAAAAGGATAATATTCTGATCAGAACATGGGGAAAAAAGCCTGAATTTAAATTTGATCCTCTACCTCATTGGGAACTTGGTGAAAAAAATGAGTTCCTGGATATAAGAAGAGCAACAAAAATCTCTGGAGCCAGATTTTCTTTATCTACAGGTACTCTTGCAAAACTTGAAAGATTGCTGATAAATCTAATGTTGGAAACGCATACTGAAGAAAATGGATATGTTGAAGTACTACCTCCTTTTCTTGTAAATGAAAAGAGTTTGATTGGCACCGGAAACCTTCCTAAGTTTAAAGATGATCTATATAAAATTGAAGACAATAACCTATATCTTGTGCCAACTGCAGAGGTTCCCCTGACAAATATACATAGAGATGAAATAATATCTGAAGAAAACCTTCCAATAAAGTATGTCGCCTATACTCCATGTTTCAGAAGCGAAGCTGGTTCACATGGAAAGGATATAAGAGGAATAATAAGACAGCATCAGTTTAATAAAGTCGAACTCTTAAAATTCTGTTCTCCCGAAAATTCATATAACGAACTTGAATCACTTACAAGAAATGCAGAGCTGATACTTCAAAAACTTGACCTACATTATAGAGTAGTTCAATTATGTAGTGGAGATACATCTTTTTCTTCAGCAAAGACATATGACATAGAAGTATGGATGCCCGAAAGAAATAATTTTGTTGAAATATCATCCTGTTCAAATTTTGAAAGTTTTCAGGCTAGAAGAGCCAGGATCAAATATAAAAACAGTGAAAATAAAAAAGATTTTCTGCATACCTTAAATGGATCAGGACTGGCCCTTGGACGAACTGTTGCTGCAATAATGGAAAACTATCAGACTGAGAGTGGAAAGATAAAGATCCCTCAGATATTGAAAGATAAATTTAACAATAAAGATTACCTTTAAATGCCATACTATAAATGTACTTTAATCAATGATAAAGGTGATATTAACATAAAACTTCTCTATTCCAAAAGCAAAAATGAATTAATCAAAAACTATTCCGGGAGAGATGAAAGAATTATCTCTATCAGAAGATCATTTTCAGACTTTCTAAATACATCTATACAGCTTAATGCAAAAATCAAAACATCTGAATTCATATTATTCAATCAGAAATTAGTAATACTTCTAAGGTCTGGAACATCATTTATCAAAGCACTTCAAGTAATTCTTTCTGAAATGGCTTCTTCTGCATTCAAAGAAGTATTAATTAAAGCTGAATCAGATATCACAAACGGTGTATCTATCTCTGATGCATTTAATTCTCCGAATATTCCTTTTATAAAAATTTACAAAGCATCTTTACTAGCGGGCGAAAAGAGTGGAAACCTTATTCCTATACTTGAAAAGTTTAATATATATACCGAGAAAATAACTACTCTAAAGAGAAAAACCTACTCAAGCCTTTCATACCCTATCGTACTTTTTGTTTTTATGATAGCCATGGTTTTTATAGTTATGACCTTTGTAATACCTAGTTTTGCAGGTTTTTATAATAGCTTTGACTCTAAACTACCAGGAATAACACTTTTTTTCATTAAAGTATCAGAAATACTACAGGCAAATTATATATATTTTTTTATCCTGGTTACCGGGTTCTATTTTTGTATAAAAATATTAGAAAAATATACAAAATTGATAATTTTTCACAGAGCAATATTAATGATCCCTTTTATTGGAGATATAATTTTGCAAAATGCTCTTGCCGTTTTTTCTAGAACTCTAGCTATTTTGATTTCAGGGGGTATTCCAATTCCTGAATCAAGCAAATATGCTATTGATGTCTTTTCAAATAAATACATTCATTCAAAATTCAAAGATGTACCTGGAAAAATAACTGAAGGAAATCTTTTGTCTGCAACAATTAGAGAGATAGATTTAGTACCTGGAATTATGAAAGAAGTTGTACAGATTGGTGACTCCTCAGGAAATCTTTCAGAAATACTAAACAAAAATGCAGATTTTTTTGAAACAACAATAGATACAAAGATCAACTCCTTTATTTCTTTAATAGAACCTATAATGATAGTAATACTTGGCAGCGTTGTTACTTTTATGCTTATATCTATATATCTGCCTATTTTTAATACAATGAGGGTTATACAATGATGGATTTAACAAAAATAAAGATAGATTATGATTTACTCTTAAAATTTCCACCGGAATTTCTTATTAAAAACCATTTCTTTCCAATCAGCAAAGAAAATAATGTAATAAAAATCATTACAAATGATCCGGAAAATCTGGATAAAATATCTATGATTGAGAATTATGCTGGATGCAAAATTGTTTCAGTCAAGGTTGAAAAAGACGAAATAGAGAAAATTCTCAAAAAAGGTGATATCTATCAAAAAATAATAAAGGATAAAACCAGCTCATTTTTACAGAAGAAAGATATTAAAGAAATTGATGACAAAGATGCGCTTACTATTGAATCGATTACTGATGAGGATGACTCAATTGCAAAACTTTTAAACAATATTATTTTCTCAGCCGTTAGTAGAAAATCATCTGATATCCATATAGAAGTTTCAAGTAAATCTGTTATTGTAAAATTTAGAATAGATGGAATCTTGAACAGATTTATGGAACCCCTGGATATTTCTAATCATTCCTCTCTGATCACCAGATTAAAAGTAATATCAGATCTTGATATTGCTGAAAGACGAATTCCTCAGGATGGAAGATTCAGACTTACTCTAAATAAAAAAACTATTGATTTCCGTGTTTCAATTATGCCGGCAGTTTATGGAGAAAATGCAGTAATCAGAATCCTTGATAGAGAAATGATAACTGAAAACTTGAAAGAATTAAGTTTAAAAGCATTAGGCTTCACAGATGAATTAGTTAAGAAAATTAATTATTATATAAGACAGCCGTATGGAATGTTTCTTGTAACCGGACCTACCGGGAGTGGAAAAACGACTACGCTTTATGCTGCATTAAATGAAATAAAAAGTTCTGAGGATAAAATCATAACTATTGAAGACCCAGTTGAATACCAGATAGATGACATCACACAAATACCGGTAAATGAAAAGAAAGGCTTAACCTTTGCTAAAGGACTTCGTTCAATTCTAAGACATGATCCGGATAAAATTATGGTTGGAGAAATACGTGATTCCGAAACAGCACAGATTGCAATACAATCTGCACTAACTGGACATCTTGTATTTACAACTGTACATGCTAATAATGTCTTTGATGTTCTGGGGCGTTTTATTCATATGGGAGTAGATGTTTATAGTTTTATTTCAAGTTTAAATTGTATTGCTGCTCAAAGGCTGGTTAGAAAATTATGTACAAGATGCAAAAAAGAAATAGTACCATCATATGAAATGTTCGAATATAGTAGAATCGAAAAAGAAGAATTAGGCATGAAAATATTTGAACCTGTTGGATGTCAGGAATGCCTGACTACTGGATATTCAGGAAGAATAGCAATTGGAGAAATTTTAGAACTGAATGATGAGATCAAAGAAATGATATTGGCTCAAAAACCAACATCAGAAATTAAAAAAGTCGCGATGGCCTCGGGAATGAAAACAATTAGAAGAAATGGAATAGAAAAAGTCAAAAATGGCTTGACATCAATTGAGGAATTGAATAGAGTTACAGTTAAAGAATGGAAATAAAAATGTTTGCTAAATACAGTATGCCTGAGCAATTCATCTTTGCAGGAAATGACTATCTATATATTAAGAAAAAAGATAAAAAAAAGTTTGTTCAAGAAGGGACTATTTACAATATCTCATTAAATTCTGAAAATAATAAGGATATTCAAGATAATGAATTATCGGAAATAAGAAATATTTTAATGTCTCAACCAACAGGAATAGTTTTAAATTCATCCTTTTTTGTTTTAAATATACTCAAATTCGAAAAAATTCCTTTTAATAAAAAAAAACTTGAAGAAATAGTAAATTGGAGAATTGAGAGGATCTTCCCGGAAGACCAGAAACTCTATATACACCAATACTATATTTTGAATTCTGAATATATTTTGTCAGTTTTACTCAGAAAAGAAGTTAAAAAAACAATTGACACTTTTTTCTACAATACAGGTGTGAAACAGGCATATTGCGGAAGTTCAACAATTGAATTAATAAATATATTATATAACTATAAAAATCCATTAAGGAAGTTTTTCATATCAAAGAACACTCCTGATTTTTTCATTGAGTTATGGGGGAATTCTGCAACTATTTTATTCCAAAATAAACTAATCCCATTTTATGTAAGAAAATTTAACTTTCTAAATAAGGAAGAATTAGTTCAGGAAATAGAAAAAACTATAAACTATATTAAAACCAGCTATAATGTGGACTCAAAATCTTATTCACTTTTTAAAAATAACTCTAATCTTAATTGTGAAAACATGAAAGAAGACCTGGAGGGTCTAAATCTTATACAAATAAATGAAATCAAAAGACCGAAAGGTTTTATGGATGGAGTTTCATTATGAGATATATTAATTTTAATATTGGTTCAAATAAAAGACTTAACTATTTAAGAATTATCATATTAGGATTATCAGTACTATTTATGTCAACTTTTTTTATTAAAGAAGGAATAAGTAATATCTTATTTCTCAATTCAAAATCCACAGAAAAACAATCAATGATAGATGGATTAAATGAGTATATAGATAAATTATCAAAAAATGAGAATAATATAAAAAAAGAGATCACAAAAAACAAGTCGAAATGGGAGCCTAGAATAAAATTCATCAACTCACTCATTCATAAAAAAACTTTCCCTTTCTTGAAAAGGCTTGATATACTTGAAAAATTAATGCCGGATGAAGCATATTTAAATAGTATCACAATAAAATATGGATCTAAAAACAGGATAAAAATGACTGTTGAAGCAAACTTCAAGACACTTTTAGAAGTATATAAAAAATTTGGAAAATTAAACCTTACTACATTTGGAAACGAAACTGAAAAAGATGGTAAATATATCAGCACTATGAGTTTGGTGATTGAAGATGAATAAAAAAGATTTTTTTTCAAGATCTATAACAGTAATTTTTGCAATAGCACTACTGTTTTTTTTATTTACAGAAGTTTTTATTGTAGTGAAGAATACGATATATGCCGATGCAGATAATAAAATAGAGAAACTAAACAAAGAAAAAAAAAGATTACAGAAAGTTGAAATGAAGTTGAAGGAATTCAAAAACTTCGGGTCAGATTATAGTAAATTCAAAGCAAATAAATTCATCAAATATAAAGATTTCTCAACATTTAGAAATAACCTAGATAAATTACTTTCTCAATATAATTTTTTAAGCAAAAGCTTTAATTTTAGCGGGAAAATAATATTAAAGGAATTTATAAAAGTCCCATTATCTATTAGACTTAAAGGTCAATATGTTGATCTAAAAAGATTCATTTATGATATAAATAGAATGGATAATTTTGTTTATTTTTTAAATTCAATAAATTTAAAAAAAACGAAGTCAATTATATCAGGTGATTTCTCTATGGAGGTGTATTTTGTTAAATAGAAATATATCCATTTTTTTATCTATACTCTTTTTATTTGTATTAATTATCCCTATGAAAGGTGAAATAATAAATAGATCAAAATTAATAAAGAAAAAAGATTCTTTTGTATTAATAAGAGATCTATTTTCACCAAAAAGAACTGCAAAAGAGATAGTTTCTAGAAAAAATTCAGAAAAAAGAGAAGAGTTTCAAATAAAGCAGGAAAAACTTAAAAGAAAACATGAAGAGAGCTTCGACAATATAATATATGAAGGATTTGTTTTAAGACAAAATAAAAACACTGTCTTAATAAGCATAAACGGAGAATTTATAATTTGTAGAGAAGGTGAAACTATACTTGATAAAATCAAAATAGTAAAAGTCTCATTAAAAGTTTTAACAATAAAAATTGAGCAAAAATCATATGATATAAAAATAAAGGGGGATGAAGATGAAGAACAATAGAGTTTCATTTTATTATTCCTTTATCCTAATTCTTTTAACCATATTATTGAATAACTGTATTACGGATAAAGTTAATATTTCAGAAGGTGTTAAATACTATCAAAGTGGAAAATATGAAAAATCAATAGAATATTTTGAAGATCAATTAAAAAAAAAACCAGAAAATGTCGCAATAAAGACTCAACTTTTCAGGTCAAAACTAAAAGCATATTTCGGATATTTGACACAAGCCAGAAAATACAAGAAATTTAATAAAAAAGATCAGGCCTTAACATCATATAAAAAAGCATTACTTGTATTCCCCGAAAACTTTAATCTTAATCAGGAAATAAATGATTATAAGAATTCAGAGCAAAAAAAAGATAGACCATTTGTCTCATCTATTAAGCCTCCAGTACAACTCTTAGTTAACCCGGAAGAAGAGATAGAAAAAATAAACTTAAAAAGTGTTCCTATAACTAAAATATTCAAAGCTGTAGGAGATACATTTGATATAAACTTTATATTTGACAAGGATTTTAAAGACTTTATCTATACGCTTGATGTAAAAAGAACAAGCTTTTACGCATTATTGGATCAATTATGTATGATCTCTAATTCTGAATATAGAATATTAAGCAAATCATCTATACTCATTTATCCAAACCAGAGATATAAAAAAAAACAATTTGAATTAAAGGGAGTAAAAGTATTTTATCTTCAAAATATCAAAGCTGAAGACGCTAAAAAATTATTAATGACACTATTCCGGGAACAGCAGATTCTTGTTCAGGACGATCCGGTATCAAATACATTGATTGTTAAAACTTCCTACCTTACACTAAAGGAGATAGAACGTTTTATCGCAAAAATAGATAAACCAAAAAGTGAAGTTGCTATAGACATTCAGATTCTTGAGATAAATAGAGATATAATTAATAAACTTGGATTGAATTTTGGAACATCAGTTTCAGCTGGACTTAGTGCAGGAGTTGATGACGGTACAGGCACATTTTCTTCATCAATGAATGTCAATGCTATAAAGAACACAAATTTTTTTATAACCCTTCCAACAGCAGCAATGACATTCCTGGAATCAAAATCTAATAGTAGATTACTTGCAAGACCAAATCTCAGAGGTTTAAATGATGAAAAAATTGAATTCAAAATCGGTGAAAAAATTCCAATACCTAAGGTAACTTTTTCTCAGGCAGCAGCAGGAGGAATTTCAAATATACCTATTACAAATTACGAATACAGGGATGTGGGAATAAGGATAGAAATAACCCCATTTATTCACAATAACGGAGATATAAGCATGCAGCTTGATCTTAAGATGGACTTTATTTCAACCTATATCGATCAATTCCCGGTATTAGGAAACAGGGAATTAAAAAGTTTTATCCGACTGAAGGAGGGAGAAACAAATATTATTGGAGGATTTATCAAAGATGAGATTAGAAAATCTGTAAAAGGTCTTCCAGGATTAGCAAAAATACCAATATTGGGGAAATTATTTGGAGTAGATGAAGATAAAATTTCTCAGACAGATGTAATTTTTTCAATAACCCCGAGAATAATCAGGAAGATAAATATTTCCAAGGAAGATGAGTCAACGGTATGGTCAAATATAAAAACATTTTCCAGTAATACAAAAACACAACCACGTAGAGGAATTTCAAATTCCCCAACAAAAAGAAGAGGTCCCGACAGGCTTGTTATCTCTCCTTCAAGAAGAAATATAAATGTGGGCAAAACTGCAATATTTACAGTCAGGTTTAACTCAACTGAAGACATTGAAAGTTTAAATTTTGTTGGAACTATTGATGGGGGGAAAGTAGAAATTGAAAATGTCCGAACATCATTCTTTCAAAAAAGCAAAGAGATCTCTGTATTTGATAATGTATCAGGTAATTCATTTACACTTGGCTATACCTTTAATAAAAAAAACATGAAAGGCAATACCCTTGCTCAATTAAAGATAAAATTCCTTGAAAAAGGTGAATATAGAATAAATTTTGCAAATATCAACTGCACTTCAAAAAGTAAATCAGCAGTTAATATGGAAGGAAATTCAGCAATAGTTGTAGTCAAATAAAACTTATTTTTTACAATACACGAACTATATATTTTATTTTTTTTAGCCAGTAACCAGTTAATTTTTCCTCTCTAACTGAACCCCGTTTATTTGGTGCATGGATAAAAGATATATTTTTTTTAGTTTTTTTCAAAATCCCTGAATGCCATGATTTTTCAAGTTTGAAGATTATTATGTCACTATTCTTTGCCCGGTTCAGTTTTATTTTTTTTCCTGCCTTCCTTTGGCTCTTTGCAGTCCTGGGTATTTTTACTCCAAATGAATCAAAAACATATGAAACAAAACCACTGCAGTCAAATCCATATATATCTGTCCCACCATATGTGTATCTTATACCTTTAAGACTCTCTGCAAGATTCATTATCTTTCCCCGAATACCATAAATCTGCTCTGGAGAAGTATCAATATGACAGGCAGAAACAGATAAAAACACAATTAAAAAAACCGGAATTATTAAAAGCCTTATCTTGCTGGAAACATAATTTCTATATATATATAAATCAATTTTATAATATAGTCTTCCTGGATTTCTAAATTTTTTAAATAGTTTAGTTAGTCTCATATTTTATTAATGTATTAAAAACTTTTCCATCTTTATCTATTATTAAATAGTCCATTTCTGCATTTTTTGCACATTGTCCATCTGTCTCTTCTCTATCTCCAATAAACAGACAATCTTCTTTTTTTATATCCAGTTTATTTATAATATAAAACAAACCTTTTGGATCAGGTTTAAAAGCATTTACTTCCCTGTCAGTAGAAGCTATCTCAATATCCGCATCTAAGCCTAAATATTCTAATTTTTCCTTTGTAGGATAATCTGAGTAAATACCAATCTTTATTCCATTTTCTTTTAAATATAAGAATAGTCTATCTACACCACTGTATTTGCACTTATATAAATACCCTAAAGGTCTCTTTAAAATCCATTTGATAACAATATTTTTAATAATTTCTATAGAATAATTAGTTTTCTTAACAACCCATGAATACTGTTCATTCTCCAAATCATCAGAATTAGTTCCTTTATTTTTCTCTCTTTCTTCTCTAAAGATTTTTAAAATTTTCAATTCATATATTTTTAAAGGTTTAAACAGATAATAAATAATGATATTAAAGATCATTTTTAAACGGAGTTTTTTTTGATTGTATAAAGTACCATCAATATCAAAGATAACTAATTTGTATTTTGTTATATCAATTTTATTTATACTATTCATTTTTAGGTGTTAATGCGAAAGGGGGGACTTGAACCCCCACACCTTGCGGCACTAGATCCTAAGTCTAGCGCGTCTGCCAATTCCGCCACTTTCGCATTCATTAATTGAATAGAAAAAATACCATTTTTACCTATATTTGTCAAGGTAAATTGAGTTATATCCATGTATAAATTTCAAACCATTAAAATATTATGTTTTTTCAATTCATCAGTCATGTGTACTCCTCCAAAATACAAATTAATATCAATTAGTTCTCATACATAATCCCCTCTTCCGGCCTTAAATGCCATCAGGTTTGCCGATTTTATAAAATCTGATGGTGAGACTGTCATCAGCGCCGAAAGCCATATCTCTTCTGGAATTTTATTAAACGGTTCAAGTGTAGACAATAACCCAAGAACAACAACATTTGCAGATTTCCCAGCTTTATCCCCTATTTTATTTGCAATTTTATTTGCATCAATTTTAATAACTTCATATTTTTCCAATTCCCTTTCAATATCTTCAAGTTTTGGATAATTTTCTTTTTTAACATTTATAGGAAGAGATGAAAAATTATTAAAAATTATTTTCCCTTCATCTTTTAATAATTCTAAAAATCCCGGCCTTAATACTTCACTAACTTCCATTACAACTAATATATCTGCAGATTTTGGTGCTAAAACCGGAGAGTATACATCACCGCAACTAAAAGTGGAGATCACAGGACCACCTAACTGTGCCATTCCATGAGTATCACCTTTTACTATATGCATTCCTGAATATGGAGTTCTTAATGCTACTTCAGATAGTACTTTACCAAAAAAAAGATTACCCTGTCCTCCAATTCCACGGATTGCAACGCGTAGTGATGATGGTAGATTCTCTTTTTTTACAGAAATCGTTTTTATATCTTCATATTTCGGCAACTGTTTCGGCTCTTCTTTCTTTATTTCTGATTCTGTTACGTATTCGATTGCTCCAAATGGGCATTTTTGCATACAAACAGATTTACTTGATCCACAGTTCGCACATAAATTGGTAAATTTAGAATATTCCCCTTTTTGAGACTGAATACCAGGGCAGATATTACATAAACCACATTTTTTACACTTTTCTAAATTTACTATTACTCTCCGTATTTTTTTTTTGTTTTCAACTTCATGGATACAGGGCCCTTCAAGAATTAATGTTGTATATTCGCCTTGTTCAGCCATTTCCAGGGATTTTTCCAACTCCTTTTCAACTGCATTTAAATCATAAGAGTTTAGTACGACTGTTCTTCCCTCTTCAGCTTCAACTACTTTTTTTAAATTAAATTTATTTTGATCTCCTGCCAGATTAACTTCTGAACTTGGAGCAGGTTGTCCTCCCGTCATTGCTGTGATTCTATTATCCAATATAACTTTAACACCTGGATTATTTCTAAAAACAGCATTCCGTGTTGAATCGAGCCCGGAATGACACTCACAGGAATCACCAATAACACTTATGGTTTTTCCAGCATATTCAGGCCTGGACATTGTGAAACCCTGTCGTATTGAATCAGATGCTCCCATGCAGAGAACTGTATCAATCGCATTATTGAAATATAATAGAGTCGAACACCCGATATCTCCAAACGAAGCAAAAATTTTTTTCTTTTTCTTTAATTTATTAACAGTGATACCAAATGCTGTATAAGGGCACCCCGGGCAGATTGAAGGTGGCCTCTTAACCGGTTTAATGATACTTTCCTTTTTTATTTTTTTGATTTTAATATTCGTATTTTGAGCAATAAAATCAATAACCATTTCCGGGTTCCAGTCTGTAATTACAGAATACTCATCCTTTCCAGTAACATCTACACCCAATAGCCGAATTTTCTCTTCCAGGAAACGGTCGCCATCTTCTATAACTAATATTTTCTTTCTCCCAACTCTTTTTATAAAACTTATAATTGGACCTTTCGGGAGCGGATAAGTAATAGCCAAAGATAAAATATCAGGTTTACATCCTAATTTTTTTAAAGCTTCTCTTATAATTATATCACTTTCACCACTTACAATTATCGCAAAATCTTCATTTCCATTTTCTTCCTTGATAAGTGATGTAGTTTCGACCCATTTCTGAACTTCAGGAATCCTTTCTTGAGTAGCTTTATTATAATTTGCTCTTGCAATTCCAGGCATAAGCATCCAGTTATTCATGTTTTCCGGTAATTTGCGCGGGATGACAGTTCTGGGTTTCTTCAAAGTAACTAAGCCTTCAGAATGAGCCAAAATCCCTGAAACAAGTACTACAACAGGAGTATTGAATTTTCTGCTGATATCTGCAGCTTGCCAGGTTATCTCATACATTTCCTGATGATTTCTCGGCTCAAGTACAGGTACTCTTATAGAACTGAAAAAATACCTCATATCTATTACATGTTGAGTTGATGACGGCACATAATCTGAAGCGACATATAAGACTAATGCACCTGCTTCTGCAGTATAAAAAGCAGAAGTACTAATTGCATCTCCAGCCTGAAAAACACCCGGAGTTTTCATGGTAACAACAGAATCAAATCCTGCAATAGAATGCCCAACTGCTACTGCGACTGCTACTGCTTCATTAACAGACCAACCCACGAGAATTTTATCCTGCACTTTTGATAAGGATCTATCTATAACTTCCGTACTTGGAGTCCCGGGATACCCATCAGCAGTATGGAATCCAGCATGAATAACTCCTAAAGCAAAAACGGCATTTCCCTGCAAAATAAATTTACTATCCTCGGATGATTCAACAATTTCTCTGAATTTTGACATTTTTATCCTCTATTGAATGTATTAATATATGAATTAATTTCATTTTTTAATTATACTCAAAAAACTTTTATTCCACAACATTATAATCATCTAAATCCTGTTCAACTAAATCATTTGTCTTTTTTTTGCATTATAATGAAATATTTGTTAAAATTCAGACCATGAAAAATAAAAAAACTGTTTCATTTATAACACTTGGATGCTTTAAAAATATTGTTGACTCAGAGGTCCTGGGTGGGCTATTGGAAAAAAACGGAATAAAGATTGTTGACCAATATGAACCATCAGACTGGGTAGTAATTAATACATGTGGTTTTATAAGGGATGCTAAAGAAGAGAGTATTGATGAAATACTAAGAACCCTTGAGAAAAAAGAGGACGGCAAAGTCAAACATGTTGCTATAATGGGGTGTTTAACTGAAAGATATTCAAATGACCTTAAAGAAAATTTTAAAAATACAGATATAATCTGGGGAGTAAACGATATTGATTCTCTTGCAGAAAAAATAGTATCAAATTCAAACCTTGAATATAATCAAGACAATCTTTTTCTCTATGATGATAGTTATAAGAGGATCGTCACAACTACTCCAAATTCAACATATATAAAGATTTCTGAAGGCTGTAATATGAAATGCAGTTTCTGTGCCATTCCGAAGATCAGAGGGCCATTCCGATCAAGATCAATAGATTCAATAATTAAGGAAGCGAAGGAATTACAAAAAAAAGGATTCAATGAAATAAATCTTATATCTCAAAATTCAACTCATTTTGGAATGGATATAGACAAAAAATCCCAACTTCCTCAACTATTAAAAGAAATTTCAAAATTAGGTCTAAAATGGGTAAGGGTATTATATTTAATGCCGGAAGAAATTACAGAAGAGATTTTAGAAGGGTTTTCATATCCGACAATACTCCCCTATTTTGATCTCCCATTCCAGCATATTTCAAAACCTGTTTTAGATAAAATGAACCGGAACGGATCTTACGAAATACATATGAAATTATTAAAGAAGATAAGAACTTCATTCAAAGATCCTGTGATTCGGTCTACCTTCATAATTGGATTTCCCGGAGAAACAGAATCAGACTTTAAAGAATTGGAGAGATTCGCAAGGGATTCTGAAATAGAAAGAATCGGTGTCTTTGGTTTTTCTCCAGAGGAAGATACGCCTGCATTTAAATTAAAGGATACAGTCCCACAAGAAATCATTGAAGAAAGAAAAGAACTCATAATGGATATTTCGGATGATAATATTAATAAGTATAATAAAAAAATTGAAGGAAAGGAATTAGAGTTTCTCCCTCATGGACCATGCCCATGGGATGGAGAAAAGACAATTGGCAGAATAAGTAGTCAGGCTCCAGAAGTTGATGGTGCAACAATAATAGATAAGAAGTTCGAAGAAAACTACGATATTTTCTCAATAAAGATAACAAAGGGTGAATTTGATACTCTCTACGGTGAATAAGTACCAATTTTAATTGAGGTACCTGATGATAACGTCAAAGCACTTATTGATAACCTTCATTTTATTGATAGGATTTAATGGTATTGAAGCTAATTGGAATAATTGGAAGCCTCTGAGGTTCCATACACCATTTAATGAATTAAATAGAGACAAGTACAGTACTCTGCATAAACGTACTATCAGCACCTATGGTTCTCACAGAAACTCTTATATTAAGGGACATAAACATGCCGGTATAGACCTGATGGGTAAAACCAATAAAAAAGTATATGCAATTGCAAAAGGAAAGGTTGTAGATATTCAATTGTCATTTCCAAATTTAACTGTAGTTGTAAAACACGAATTCGGAGGATTACCTCCTATCTTTTCACGATACACTCATATCGAGGATATCCGTGTTAAAATCGGACAGAAAGTGGATAATAAAACCTGTCTGGCAAGATTATTTAATTCAAGCGAATTAAAAAATTCCCGTTTTGGAGTAAACCATCTACATTTAGAAATCCGAACTAGAATTGATGATGATTGCAGTGCCAGCTGGTCTTCTCTAACAATGACCGATCTAAATAAATACTGTACCGATCCGCTGAATTTTTTTAATAAAGTACTTAATTAATACAAATTGATATTGTTATTAGTCCATCCCCTGCTTAGATAAATTCTTTTAACTCATCTGCATAAGTTGATTCATAATATCTTTTTGATTGAATTTTCTCACTCATGCCTGTTGCTGTATTAATATCCATAATTGCCAGATCAAGTATCTGATTGGCCTTTGCAACTTCAAATCTATGATAAATTCCAGTCAAAAATCGTTGTATTATTGGTTGTTTTTTCATACCAATTATTGAATCGAGTGATCCTGTCATTCCAACATCTGTCTGAAACGCTGTACCATTGTTGAGAACCCTTGCATCAGCCGTTTGAACATGAGTATGAGTTCCTAAAACTGCGCTGACCCTGCCATCAAGATAAAATCCCATTGCCTGTTTTTCAGCTGTAGCTTCTGCATGGAAATCGACAAAAATCATCTTGTTTTTCACTCTATTTAAAATTTTGTCTATTGCAATAAAAGGATTGTCAACAACAGGATCCATAAAAACTCTACCCTGCAGGTTTATAATTGATATTGTTTTTCCATCTTTAAAAGAAAAATCCAACAATCCATTTCCAGGATTAGATTCCGGAAAATTAATGGGTCTTAATATATACTTATTTTCATCAAGTAGAGGTATTGCTTCTTTTTTATCCCAAACATGATTTCCAGTTGTAATAACATCAACACCAGAACCAAATATTTCATCAGCAGTTTTCTTCATAATCCCTAAACCACCTGCGGAATTCTCCCCATTGGCAATAATTAAATCCGGCTTATATTTTCGTTTTAATGGGAGAAGAATCTTTGACAAGAAATATCTTCCATATTTTCCAATTATATCACCAATAAAAAAAACTCGTACTGTATCATTTTGCATATTCAACAGCTCTTATCTCCCTTATAACAGTGATTTTGATCTGCCCTGGATACTCTAATTCATCCTGAACTTTTTTTGCAATATCTTTAGACATTATAAATGTTTTATTGTCATCCAATTCATTTGAATTGATAATAACCCTTACTTCTCTACCTGCCCTTAATGCATAAGCCTTAGTAACACCAGGAAACGATACACTTGCCTCTTCCAGATTTTCAAGTCGTTTGATATAAGTTTCAAATATTTCCCTTCTAGCTCCAGGTCTTGAAGCAGAAACACTGTCTGCAGCTTGTACAATAACACCTTCAACTGATGTAAATTCAACATCCATGTGATGAGAGGCAATTGCTTCCTGTACAATTTTTGATTCCCCATATTTTCTTGCCAGTTCTACTGATAGCTCTGTATGAGTCCCTTCAGTTTCTCTATCTATTGATTTTCCCAGATCATGAAGCAAGCCTGCTCTTTTTGCAACATTTTCACTTACACCAAGCTCCGTTGCCATATAAGCACTGATCAGAGAAACCTCTTTTGAGTGTGATAAAGCGTTCTGTCCAAAAGAAGTTCTGAATTTTAATTTCCCAATATAATAATGAAGCTCAGGATTCAAATTTTGTATTCCAAGTTCCAATACAACATCTTCACCAACTTTTCTTAAATAATCATCAAAGTCTTTTTCAATTTTATTTACAACCTCTTCAATTCTTGCAGGATGTATTCTCCCATCTGTAATTAAAGTTTGTAAAGTTTGTTTTGCTTTTTCTCTTCTTATTGGATCAAAAGAAGATACAATAATTGCCTCAGGTGTATCATCAACAATAAAATCAACTCCGCAAGCAGTTTCCAGTGCCCTTATATTCCTTCCTTCTCTACCAATAATTCGTCCCTTCATATCGTCACTTGGCAAATCAATAACAGTTACTGCAGATGACATTACATGTTCAGAAGCAATTCGCTGAATTGAAGTTGAGATAATTTCTCTAGCCATTAAATCAGCTTTTTCTTTATTTTCTTTTTCAATAATTTTTAAACTTTGTGCAGCTTCTAATTTCGCTTCACCTTCATACTGTGCCTTCATTTGCGCAATCGCTTCATTGACAGTCATACCGGCTATTTGTTCAAGTTTTCTCTTTTGTTCTTCAGCTTTATGGCTAAGCTTTAAATTTAGTTCTTTAATTTCTTCTTCTTTTTCAAAGATATCTTTTTCTCTTTTCTTAATATCTTTTTCTTTGTTATCCAGATTTACATATCTCCGATCTAAATTTTCCTCTTTCTGAATTAACCTTTTCTCCATCTCATTTAGCTTACTTTGTCTTTGACTTTGCTTTTGGTTATATTCATTCTTCCATTTAATGAACTCTTCCTTAAGTTCAATAGTTGTTTTTTTTTTTAAATTTTCGATTTCATATTTATTTTGTTTTTCAATCTCACTTTTTAATGATTCAACTTTTTGAAATTCACTGGAAAATATTTTCTTTTTTAAAATGAAAAAAATAAAGAATCCAACTCCCAATCCTCCAACAAATGTAAGTATATATATTAAAACGTCCATAAATTCCTCCTCATTATGGATACAGTTTGCCTGTTATCCATTAACTACTACTCCGGCAAGATTTTAACCGGTTTTTCTTTTAGATCATCACTAAAATCAATTTTGGGCACCATACTATCGATCTTGCTTAAAAACTTATTTAATTCCATGTTTTCTTTCCGAAGTGTGAAAAGTTCTTCAGCAATATTAATAGAAGCAAGTAAAGCCAGTCTATAAGAATCCAAGTCTGAAGCACTTCTTCTAATTTTATTGATTTTATTCTCAACAAAATCAATAATTTCAATAAAATCCTTAGATTTCACATCAGAGGGGAGATTAAATGAAAAATAATTTCCCAGAATTTGTACATCAATCTTCTTGCCCATAATAGTCTTACTCAGAATCCTTCATTTTATCAATCATCTCGATCATTCCAAGTACCTTTTTTTCAATTTCATCGTTATCTTGATCATTTCTAACTTTTTTTTCTTCAAAACTATCTAAATTGGTTTTTAAATCTGTATTTTCTATTTTTAACACTTTTACTGCTTCAATAAGATTTTCTAACTTTTTTTCTAATTTGTCTAAATAATCCATAAAAAACCCTCCTTATCTTTGAGTTAATTTTAATTTTTCTGTAATGGTTTTAATAAATTTTTCATGCATCTCATTAACCTCATTATTTTCAAGTGTTCTTAATTCATCCTGATAAGTAAATGACATTGACAAACTAATTTTATTTTCCGGATTTCCCTTTCCTTCATACATATCAAAAAGTTCAAAATTAATTAAATTTTCCGGTTTATTATTATTTATAACATTTTTTATATTCTCATAATCATTATTCTTATCAATATAGAAGGAAAAATCTCTCTTAGTAGACGGAAAGACATTCCACTTCTTTAGTTTGAACACTTTCTTAATTTCATTGATCTTCTGCATATCTACTTCAGCTATATAAACAGGTTTATCAAGTTTATAATTTGCGAGAACCTCATCTTTAAGCTCACCAATAACCCCTATATTATCACCTTTATACAAAACATCAAAGGCAACACCATTCTTAAAATAGTTTATTTTTGATTTCTTAAACTCAAATTCAATAAAAAGTCTGGAGGATAGGTTTGCTAGAATTGATTTAAATAAAAAGAAATTCCAGAAGATATCTGCCTTAACCATCCAATTACTTTTTTGGAATATGCCTGAAGCACTGATCACAAGTTTGTTCTTTTGATCTATTGTATCCGCTTTTAATGAGAAAACACTTCCGAATTCATATAAAAAAACAAACTTGACAGACTGGTTCATATTGGTTCCAGTATTCTTTAAAACACCTGGTATCAACGAATTTCTCATGATAGAAAATCCAAGTCCCAGAGGATTTTTAATTTCAACATTCAAATTTTCATCAGCAAAGAAACTATTATCCTCTTTCGTATGAAATGAGTAGTTCAGTACTTCAAAAGCACCAATATTAATCAATCTCTGTCCTATCGTTTTTCTTAATTCCCTTTCTGGCCATTTCTTGATCTTATCAGTAGATAATGAAGGTAGAACGGATTTCAGATTATCATATCCATAAATCCTTACGATTTCTTCTATTAGATCCTGTTTTCCATAAATATCAACTCTATATGAAGGAACAGTAACATTCCAAAACATACCTTTGTCCTCTGTTTTAAATCCGAGTCTGTTCAGAATATTCTCAGAATCATCATGTTTAATATCAATTCCCGAGTATTTAGCCGGAAATTCTTTTTCCATAATAACAGTCTGGTTTGCAAAGTTTTC
This sequence comes from uncultured bacterium, assembly GCA_965371805.1. Lineage (GTDB taxonomy): Bacteria > Acidobacteriota > Aminicenantia > UBA2199 > UBA2199 > JAOZTV01. Next base: position 10,779 of record CBDUZW010000059.1, on the reverse strand, counting down.
TGGAAACATATCATCGAAATAGCCTATTTTTATATCCTGAGAAAGAACTTTCGCTAATTTATCGACCGTCTTTTCAAGAATATCTCTGGTACATAATATGTCAGTACCTCTTTCGAATCTAAACGATGCATCTGTTGAAAGCCCTATTCTTCTTGCAGACTTTCTAACAACAACAGGATTAAATACAGCACTTTCAATAAAAATATTTTTGGATTCGATTGTAACACCTGAATCAATACCACCAATTATCCCAGCTAAAGCAACAGGTTTATTCTTATCGGCAATAACAAGAAATTCTTCATTTAGCTCTATATTTTGCTCATCAAGGAGTACAAGTTTTTCTCCTTTTTCTGCTCGTCTTATATTTATTTCATTTCCCTCTATTTTATCCAGATCGAAGATATGAATAGGATGACCATATGTTATTAAGATGAGATTGGATACATCAACAATAGAGTTAATCGGTCTTAGTCCAAGACTTAAAAGTAATTCTTTGATTTCATTAGAAGACTCAGAAACCTTTATATTCTTTATGATGCAACCGGAATATCTTGGACAGTCATCACTGTTTTTAATATTAATATCAAAGCTATTATTATTACTTTCAACTAATTGAGTCTTATTTTTTGAATTGATTAAAGCCAGCGAAGGATCTTTTGCATACATATCTCTTGCAATCCCATTATGAGACAACCAGTCAGGGCGATTAGGTGTTACTTCAACTTCAATAACATCCACACCTTTGTACTTAATAATTTCTTCGACTTCAAATCCCATTGTTTCCAATAAAGATTTTAATCCTGTTGTATCAAGATCAAATTTTATAAAATCCTTTAAATATTTTGTATTAATTTTCATTTTTATCCAAACTGATTAAGAAATCTGAGATCATTTTCATAAAACATTCTAAGGTCATTGATACCATATTTCAACATAGTTATCCTTTCAATGCCCATCCCAAATGCAAAGCCTGAATATTCTTCGGGATCTATATTGCCATTTTTTAATACTTCAGGATGAACCATTCCACTTCCAAGGATTTCAATCCAGCCGGTTCCTTTACAAATTCGGCACTCTGAATCTGTCCCATTACATAAAAAGCAACTAACATCGACTTCAGCTGAAGGTTCAGTAAATGGAAAAAAACTGGGTCTAAAACGAACATCAACAGATTCTCCAAAAAAGCTCTTTAAGAAAAACCCCAGAGTACCTTTTAAATGTGAAAAATTGATATCCTTATCTATTAATAGTCCTTCAACCTGATGGAATACAGGTGAATGAGTTGCATCAACTTCGTCCTTCCGGAATACTCTTCCTGGTGCAATTACTTTAATTGGGGGTTTGTTATTTTCCATATACCTGACCTGTACAGGAGAGGTATGGGTTCTCAGAACCATATCTTTAAAATCCTTAATAAAGAAAGTATCCTGCTCATCTCTGGCAGGATGGTGCTCTAAAAAATTTAATGCAGTAAAATTATAATATTCTTTCTCAATTTCAGGACCGTCAGCAATATCATACCCCATTCCAATGAATATTTCTTCAACCTCATTCTTTACTAGAGAAAGCAAATGAGTTCTCCCTAGTGGCATGCTAAATTCCGGCAGAGAATAATCTACTTGAACATCAGACTTTTTGCTTAATGAATCTTCAAGTGTTGCTAATTCTTTTTCAACCTGTATTTTAAATTTGTTAACTAATTTTCCTGCAAGCGGCTTGTCCTCTTTTGGAAACTCTTTTAAACCTTTAAGTAAATTTGTTAAAAAGCCTTTTTTTCGACTGACAAATTTTTCTTTCAAAATTTGGAACTTGTCAATAGATTCTACCTTATGAACCTCATTAAAAAACAGATCACGAACACTCTTAATCTCATTTTTTAAATCATTGATCATAAGGATGATTTAGCTTTTATTACTATCTCTTTAAAAGTTTCTGGATCTGTAGCTGCAAGGTTTGACAGCATTTTTCTATTTAATTTAATATCAGATTTTAAAAGACCATTAATAAATCTTGAATAACTAATATCATACTCTCTAACTGCTGCATTAATTCTTACAGTCCAAAGTCTTCTGAAATCTCTCTTTTTATTCCTTCTGTCTCTATAGGCATATTGCAAAGCCTTTTCAACTGCCTCTTTTGCTGTTCTATAGTTTTTTTTCTTTGCACCAAAAAATCCCTTAGCTAATTTTAATATTTTTTTTCGTCTTAATAATTTCTTATTACCTCTTCTTACTTTAGGCATATTTTCCTCCTGTCTTTTTTACAATAATAGTTCTAGTCTTCTATGAATAAGGCAATAGAGCTTTAACTCTTTTGACTTCTTCTTTGACAACTATTGTTGATTTTCGTAAATTTCTTTTTCTTTTTTGACTCTTCTTTGTCAAAATATGTGAAGCGTTAGCTTTTTTTCTCTTTATCTTTCCACTTCCAGTAAAACTAAATCTTTTTTTTGCTCCTCTATGAGTTTTAAGTTTTGGCATCTTTTCCTCCTTTTTTCTTACCAACAAGAATATAACAATTCCATCTTTCCCTTTTAGGTGGAGATTCAATTTCAGCAATATCCTTTAAAATTTTTACAATTTTATCTGTCATTACGCCTAACATTTCAGGCTTTCTTTTTTGTCTTCCTTTTAACCAAATCGTAACTTTAACCTTATTACCCTCTTCTACGAATTGTTTAATTTTCTTCATCTTTACTTCAATGTCATGATCACCAATAGCAGGTGTAAATTTAATCTCTTTGAGATGAACTTTTCTCTGTAATTTCTGTGCTTCATGCTCTTTTTTCTGCAATGAGTATAAAAACTTCCCATAGTTCAGTATTCTACATACGGGAGGTTTGGCATTTGGTGAGATCTGAACTAGATCCAACTCTTTCTCAACTGCAATTTCCAACGCTCTGGCAATTGGAACTATACCTACCTGTTCCTTATTCTCATCGATCAATCTTACCTCAGAAGCGGTTATCTCCCTATTGATCATATGTGGTCTCTGTTTAACTCTCGGCCTTTTAAATTTCATAAGTAAATTTTTTATCTCCTATTAACATTTTTATACCCTTAATAAATGTTTCTATATTGATCTTACCTTTATCACCTTGTTTATGTATTCTATAAGACAAACATTTTGCCTGCTCTTCTTCTTTCCCAATAATTATCATATAAGGTATTTTGTTAATTTCAGCATCCCGGATTTTTCTTCCGATCCCCTCACTTCGATAATCAAGCTCTACTCGTATTCCTTCTTTCTTTAATTTTTTATATATTTCCTTTGCATAATCTGAATTATCATCAGTAACAGGTAGAATTGCTACTTGCACAGGAGATAACCAGACAGGAAAAAAACCACCAAAATTTTCAATTAAAATCCCAAAAAATCTCTCAAGTGATCCCAATAATGCTCTGTGAATCATTATCGGTTGTTTGATAGTTCCATCATTATCTGTATATTTCAAATTGAATCTTTCAGGAAGATTAAAATCAATCTGAATAGTGGAACATTGCCATGATCTTCCAAGCATATCCTTAATTTTTATATCAATTTTTGGTCCATAAAAAACACCTTCGCCTGGATCAATTTCATATTTATGGTTACCTTTTTTCAATGCACCCTCGAGTGCATTAGTTGCCAGTTCCCATTTATCAAGTTCACCTACGGATTTTTCAGGTCTTGTTGAAAGATAAATATCCACATCCTTAAAACCGAAAGATCCCAATATATATAAAGTGAAATCTATTAACTCAAAAATTTCTGCTTCTAATTGTTCTGGAGTACAAAAAATATGTGCATCATCCTGCGTAAATCCTCTTACTCGCATTAATCCATGCAATACTCCACTACGTTCGTATCTATAAACTGTTCCAAGCTCTGCCCATCTAAAAGGCATCTCTTTATAACTTCTATTTTTAGCTTTAAACACAGTTAAATGAAAAGGACAATTCATGGGTTTCAGTTGATATTCAGTATTATCAAATTCAATTGGAGAAAACATATTTTCACTATAAAAATCAAGATGTCCACTTGTTTTCCAAAGATCAAGTCTTGCTATATGCGGAGTATAAAGGAGTTCATAATCATTCTTAATATGTTCATCTTTCCAAAAACTTTCAATTTCATGACGAATCATTGATCCTTTTGGATGCCACAAAACAATACCGGCTCCAACATCATTATTAATTGAATATAGATCAAGCTCTTTACCAAGTTTCCTATGGTCTCTAGCTTTAGCCTCTTTCAAAAACTCTATCCTTTCATTTAATTTTTCAGCAGTAGGAAATATAATTCCATAAATTCTCTGCATATGCGCATTAGACTCATCTCCTTTCCAATAGGAAGCTGAAGAATACATTAACTTAAAATTCTTTAATAAGCCTGTTTTTGGAAGATGTGGTCCTCTACACATATCTATAAACTCTCCCTGTTTATAAACAGAGACAGTGTCTTCAATAATTTTATCTTTTATTAATTCAACCTTTAAGTCCTGCCCCATCTCTGAGAAATACTTAATGGCATCTTCTTTTTTCCAATCAAGTCGTTCTATTTTAATATTTTGTTTAACATAGAACTTCATTTTTTTCGAAATACTTTGTAGATCTTCTGGTGAGAATGGATTATCTACAATAAAATCATAGTAAAATCCTGAATCAGTTGCAGGTCCTACACCAATTTTTGCCTCAGGGAATAATTCTAATACAGCCTGTGCAAGAAGGTGGGCACCAGAATGCCTGTAAACAGGAATAATTCCCGGAGAATCAATATTCAGCTCTTCAAATACATCATTATCAGATAAATCAGCATCTATACCCATAAAAATATCATCTTTTTTTAGCAAAATAGTGTTTTTATTTAATCTCTTTTCAATTTTATCTTTCATCAAACTTTTATATAATTACTTAGTTAATAGAATAGGCACAGGCGGACTCGAACCGCCGACTTCTACCACGTCAAGGTAACACTCTAGCCAAACTGAGTTATGCGCCTGTATATTTACTATTTAACTAATTCTTTCAGCTTCTTTCCAGGAACAAATTTCACAACATTCTTCTTTGGAATTGTTATCTCTTCGCCTGTCCTCGGGTTTCTACCTTTCTTCTGTTTTTTCTCAACAACTTTAAATGTACCAAATCCAACAAGAGTCAATGAACCATCTTTTTTCTTTAATTCTTCAGTAAGTGCTTCAACAAATCCATCTATTACTTTAACGGCATCACTCTTAGTAACACTGGCATCTTTAACCATTTGAACTGCTAATTCATTTTTATTCATATTTTTTCTCCTTTTTTAATTCACTAATTTACATCAAAACTTCCGTAAAGTCAACACTGTTATCACTTTCCAATAAAATAAATTAAATAAAAATGATTTTTAACCCAGTTTTTTCTTTACATCAATCATTACAAGTTTTGAAATACTCTTCAATGTTTCAATTACGCCATCACCTTTCATTGAAACTGCTTCCAATACAGGCTCATTTTTTCTTCTTAAAGCTGATATCATTTCATCTACAGGTGTTACATTAGGAAGATCTCTTTTATTTAATTGAAGAACAAATGGAAGAATATTAAAATCTATTTTATATTCAACAAGGTTTTCATGCATATCAGATAGACTCTCAATATTAGCCTCAAATCTTTCACGTTGAGAATCTGCAACAAAAACTAATCCATCGACACCTTTTAATATTAATTTTCTTGAACTACTATAGTAAATCTGACCAGGGACAGTATAAAGATGGAATTTAACTTTATAACCCTTAATCATTCCAAGATCCAGCGGGAAAAAATCAAAAAAAAGAGTTCTTTCTGTTTCTGTAGCCAGACTGACCATTTTCCCTTTATTATCTTTTTTAATTTTATTGTATATATGTTTTATATTAGTTGTTTTTCCACTCAATCCAGGACCATAATATACTATTTTAAAATTAATCTCTTTGGTAGAATAGTTAAGAAAAGACATTATTAATCACCAAATATCTCATCAATATCTGCATCTGTAACACCTTCAAACAGAGATTCTGTACCTTTTGCTTGGTTTGAGTTTGCTTTTTCATTAATTTTTACAAAAACTGATTCCAATTCTTTTGTAGAATTTTTTACCCTGAATCTCACTAACCCAAGATTTGAATCTTTTTCAAAAATAATAATTAACATAGTACGATCATTAACTGAAGTAACATAAAGATTTTTGTCATCAGATTCAGTTAGAATACTATTGAATTTACTCATACTTAACATTTGAGCAATGCTGTTTACGGCAGCAATACTTCCTGCAATTAAAGATGATATTGAATTCAGATATGAATCTTCCATATTGCCAGTTGAAGCGATACAATGACCCTCTGCATCAGTAATAAAAGCTATCTCTGATTTTGTAGCCTCAGTAAGATTTTTTAGAATCTCCTTAACTTGAACATACTCTTCATTATATATTATAAAATTTTCTTGCATACTTTATTATTGTAACTTTTTTTCAACAAAAAATCAACCTATTCTGGAAATAAATTCAAAGTTCATTCTATTACCTGCCTCCGCCCTTCTATCGCTTTTGCAATTGTAATAGAATCAACAAAATCTATGTCCGCACCTATTGGGAGCCCGAGCGCTAACCTCGACACCTTCACTTGCATATGTTTTAACAATTCAGATATATAATGAGCTGTAGCATTCCCCTCTGTAGTTGGACTTGTTGCAAGTATTATTTCATTAATACTATTTTTCTTTATCCTGTCCTTTAAAGTTGACAGTTTTAATTCATCGGGCCCTATACCACTAATTGGAGATAGGTTTCCATGTAATACATGATAGTATCCTGAATATAACAGCGTTCTCTCTATAGAATAAATATTAAAAGGTTCTTCGACAATACAAATCTTTTTCTCTCTTTTTGGATCCATACAAATCTCACATGGATCAGTATCGGTTATATTATTACACATTGAACAATATATTGTTTTTTCACGTGCATCAACTATTGACTTTGCAAGAGCCAACACACTCTCTTTTTCTGATTTTAAAAGAAAAAAGCTAATCCTTTGAGCTGTTTTTTTTCCAATACCTGGAATTTTACTTAACTCCTCAATAAGTCTTAATATATAGGCTTGAGGTCTTGCCATCAATCAACCAAATGGAAATCCTCCAGGCATTCCTGGGATACTTGGCATTCCCCCTGGAATTCCTGCTCCTGCAGAACCTTTCATTTCCTCATCTGCTTTGCTTTGCGCATCATTTACTGCAGCTATTATCAAATCCTGAAGCATCTCGATGTCTTCCGGATCCACAACATCTTTAGAAATATCAAGAGATAAAATATTCTTATGACCATTCATAACAACTTTTACCATTCCACCTCCGGCATTTCCTTCAACCTCAGTAGTACTTAATTTTTCTTCCATATCTTTAGCCATGTTTTGGGCCATTTTCATTAATTGATTCATATTTGGCATTTTTCCCATTTTTTTCTCCTCTTATTATTCTATACTTTCTACAGAGATAATTTTCCCTTTTATCTTATCGGCAAGTTTATTAATATTTTTATCTTTTCTAATTTCATCAGTTATTTTTTTTTTTTCATCTCTATCACTTCTATTAGAAAGAATTGGAATGACATTAAACTTTTTACCAAAACCATCCTGAATTGTCTTATTTAAGAGTTCAATATTATTTTTCACATTTTTAAATGATAGATCCATGTCTGCATCAAACTCAATAGTCAGGTCATCCTTGTTAAGAATTAAACTGGAATTTTCAATGTCTGAAGCAAGTCTTGGATCTGAATTTGAAAATTTTTTAATTAGTAAAGAACGGACATCAATTCCTGTTAATTCAGGTTTACTCTCTTCTACCTCAGTTCTATTTTGAATTCTCTCGGGTTGGATATTTGAAATATTTTCCTTAGAGTCAACATTCTCAACCAGCTTTTCGCCCATATCAATTGGAATAACTATATCACCACTTTTAACAGATTTTATCAGATCTTCAATTGGGACAAGTGAAGGAAAATATGACAACTTCAAAAAAAGGTATTCAAGTAGAATCTTTGGCGATTCAGTATTTCTCATTGTAATTTCCAGCTCTCTTGAAGCATTAAAATACCTGAGCAGCTCTATTTCAGTCACATTTTTTAACATTAAAAAAATATCTTTAATGTTTTCAGGATTAAGATTCGTTAACGAAATTGAATCTTTTACAGACTTTAGAATAATTAATTCTCTGAAGAATTTTAAATATTCTCCATAAAAAAACCTTAGATCCACTCCCCTTTCAGACAGATCATTTATTATATCAATAATCCCTTTTCTATTTGCTTTCAGAGTATACTTAGTAATATCAATAAACACATTTTCTTCTATAATACCAAGAATATCAATTACTTCTTCATCCTTCACATCCCCATTTGATATAGCAATCGACTGATCGAGTATCTTTTTAGCATCTCTTAAACTACCCTCGGAAGACTTGGAAATTAAATGTAAGGAATAATCTGAAATCTTAATATTTTCCTTTTCACAAATACTTTTAAGAAGAACCTCCATTGTCTCATAAGGGATCCTTTTAAATTCAAAATGCTGACATCTTGAAACAATTGTTGCTGGAATTTTATGAAAATCAGTAGTAGCCATTATAAAATATGTGTGTTCCGGAGGTTCTTCAACTGTTTTCAACAAGGCGTTCCAGGCAGATGTAGTCAGCATATGAACTTCATCAATAACAATTACCCTGTACCTGTTTTTTAAAGGTTTATACCTTACAGTTTCTTTTAATTGCCTTATTTCTTCAACTCCATTATTTGAGGCGCCATCAATCTCAATATAATCAGTAGAATGATCTTCTGTTATCTCTTTACATGTACTGCATTCATTGCATGGTTCAATATCAGGTCCCTTTTCACAGTTAAGTGTTTTTGCAAGAATTCTAGAGGCAGAAGTTTTCCCCACTCCCTTCATTCCGGAGAAAATTAAAGCAGGGTATAATTTCTTCATCCTTATTGCATTCTGAAGTGTTTTGGTAATATGAGGCTGTCCTATCAAATCTGCAAACTTTTGAGGTCTGTATTTTCTTGCCAATGCTAAATACATTAATAAATCCCTATATGACACATAGTCTTAATCTATAATAAAACCCAGGAGGTCCCGGTCACATACAAGTTACCGCTTAGTGCTGCTCCCTTTCGGTCCTGACACAGTTCACAGGCTCATATTGCCGGGCTCCTGAGCAAATAATGCAAATTCTATAATTTACCTATGGGGGCAAAATTTGTTAAACCCAGAGCTACGTGGGTTAAAATTCCACCCGGAGAGGGTGGGATTTGAACCCACGGTACCTTTTCAAGCACACACGCTTTCCAAGCGTGCTCCTTAAGCCACTCGGACACCTCTCCAAATTAAACCTAAATTGAGTAATAGTTCAATTCAAATAAAAAGTAATTCTATACTTAAAACTATATTATTGCAAGTTCTTTAAAGTAAGAATCTTAATTTTCATTTCCAGTGGCTTTTTGATATAACTTATAATGATTAAATCACATATATTTGAGCTATATCAAGCTGAACTATATGTATTTGATGATTTTTTTGGCAAATTTATAAAATAATAGTTTTACTTGTAATTTGCATTATTATTTTTTTTTTGCAATGATTATATATGGTAAAAAAAATTTTACTAAAAATTACAATTGTCTCTATTTTAACCTTTTTAATTAGTTTTTGCAGTCCTGCACCTGATATAAAAGGAACAAATTCAACATTGATTGATGTTTTTAAATATCCAGTTCAAGAACTTACAGATGCAATTTCCCCAATAATAATTAATTTGAATGAAGGTGAATTTAAAATCCTTCCTAAGGCATTTTATACTGTATCTGCCGTTGTTGTTAGTTCAGAATCATATTCTTCAGGATGGACAGGCGAAATTGCGCCTGTTGATCTTGCTCTTGTCTGGGGACCCTTAGCAGATCCAGAAATAAGAAATATGGTAAAGTTTAGTCAAAGAAACAGATGGTATTTTTATCGGTTTCCTTCATCCTTTCCTATGAACAATCAGTTTATTATTGAAAACTCTGCAAATACACATATGATCCCTTCATCTGAAAATATTAAACGAGCATTAAAGAAAATTTCTATTGGAGATAAGATTGAAATTAAAGGATTTCTTGTAAAAATTAATGGAGATAAAGATGGAAAAAAGTATTGGTGGAATTCTTCTTTCAGTAGAAAAGATACAGGGAATGGTTCCTGCGAATTACTCTATGTATCAGAGTTAAGAGTTAATGAGAATATTTATTGACTTTATAATATGTAAAATAGTAAAATGTAAAATTAAATTTTAATACTAGAAGGAGTAAAAGATGTATTTAAACAAATTATCAGATGAACAAAGGTTAGCTTTTTTATCTATCTCACAAAAACTAATTAATGCAGATGGAATCCTTGATAGAAGAGAGCAAAATGCAATAGATATGATGAGAATTGAAATGGGTTTATACGAAGAAGCAAAACTTCCAACTGGATCAATAGAAGATATTGTATCTGTCTTTGACTCAAAAAGTTCTAAAGTTTATTCATTTATTGAATGGTTAGCTCTATCCTATGCTGACAACAATTTTTCTGGAGAAGAGCAAAAAATATTGAGAGCAATTGCAGTATTATTTGAGCTAAATGAATCAAAAGCTACTGAGCTTGAAAATTGGGTAATCTCATATAATGACCTAATAAAAAAAGTCGATAGTTTTATCCCTGATTTTTCATCAAAATTATAAAAAAACTTTAAATAAATAGTTATATAG
>CBDUZW010000058.1:0-35822 GCA_965371805.1 uncultured bacterium | reverse complement strand
CGAATATGGTGATTAAAAATTCTTTTAAATCTAATATGTTATGGACTCGTACATCTCATTGACATTTTTAATCACTTGAAATAAAATTAAATATAGATTTTATATTAAAGGAGAGATAAATGGAAAAAAGAGAAATTATAATAATCGGGTCTGGACCAGCAGGACTTACAGCTGCAATTTACTCTGCAAGAGCTGATTTAAAACCTCTTGTGATAGAAGGTTACTCTGCAGGTGGTCAATTGATGATAACAACAGAAGTGGAAAATTATCCTGGTTTTAGCGGAGATATCACAGGACCTGCTCTCATTGATGAGATGAGAAAACAGGCATTAAAGTTTGGAACTGAAATAATAACTTCCGATGTAACTAAAGTTGAAATAAATGGTGAAAATAAAATTGTATGGGATGGGGACAAAGCTTATGAAACCAGGACTCTGATAATTGCGACCGGTGCAACAGCAAATTTATTAGGAATTGAAAGCGAAACCAGATTAATGGGAAGAGGTGTCAGTGCCTGTGCCACTTGTGATGGTTTTTTCTTCAGAGATAAAGTAATATGTGTTATTGGTGGTGGAGATAGTGCAATGGAAGAGGCAACATTTCTTACAAAATTTGCTTCAAAAGTTTACCTTATCCATAGAAGGGATGAGTTTCGGGCATCAAAGATTATGATAAAAAAAGCAGAAGATAATCCAAAAATCGAATTTGTTCTCAATGCTGCGCCAGAGGAAATAGTTGGTGAGGATACAGTGACAGGAATAAAAATAAAAAACACAATTAGTGGAGAGCTTTCAACTATAGATCTTGATGGAGTATTTCTGGCTATTGGTCACACACCAAGTACAGCTCTTTTTAAAGATATAATAAAAACCGATGAAAAAGGATATATTATTACAGGAAATAAAGAAGCAGTATCTGCTACAAACATCTCCGGTATATTTGCCTGTGGAGATGTTCAGGACTCGAGATATCAACAAGCAATAACTGCTGCTGGAAGCGGTTGTATGGCTGCTTTGGATGCAGAAAAATATCTGGAGGATCTAAATTAAATTGACAGATTCCATCTATAAATATAAAAAAGTATAATGCTTGTAATCAGTAGAATAAAAAAAACATTTTTTATTCTACTGATTTTTATGACTCTTCCAAATCCATTAATAGGTAAATTTCATCCTGATATTAACTGGAAAGAAATTAAAAACAAAAACTTTATAATAATTTATCCTGAATCTTATGAAGGCAGAGCTCATTCAATTTCAATCAAAGCTGCTGACATTTATTTGAAACTAAGCAATTTACTGGATTGTAAAGTAAAAAAAAAAATAAGAATTCTCATCTCTGATTTTTCAGATACTTTTTCCTCCAGTTCAACGATATTTCCATTTTATCAAATAAAAATAAATCTGGCACATCCAAGGCCAGATAGAATCTATGGATCGTTTAAAGATCACTTTAATTTTTTTCTTTCAAAAGAGATAAGTAAAATATTGATGTCAAGCTATAAAGGAGGTCCAATTAATCATTTCCGGAAACTTTTTGGAAATCATCCTCTTCTATCTCCATTGTTAACGACTCCAAGTCCTTTTATAGAAGGTTTTTCTACTTTTTTTGCATTTTATATTAATAAGGATAGCGAAACTGTCCCTATTGAACTTAATCTTATTTTAAGTAAAATTGCAGAATCCAGAAGATTCCCGGAACTTTCAAAACTTTGTGGAAATTATTCAGAATGGCCTGCAAATCACACAAAACTAATTTTTGGAACAGGCTTTATCTTATTTTTATCTGAAAATTATATAACTCCCATACTAACAAGTTTAATTAGAAGTTATGCAAAGGAACCATTTAAATACAATATTGACAGTCGTATTAAGCATTTTTTGTCAGAAGATTTAAGTATATTATGGGAGAATTTTTATTATAAATATAAAGACAAAAAAAACAAATTTAAAATGAACAAAGATCTTAAACAAATTGATACTGCAGGAATGATTCAAAGATATCCTCTATTTATCAATGATAAATCAGTTTTATTGTTAAAAAATAATTTCATTGAATCTAAACAATTTATTATAGATAACGAAATAGATGATCCACTTATATTTACAAAAAATGATATATCAGGAATCAGTTTTGATAAAGAATCTAAAAAACTATACTATTCCGCAACTATTAATACAACTCCATGCTATAACTTTTCAGATATATTTGAATATAATCTTATAGAAAACAAAAAAGAACAAATTTCCTACGGAGAAAGAATTTATGATCCTGTCAGGGTTTCTAATACAGATACAATATTATGTATAAAAAAAAAAAAAGAGAATTATTATCTGGCTCATTTCGATCTTAATACAAAAAAAAATAAAATTATTTCTAAAGGGTTTATTTCAATGGCAAATCCTGTGATTTCTCCCGACAAAAAGCTGATTGCCTGTGCAGTAAAAAGAGAACTAAATAATTGGCAGATTGCTTTATTTGATTATGATGGTAATTTTATTAAGTTTCTTACATATGGAAGTAAAAATAGCTATTATCCAAAATGGAAAGATGATAACACCTTGTTTTACATTTCAGAATATAATAAGCAATTATCGCTATTCTCTTATGAAATAATAGATGAACAATACTTTCTCTTTGATATTCAAAATGCAGAATTATTAAAATATTTTTCTTTTTCTAACAATAAAGATAAAGTTGTTCTCACTTACATAACAGAAAATGGTTATAATACATCATATATAAATTTTGAAGATTTAATAAAAAATAAAACAATTATCACTTTAAAAAAAACATTTGAAGAATTAGAAAATAGTAAAATAAAGATTGCAGATAAATTCATCAGTAAAAAAACTGCAAAATATAATATTTTTAGAGATTTAGTTCCTAAATATTTCTCATTTTCTTTCTCATATGCAGGGAATGAAATTCAACCTGGTATATCAACAACCGGCATTGATATCTTAGGAAAAAACGAATATGATTTGAATGTCTATTATGGTTTTGCAAGAAAAAATCTTTCATACGATTTGAAATATAAATATAGTGGTTTTTATCAGAATTTAAAAATTTCAACCTTTGATAAATATAACTTAAATACAAGCATGCAGGGAAAAGAATTTATGCTGAGAACAATTGGAACTCAGGTTTATATAAGCCATCCTTTCTTTAAAACAAAGAATCATACAGCTCTGATTGCGTTTGATTTACATTTTGAAAAAGTTATATTTGAACAAAGTATGGATGAGTATTTTGAGAATATTTGTGATAATTGTATTTTGGATAGTCACTTATATAATGGGTTTGCTTTATCTCTGCTTTATCGCTCATCTAAAAAGCATTATTCTTCTATATCAAAAAATGATGGTTTTCACCTATCTATTACCTTCTCTAAAAACTTTAAATTCCTTGGAAGTACTTATAATAGCAATTCTCTTTTTTTTGAATATAAGCATTTTATAGCCATTTTAAGACCAAATGTTCTTACATTCAGATTGGCTATATTTAAATCCAGAGGAAATCACGAAAGAGGTATTTTTATGGGAGGAGCAGAGGCTATTACTACCACTGATCCTTTAAAAAATAGATTTTTTGGACTGATGAGAGGATTTCCATCAGGTTTTTTTTATGGGACAAGCGGATACCTTTTAAATTCTGAATACAGAATTTCTCTCCTTAAAATTGAAGACAAAATCCTTTTTTTGCCTTATCTTGAAAGGATTTACTTAACTTTATTTACTGATATTGGTGAACTTATAACTAAAACAAATTTCAAGAAACCTTCAATCTCATATGGAGCAGAATTTAATCTAAAATTTAATTTCAGCAATCCTTTGACTTTAGCCTGTGGTATTGCTAAAGGCAAAAATCCGGATCATAATACTATATTTTACATAAGATTAGAAAATTCTTTTTAAGTTGTTTTAATTAACCAATAATAGAAATGGCTCTTCTTCAATTTTTAATAGTATTCCATTTCCATCATCATATTGATTTCTGAGAGACTTTATATCCTCACAATCTAAAATTTCAGGAATCCCAAGGCTATAATTTTTTTTAAAAATATTCAGAAAATTACCCCCTATGACATTTGCAGTTTCTTTTAAAGTTTCATCTATTAGATCAGAAGAAATATCATCACTCTGACCTAAAAAGTTTTCCGTCATCGTTATTGCCTGGGATTCGGAAAAATAAAAATTTAAATTAAATGAATTTTTTGTACTTTTTAATTCTATTTTTATTTTTGTCCAATTTTTTATAAATTCGACATTTTCATCATATTCATCTGGAAAAACAAAGAGCATTTCTTGAAAAACATTAAAAATCACATTCTTCAGATCCGGTAATATTTTCTTCATCTTCTTCTACCCCCAAAGCTTCTAAAATCATCTGTTTTACCTGTTCAGGACGAAAAGGTTTTTTTAAATAATTTATAGCACCTAGTTTTTTAGCCTTATCTATAAATTTGCCTCTCCCTTCTGTTGTAATTACTATTACTGGTATTTCTTTAAAAGTATCATGCTTTTTTAAATATTCCAGTAATTCAAATCCATCCATTTCCGGCATATTTATATCTGTCATTATTAGATCTACATTGTTTTCTTTTAAAATTTCTATTGCAGTTAATCCATTATCTGCGGTTAATAAATTTTTTATAGGAGCACCAGATAATCCGATGATCTTTTTAAACAAAAATAATGCTGATTTTGAATCATCCACAACTAATAGATCAAAAGTCATTCTCTTTCCTCCGTATTGATATTTGTCTTATAAGGAATAATTTCTTTTATCTCAATTATTGAATCCATTAAAATTATTTCTATATCCTTTTGCTTGATACCATATTCTTTAAAAAGTTCAGGAAAACCTTTATAGTCAAAAGCATCTATTCCTGTAGTAAAACCTGCTAACATTGCAATTGTATCTGAGAGTGAAATAAAATGAGTTAAAGGTGAATCAGGCACTTTATCAGGTTCGTGATGATACCTTACTGCTTTTATCATTTCAGATGGAAATTTCCATTTTTCAAGAACCATTGCACCTACTTCTGCATGTGAAAAACCAAATATTTCTTTTTCAGCACTTAAAAAATCTATATTTTTATTCTTAATGAGATTTGTAATTCTAAAATTACAACTTTCAAATATATCTCCAATTATTACTTTTCCTATATCAGCAATCAGACAGACTGTAAATAGATCTCCTTTTATATCATCAGGAATAAATTTCCACAGGTATTTAGAAATAATTGCGGAAGCAATAGAATGCCTTCGCATCTCGCCCTTATTCATTTCATAACCGGAACCTTTAGAGAAAATTTTTGTTGTAGTTGCCATAGTAAGAAGTTTTTTTAATTCACTAAATCCTAAAATTGAAACTACTTCATCTATTGAACATATCTCTTTATTAATTTCAAACATTGAAGAATTTGCAAGTTTCAAAATATTTGCTGTAATAGGAATTTCATACTTAAGCATTTTAATTAACTCAGTTTCATTATTTTCTGTCGTATCAATCAGTTTTTTTATTTCATCTGAGAATATCGGTATTTGTTCAAATTCATCTATTTTTATTAATATTTTATCTTTTATATTCATCGCCATGTCCCATTCTATAAAGAAATCATTTCATTTTTAATTTTCATGATTACTTCACCCGTCTCTATATCAAGCATTAAGGTAATGCTTTCAGATTTATCACAGTATTCATTCTCAATCATCATATTATTTTTCCATAACATCTTTCTTGCTGCAGCATAATTTCTTTTCCCTATATTGAAAAAATTTGATTCATCGAGAATTTGCGAGCCACCTGCCATTTTCAATTTTATTCTATTTTTTTTTGCACCCAGATTATAAGCTTCTTTAAAAAGAGCTGGAATACCCGTATTAATATATTTATATACAATTAATTCTTTACCTCTTTTATTTATTGAAGAATCAGGTAACATAGCATGAAGCATACCGCCTACTTTTGCAATCGGGTCATAAATAGTTATACCGATACAAGATCCTAGAGCATAAGTGATTATCCTGTCATCAGTCTTGTTTGAAACAATCATATCACCAACTCCAACGATCAATTTAGACATTCTGGTATAACTCCTCTTGTATAAGAAAAAAGTAAAAATCATATCTTGCTTTTCCTTTTTTTTGCCTATTAATATCCATCAAAATTCATTTTATAAAAACAGAAAAATAAAATCAAGTTTTTTTGTTTTTTTATTGATTTAATTTTTAAAAAGGTATAAAGTTAAGTTTATTATTAAATAATTGAATTAGTAATGGAGGATATAAAATGTCAAAAATTGATTTATCTCTATCCAATTTGGATGAGTTGTTCCCTGATAATTTTTCTCAGGAACAAATTGCAAAAGCAAAAACAACTTTTTTAAAAGAGCTATCCTATTCCACACATAAATTTTATGGCGGTAAGATGGCAACTATCCCAAAAGCAGGAATCTATGGTTTTAACTGGTTTAATGCATGGTACACACCTGGAGTTTCAAAAATTTCTACTTCAATCAGAGACAATAATGAAGAATCATTTTCTCTGTCAAATAGAGGAAATCTTGTTGCAGTTGTATCTGATTCAACGAGAGTTCTAGGTGATGGAGATTGTACACCTTCAGGAGGACTTGGGGTCATGGAAGGGAAAGCTTTCCTGATGAAATATCTAGGTGGAGTTGATGGTATTGCCCTTTGTGTTGATAGTTATAATGCGAAAGGTGAACATGATCCAGATAAAATAATTGAATTTGTCAAAATGTTACAACCTAGTGTTGGTGCGGTTAATCTTGAAGATATTTCTCAACCTAATTGTTATAAAGTACTTGATACACTCAGAGAAGAGTGTGATATTCCTGTCTGGCATGATGATGCACAGGGAACCGGTTCTGTTACGTTGGCAGGTCTTATTAACGCTCTTAGAATTGTAAAAAAAGATATTGATAAGGTAAGGATGGTATTTTATGGTGCAGGTGCTTCAAACACAACAATTGCCAGGTTAATTATCAGCGCTGGAGGTAATCCTGAGAATATAATTCTATTCGATTCGAAAGGTGCACTTCACAAAGAAAGGGATGACATAAAAGCTGATCCAAGATTTTATAGAAAATGGGAATTATGTGAAAAAACCAATCCTAAACTAATAAAAGATATTGATACTGCAATGAAGGGTGCCGATGTTCTCATTTCATTAAGTAAACCAGGACCTGATGTTGTTAAACCTGCATGGATAAGCAGTATGGCTGAGAAGTCCATAGTTTTTGCATGTGCGAATCCTGTTCCGGAAATTTACCCATATGCTGCAAAAGAAGCCGGGGCATATATTGTTGCAACAGGTAGAGGAGATTTTCCGAATCAGGTAAATAATTCTCTTGGTTTCCCCGGGATTCTTAAAGGTGCACTTTCAGTCAGAGCAAGAAAAATTACGGATGAAATGGCTATTAAAGCCGCCTATTCAGTGGCAAATTTTGCAGAGAAAAAAGGAATTAGTCCTGATTATATTATGCCGACAATGGATGAGACTGAAGTTTTTGCTCATGAAGCAGCAGATGTTGCAATGGAAGCAATTAAAAATGGTGTCGCCAGGATAGAGTATTCCTGGGATGAAGTGTTTAAAAAAACGCTGAAAGATATAAATGAAGCAAGAGAAGCTGTTGGACTTTTGATGAGTAATGGGCTTATTAAAGAACCAGATCAAAAATTACTGGAAACTGCTCTAAAAACGGCAATTGATTCAGTTAGTTAATTTTTTTCGATTAAACATATTTAGATTAAAGGTTAATCTTTTAACCTTTAATCTATCTATAAAATCCCCTTTATATTAAAATTTGAAAAAAATGGATAATATTCTTTTATTAAAAAAATGTCCATTATCTAATTTAGATATTGAGACATATAAACACTGGGATTATAAAACTGTAAATTGTTCTTTTTCGGTGGGTATTCTCAAAAATAAAATCATTCTATCATACACTTCAGGTAAATTAAAAATTAAAGATACAATTGTTTTTTGTAACATAATTAACGAAATTATAGACAAATATTCCAGTCCGGATAATAAGCTTATTCTAATAAATAATTTTAAGAATTTAAAATATGCTCCTATAAACTCAAGAAGATATTATATTGATTTTTTTGAAAAGAATCAAAATTCCTTTCAATCGGTTATATATCATAATGTTTCTCCTTTTTTTAAGCTAAGTATAACTATTACAAAAAAACTCTATAATTTTAATATTGCGGTTGAGGTTTTTAAAAATTATAAAACTTCTCTTAAGTATATTAACGATAAATATAATTTGGATATTGAATTAAAAAGAGCCAAATTAAATGAAGATGTTTTTTGTAAAGATAGTGGTTTAAAAATAACTGAGAATACTGATTGGAACATTTTTGATTCTGACAAACAATTTCCTGCTGAATTTAAATTTATTGGAAAAAATATATTATTTTCAACTCCTAAAGGTAATGCAAATTCTAATAACCTGTCTGAGTATTTTATGCAAAGGAAAAAAGTATTGGACTCTTTTTTATTACCGAATGAACCTTTTTTGGAAATTTGTGATTATTCCAAATTAACCGGAACTCCTTCAAAATATTTTAGGATTCAGTTTATTGAAAATATGAACAAAGATTCTCAGAGGATAATAGGATTTATTGCCTTTAATACAACACTTTTACTAAAGTTAAATTTAAAGGTTATATTTAAAATATATAAAGCATCATTTTATGTAAGTATAGAAAAGAATTATAGAAACGCAATTCTACAAGCTATGGAATATTCTGAGAGAGAATCCATTTTAACAGACAAAAATGGATTGAATATCACCTCACGGACAGATTGGACACTGGATCTAAAAAATTTCCAAAAAACGACAGAGATCATTGGTAATAATATACTTCATACAATTCTATCGGGAATGTATAAAGCAGAATATTCTAATTCAATGTTTAATCTTAATGAAAAAGTTATTTCAGAATTTTTTTTTGAAAAAAGAAATTATTTTTTTATTTCAGGATTAAGAAATTTAAAATCCTTAAACAGTAATAACACAAAAACCTTTTTGAATTCTTTAAAACAATTTTATTTGAAGCATCCTTTTGCTATTCTTATTATATATGGACTTGATAAACGGAAAAAAAATATTATAGACTTACTTATTCCTCAATTTCCATTTAAAATAAAATTTGCCGATGACCTGTCTCAAGGAATCAAAATAATAGAAGAATATAAAATTAATTCAGGTGAATTTCTGAAACCTCAACTGGCTAGTGACAATAATTTAGAAAAATACAAAGATGAGATTCTAAGTTTTATCGGTAGTTTAAACTGGGAATTTAAAGAGGTTGATAAATCACATGAATTTAATTTCTCACACCCTTTTATTGATGTTTTCAATGCAATTTCACTCGTCAAATCCGATATGGATCTACTCATAGCTGATAACAAAAAAAAGGAAGAGGAATTGGATTCATCAATGCAGGCGACTGAAGAAGCAAATAGAATTAAATCTAACTTCTTATCAAATGTAAGTCATGAGATCAGAACCCCTATTAATGGTATTATTGGAGCAACAGATCTATTAAAAAATTCTTTTTCTTCTTCTAAGAAACAAAAGGATTTAATTAATATCATTAATTATAGTTCCTCAAAATTATTGGAATTAGTTGATGATATCCTAAATATTAATAAACTCGAATATAGTAGAATAGATATTGTAAAAAAACCATTCTCGATAAAAAAATTAATTATGAAAATTGAAAATAATTTCAAAGATCAGATAGATAATAAGAAAATCAAACTCTCAATAAATATTGATACAGATATTCCAGAAATATTGATTGGAGACAGCGCAAACCTAATCCAGATATTGCAGAAAATTTTGGGAAATGCAATAAAATTCACTAAGAAAGGTGAAATAAACATCATCATAAATAGATATAAAAATAAAAAAAGAAAAAGAAAGATTTTTATTGAATTTATTATAAAAGATACAGGAATAGGGATTGCTAATAAATATTTAAAAAACATTTTCGTTCCATTTTCTCAAGAAGATACATCTCTGCAAAGAAATTATGGAGGAAGTGGATTGGGATTATCGATTGTGAAAAAAATTGTAGAGCATATTGATGGCAAAATATCTGTAGTAAGTAAATTGGGTGAGGGAACTGAGTTTAATATTATTCTCCCCTTTGAATTCTATATTGAAGAAAATCACATGAATTTAGAACTTACTGAAATTGAGATGAGGAATGTAGGTATATTGATTGTTGAAGACAATGTTATTAATCAAAAATTGGCCGCGAATATGATTTCCAAAAGAGGTTTTTATTATAAAATTGCAGAAAATGGAAAAGAGGCAATAAATCTCTTAAAGACTGAAGAATTTGACCTGGTTTTGATGGATATTCAAATGCCTATAATGAATGGTCTCGAGACTACTAAATTTATTAGAGATGAGAATTCTTCTGTCCTGAACAAAAACATTCCAATTATTGCCTTTACAGCACATGCAATGGTTGGAGATAGAGAAAAATATATAAATGCGGGTATGAATGATTATATTTCAAAACCCTTCAAATACGTAGAATTAATTGAGGTTATTGAGAGAAATTTAAAATAAGAATATTCAATCTCCCCGAGAAATCTTCCATTTTTCTATATTTCAAATTTGTAAAAAGTTTTATCTGGTCACCATAATTCATACTCATAAAATTCCCATTCTGCCCGGATGAGTTTATCATGATTGAGTTTGCAAAATCTGACATGTCCATGATCATTCTAAATGAAGAAAGATGTGAAATTTTAAAACTGCTGCTCGAAAAACTAGCTGTTAGTATACAATCCTTTCCTCCTTCCATAAAATAAGGTCCCCTGTTTAATAAAGATCCAAGTATTTTCACTGAACCCAATGGATGTCTATAGTATAAGGAGTGCTGTTTTTTCCATATAATATCAGATTTATTATTTTCTTTATAATGAATATAAGTCTCTTTCAAACTCTTTTTTACTATATCAAAAAAGGTTTCATTTATTTCAGTATTCTTATTATCAACTAAAAAAAGAAATTCTTTTGAAAAGTTTTTATTTGGATAATTCATCATTCTGTATAACCATGACCGTGAAATTATGTTTTTATTCCTTTTATCCATTATATCGTCTTCAAAAATATTTTTTGACAGTAAATTTTGAAATTTATAAAATAAAATTGGTTCAACTCCCTTATCTGCAGAATAATTCCAATTTTTAAATTTGTCTAAAATAAAATTAATATTCTTATCCTTAAAGTTAAAGTCCTTTATAAGGGATATTAAATACTCTGCACTCTTTATATAGGAATCTGTTTGAACTTCTTTCATATCTTCAATAGTAAGATTTGTTTTATCCTTAATAAGTTCATCTATCCTGTCGGCACGGAAAGAAGGAAACCAGTTTATACCAAATACAGGGAGTTTTCCACTATCAATTACAGGATTATTTGCTGTGACAATATACCCTTTATTAGGATTTATTAAATAGGGCTTTTTTTTTTCATCTATAAAACCATTCCATACTTCTGTACTTTTTGTGATTTTTACCGGTAGACTGCCATTCCCCTTTCTTCTATCTGGAATAGAACCGGTAGGATAATATCCTATTGTTCCAAGCGTATCTGCGAATACTACATTTTGAGCAGGAGACGTAAAAATCTTCAATGCACCCAGAAAATCAATAATACTTTCTGAAAAATTCATTTCATAGAAAGCACTTAAAACAGTCGATTTGTATGACATAATTGAATGCCTTGCAAAAACCAATCCATTATCCTCAAAAACAGGTCCAAATTTAGACATTTTTATCTTATGTATATAATTTTTATCACCTTTTATTTTTATATTTTTTTCTATTATTGTAAATTTTTCCCACTTATCATCTAACTTATATCTCTCACTCTTTTCATCAACTTCAAGTATAAAATAATCAATCACATCTGTCCCTACATTTGTAAATCCCCATCCTATCTTTTTATTTCGGCCAATAATAACAAATGGTACTCCTGCAATCGAATTTCCAGATAATATAATTTTGCCGTCTGTTGCATAGAATTGATAAAAATATGATGGAAACACATTGGAAAGATGCGGATCATTCGCAAGAAGCGGTAAACCTGTTGAGGTCTTTTTACCTGAAATAACCCAATTATTACTCCCTACCCCATTTTCCACCTGTTCATTTTCAGTAGATGCAAATGATAATAGTGAGTCATTCTCAAAAAAAGAGTTGTATTCTCTTTCATTTATTATCGATGCTCCAAATGTGCCGGAAATTAATTTTGACGCAATATCTGTTCCTAAAGCTTTTGTAATTTTATAATTGCCTAACTCATACCCTGAACCGGCAAGAATATTTTCCATATTTTTAAAGATACTTAATACATCCTTGATTTTCCATTCCTCAGGTTTATAGCCTAAAAGTTTAAACTCTGGAGGCAGGGTTTCATTTTTAATAAAGTAATTTACACCCTTACAATAGTTGATCAGAATTTTTTTGATTTTTTCAGGCAATTTTTCGCTTAAACTGTTTTCAATTGCTTCTTCAACCATAAGGTTTTTATACCTTTTATCAATATTCAATGTTCTCTTTCCCATAATTTCAGATAATCTTCCGGTTGCGAGTCTTCTGATCATATCCATTTGAAATAGCCTGTCAGACGCATGGACATAACCAATTGCAAAGAACATATCATCCTGGTTTTTGGCTTCAATTTTAGGTACCCCAATTTTATTTCTACTTATAATAACCTTATCTTTAAGTTCTGAAATTGAAAGAGAACCACTTGTCCTGCCAATGGTACTTTTTAAATAAAAATAAGTTATAGAACTAAGTAAAACTAGAAGAATAAATACACCTATTAAAATCCTTTTAAATATTTTTTTCATATTTTGTCCCTTTGATATTTATAATTTATATCTCAACTATGTTTGGAATTGTATAAAAGTGATGTAAGGGCAAATTCTCATTTACCCTTACAGTATTAATGAGGGCAGATTTAATTTCTGCCCATTTTTTTATTCAGTTTAAGAAAGTTTAAGATGAAGCTGCTTTCTCAAGCTTTTTTAACATAAAGAACATCAAACCACCGGCAATTAAAGAAGTTAAAACCAGTAATCCATATGTTTGCCATAATTCAAATTTTTCATATGGAACACCCACAATACCTGAGAGTAAATTTCCCAGCGCAGTTGCTGCCAACCATCCACCCTGCATGGTTCCTTTCAGTTTTGGAGGAGACACTTTTGCAACATAGGCAAGTCCCATAGGACTGATAAACAGTTCTGAAACAGTCATTATAAAATACATGGCTATCAACCAGTATGAAGAGACAAGCATTGCTGAAACGCCACCTTGTGAGACTAAGGAAGCTGGACTATCAAGGCCTGATGCGACAAGAGTCATTAATATCCATGCAGCCCCTAAGATCATCATACCTATACCCATTTTCTTTGGAGGTGAAGGTTCATGTCCTTTTTTAGATAACCATGCAAAAAATCCCAGGATTATCGGGGTAAGGAATACAACAAATATCGGGTTAAAACTTTGAAACAGTTCGGGTGATATTGCATTCTCAGCCGCAAAAGAAGTATATCTAAAGTAAAATAATACTGAACAGGCGGCAATTAATGCACCACCAATTTTTTTCATTTTTGCCTTAAAATTCTTTCCAATTAGGAAAACAAAACCCAATATGATACCAATTAATGATAAGAAAGCTGTGATATCAAAAAATACCTTTGTAAATGTTCCAACCGATGAAACGGTGTAGTTTTTAGCAAACATTGTGAGTGTATAACCATTTTGATGAAATGCCATCCAGAAGAAGATAACAACCAGAAAAACCATCATAAGAGCAAAAACTCTATCTTTTACCTGTTTTGGTGAAAGTTCAACTTCATTTTCATCCTTAATCTTTTCAGCCTGTCTAATATCAGCATGTTTATAATGTTTTCTATATGCAATAAAAATAACTAAAGAAGCGACAATACTGAGTGCCGCAATTGCAAATGCAGCGTTATAACCCTGACTCAATGAATCTACATAGTTATTACAAAAAGCAGATAAATCTATATCTGTTATTTTATCAACAGATGTTTCTAATTGTTCAGCGGCAAGTTTTTTCAAATCTCCAAGGTATTTATAGACCTCGGAATTAGCAATACTGTCAAGATATTGATGAATCATTCCAGGTAATTTTGCATTATATACAAAACCATCTTTTGCCATTAACCAGTTTCGAATTCCGGTTGCAGCATATGGAGCAAAAAAAGCACCAATATTAATACCCATATAAAAGATATTAAAGGCAGCTGAGTGCATCTTTTTATATCCCTGGCTCTCATATAAATTACCCAGAATAACAACTAAATTACCTTTAAAGAAACCGGTTCCCAGAGCGATGACAAAAAGTGAGATGAAAATAAATGTCATAGACATTCCGGGTATTCCCATCATCCCATACCCTGTAAACATTAGGACAATTCCTAGAATTATTGTTTTCCCATAACCTACCTTATCAGCTAAAATTCCACCAAAAAGTGGTAAAAAATAGATAGCAAATAAAAAACCTGACCAGACAAATCCAACTTCCTTTACAGACAAACCAAATTTAGACTCAAAAAATAGAGCAAAAATGGCCATCATTGTGTAATAGCCGAATCTCTCTCCCATATTTGAGAAGAATAGAACGACTAATCCTTTCGGATGATCCTTAAACATAAAGCCTCCTTAAAAGTAATTTGTAAATCACTTTAATTTTTTTTTTTATTAATAAGTGTACTGTAAAATCTTAAATATATCAAGAAAAATATTTCCAAAATATTGACTTTCATTGACTCTTATGTTAAAAATACAACTTAAATGGTCCCTTAGCTCAGCTGGCAGAGCAATTGACTCTTAATCAATAGGTCGTTGGTTCGAACCCAACAGGGATCATGTTAAACTCTCCCCTCTTTCCAACTTAATAAATCCATAAAGTTCATATCTAAAAAGTGCAATAAATCATTAGTCAAATTAAGCATAAATTTATCCCATACAATTCTACTGTTCCTTATCATGGGTTCTACATGCATTAATATTGCCAGAAAAAAAGCAACATATTGACCTAAATTTATGACAATATAAGCATTAATTAATCATTATAGGACAAAATTGTTAAGATAGATGTATTGTTTACATATCCCTAACCTTGATTTCATTTATTAAAGTTACTTAAAAGTACAATTTTGGTGACAGGCAAGAATTTTTATATTAGGGAGCGTGTCTCAATTTGAGAAAGAAAACTTAGTACAGAAATTGAAGAACTCCAGAGTTCGAAAAAGAGAATCAAATAAATTAAAAGGTATTATAACTCTATCTGGTGAAGGTAAATGTGAAGGTAAGAAATCCTTAAAGGAAACATCTCCAGAACTGTTGAAGGAAGTTAGAAGGTTATCTAGAAAGAATAGAGTCACTGGAAAGTATAGAAGTCTTAGAACTATATCCAAGGAACTTGAAACCCTTGGATTCTTAAACAGTAAAGGGAAGAGGTATGACGCAATGCAAATCTCTAGATTATTATAATTAAGTGTTTTTTAATATTCCACATTCTTCAATTATAATATCATAAAATTCTATAATTTTTTCTTTTAAAAAATCTATGTCAATTTCAAAATCCTCTCCTTTTTCTTGCATAATTAATATAGAACAATAATGACTTAAATCTCTAATTGTTTTATTTAAAACTTTATTATAGCTAAATTCACCAGTCATATTAATTAATTTATTAAATAAAGGGTCATATTCTCTTACTTTTACATCAATATTTCTATAACTAGTTACAAGTTCTTTTGTTTTACCAGCTACTTTAATTAATTCAATAATGCTTTTTGCTTCATCTTCAATAAAAGGTCTTTTTTTCTCTAAATCAATTACTAGTGATAGTTTAAATTTTTCTAATTCTTTATTAAATTCAATCTTTACTGATTCTACTTTTTCTGTTAATTCCTTCAAGTCTTCTTTTGATGCTAAATTTTTACCCTTTTCAGTGAAATAACTCTTAAAGAAAGCTATATAACCTAATCCAATTAATATCACAATTTCCATTATAATTCGAACTGCTTCCATATTAATACTCCTATAAATTAATTACATGACTAAATACAATATTCACATATTACAGAAAAAATATCAAGTGATTTAAGGTCCAATTAAAGACCACCAGTAGTTATATCAGCATGGGATAAATAATAAATTTTAAGTGGGATAATTATTATGAAAAACTGTTTTAAAATTTGTAAAAATAAATAAAAATGTCATAGCCAACTTTTTAAATCATCTTGAGCATATTTCCGTTTTTCTATAGAATATTCAGTAGAATGATGGTGAACTTTTGATTTCATAATATCCCACTCAAATGTTGCTAACAATAAACGTACTAAATATATTTCTAAACTTCTTTTAGCTACAAGAAAACTTTCTGTATATCTTTCGTTCACACCATATCCATGTACTAATTTATTCCTTATTTTAGTTAATGACATATTGTTTCCTTCATTTGCAAATGGCCACAAATCTGATATATGTAGTTTCTTTTGGTCAATAAATTTTTCAAATACATATTTTAATGGTATTCCATTTATTCCATTAATATTTTGCCACATTAGACTATATTTATCCTTGTTTTCTTTTAAATATTGATTTTTTTTTGTTAACTCTTTAATTTCTTTTGAGAGTTGTTCCCACTGATTATCATTCAGAGGTAAGATATGTTCAAGATTATTTTCTTTTCTAAAGACTAATAATAGTGATTCTATTGAAGAAAACAATGTTAAAAACCTTGATTCCATAGTGTTTCCTGCTTGTTCTGTAATAGTTGATATAGCAAGTTTTATAAGCTCTTTATGATTTGACTCTCTCCATATTTTCCAAGCTTTATTCAAAAAGTTCATCAAATTTTCAGATGAAATATTAAAAGAATTAAAACAATGATAACTGTGAATAGAAGGAAATGTTCTATTACAACGATATATTTCAATATAATTTTTTTCTGAATAAATTATAATTTTAGGAGTCATACAACGTTGTCCTTCTGCAAAAGAAATAAGTAACAAAAAGTCATCAAATAATGAAAGATATGTTTCAATATTATTTTCATCAATAGGTTGAGTATGCATTGACTCAACTTGTAATTCTGGGAAAGTGATAAGTTTATCCATTTCAAATTCTTCATAAATGTAATTGTTTTTAGCCAAAATCTTAAAATCATTTTCTAGTTCAAACTGAAAATTATCAACATTTTTAACTTTAATCTCACCATCTGGACACAGCATTTCCCTAGAACTATTTGGTGTTAAATGAAGAGAAGGAGTAATTTTAAATACTACTAAATTTCCAGAATAATTCCTGTTATAATGTTTTATAATTAAACGTGTAGTGTGAATTTTAATATATATTTCTTCAAGCCCTTTCTCATAAGGTTTCATAGAACTACTCCCTAGCTCTACATTTTCAAATATAAACTCGAACCCTCTATCATCCTTTTTGTAATCTTTCAATCTATAACCTGATCTAGATGCAGTGATATTATTGTAATCACTCCGATTTGGATAAATAAAAATTTGTGGATTTTCATTATTTTCTTTTGGTAAAAAAATTTTACATGATACTTCAAAACGAAGTTTTCCTTTAATAAGAGTAATGAAAATTTTATAATCACATTCTCTTTCTGGAGGAAAATCAGTATTTTTTTTATCAAGAGTTTTTTTATTTGGATAATTCATTTTATAAAATTTTCACACAACAAAAACCTAAAGTCAATAAATAAAATCAAAAATTCACTAATCAAAAGTTCATTAAAATTCTTAGATTCCAACACCTTCCACTTCACCTGTAATATACTCCAGGAACAACAGAAACAGTCATTAGAATGTATTACAGGAAGTTGGAATAGTATTATAATATAATTAAAATAATACTTGATAAAATTAGTCAATTATGTTTAAATAATTCCATAGATTCTTTAATTAAATTTTAAGGAGTGTTTGACATATGGATGAAACAAAAACAAAAATAAAAAAAAGATATCCTTTACTTATTCTTATTGTAATATTTATACTTTGGGGATTTTCTTGGTTTCTAATTTCAGAAATTTTCCCTATGACAGAAAGAGGTGTATTTGGAGATTCATATGGAGCTGTAAATTCATTATTCTCTGGACTTGCATTATTTGGAGTTATATATGCCATTTTATTACAGAAAATTGAATTAAAATTACAACGAAAGGAACTAAAACACACTACAGAAGAATTAAAGGGTCAAAAGGAAGAATTGAAAATACAAAATGAAACAAATAAATTACAAAGATTTGAAAATACATATTTTAACTTAATGAATTATATAAAGTCTGAAATCGAAAGTTTAGAGATCACCCCAGCTGGACAAGATGGGAATATACGAAAGGGTTCTAAAGCTTTACTATATTTAGGTCAGATACATAAAAAAATCTTTGACAGATATAAAACAAGATCAACCCCTCAAAATCAAAGATTTGTTTTTGAGATAATATATCAAAAATATGGATATTATTTTAATAAATTATTTTTGAATTTGTTTAATTTAGTTAATTTTATCCAAAAGTCAGAATTTAAAAAAAATAATTTATATATAACATTAATCATTTCTGAATTAAATTTATTTACACTTTTATATTTACACTATTTACATATAAAAACAAGTGATGATAAAGTATTAAATGAGAGATATAGTTTTTTAATAAAACATATAGCTAATTTAGATGAGAATTTTAAAACACAGAGATTATTAAAAACTGAATCAGACATACGTGACTTTATAAATTACAAACCTGATCCAATACCTATAAAACAAATGATTACTACTTATTTATAAAAAACTATTTTAAGGAGTGTTTGACATATGGATGATATTTTAAAATCTTTAAAGGCTACTTTATATGATAGACTTTCGAACCCTTTTTCAGGGGCTCTCATAATATCTTGGATAGCATGGAACTGGAAGGCTATCTACTATCTATTTTATGGAGAAGGAACTGTAATATATAAGACAGAATATATTCACGATAATTTTTATAAAAATTTGTGGAATCCATGGTCAGATGGTTTTACTTTAAATCCAATTTATCTTCCATTTCT
Source organism: uncultured bacterium (assembly GCA_965371805.1). Lineage (GTDB taxonomy): Bacteria > Acidobacteriota > Aminicenantia > UBA2199 > UBA2199 > JAOZTV01. Next base: position 16,632 of record CBDUZW010000058.1, on the reverse strand, counting down.
TTCAGCCCTTTTTATAACTTTGATATATCCTTGGGTTACAAATAAAATATATTCTATATGGTTAACGCATAAAGAAAGTCAAAGAAATATTAAAAATAAAATTGAAAATAATAGACTTCTTACTTTGGAAGAATCATTAGAATATGTTAATACTCTAAGAGATAAAGATATTGAACTATCCAATATTGTAAACCAAAAGAATACACAAATTAAAGCTCTAGAGGGTCGAATAGATATATCTAAGGAAGATTTAGAAGAATTAAATAGACTTAGAATAGAAAATCATAAAATGACTAAATCACTTGACCAATCGGAAATACAAAACAAAACTTTAGAAAGTAAATTAAAGTCTATTATAAATAAAAAAGACTATTCGGATTTATCTAAAATACAATTAGGTATTGATGATAATGAACCTTCCAAATTAATGCAAAAAAGAATTGCAGAAGAAGAAATGGAACAAAAAGAAAGTAAACTCATTCCGAAAACTGACAGTGAAAAAACAGACTTTTTAGGTAAACCCCAAGAAAAGGATTTAACTTTAAAAGACGTTCCAATAAGAAATCTTAAAGATGAAACAAAGAGTTCAGCAAAAAATGATAAAATCATTCCAGATATGGGTACTCCACAAGCATATAATCCTAATCTTGCAAGGGATAATAAAATTTCAGAATGGAAAGAATTTAAAAATTCGAAACATTTCGAACAATTCAAATTAATGTATCAAAGATTAAAAACAGATAGAGAATTAGAACAATATTTTAATATGGATATTATAAATTATTTTGTACTTAATTTAGAACTATTAGTGATGAATCATGAGAAATTTCATTTGTACAATTTTACAGAAAAAGGAAAAGAATTTTTAAAATTTTATTTGGAAGAGATTGAGTTAGACACAAGTCAACCAAAGAAACGTTAAACATTAACTCCTAATTCCCTTAGACTAATTATATCTTCTTCTGAATAGATTCTATTTGATTTGGAATGAATGGATTTTATTCTACTTGTTTTTAATTTATCTATAAACTTCATGACTTCTTTATATGAATATAACCATTTAGAATTGTCTCCATGGATAACTGGAACTAGTTCATTTTCATATTTTAATCTATTTAATTTACTTCTACCCATTGATAAATGCAATTTTGGTGTCAGGCAGGATTTTTTTACTAACGGTGCCCCTGCTTATATTAACGACTATTTTAATTGGGTTACATGCATATCCCAATGGCCCTCTTTCTCTTCATTTTCAACCAGTTGGTAAAATTTCCCATCTGAGATGGTATATGGATAGAAGCCTATTAGATCTTTCATATGGCATGGAGCTACCGTATTCTTTAACAATTTTCCATTAAGATCAAAAACGGCAATCTCCTGCTTGAGGGTATCTTTTGTCCAGCGCAGGATGTATATTTTCTTGTCAAAAATGTAGAAATACTTAATGCCTGGGAAATAATCGAGAAACTGGATGTCTCTTTTGATGATTGGATATGATTTTTTAAAGTTTGGTGAGGTCTTGAAATAATCCAAAAACTTGGTCCTGTCATTGGAGGTGAGTTTGACTTTTTTATAACCCCGGTTTATGTCCAGTGTGGATACATTTTCCCCATCTTTGTCAAATACATAGATGGAATCTTTATCTTTTTCAATATACGCTTTGTCATCGACAACATAATAAGCGGGTCCAGCCATATAAAGCGGATTCACAGCCCTACCCTCGCTATAGAAGCCCTGGGTACGGATAATTTCCCTGGCGTTTTTCCGATTGGAATCATAGATTTTAATGGTGTTAAAATTGAGCCCTTTCTCCCTAGCATTACCGCGACCTATATAATTTTTGCCCAGTGCTTTCGGCAATTAAATAATAATAATATTATCCCTTACTCTATTGACATGCGTCCTACATTGTGGTATATCGATTATGGGTTAGACAAATTATGAATCTACTACTTAAGTATAAGGAGGTAACATGAAAATAAAAAAAGAAGATATTCCGGTAATAATGGAAGGACCCGGGACAATAATGCGCAAAATTGAGGGTTTGGGGAATATGGATGCCGTTTATCATGAACTACCAAAAGGTACGGATTTCACACCCTTACTGAAAGGATTACCAAACAATAGTTGTCATTGCCCGCACTGGGGTTATATTTTTGAAGGTGCATTCAGGTTTATTTATGATAATGGAACTGAAGAAGTGTATGAGGAAGGAGATGTTTTTTATGCTCCGGAAGGTCACACTGCAATTGTTGACAGGGATTTAAAGTATATCGATTTTAGTCCGACAAAAGAACATAATGAAGTGCTGGCGAATGTTGGAAGGGTTATGGCAGAACAAAAGAAGTAACTATAGTCAATTAAATATAATAGCTATTCAGATATACTAGGTGGAGAAGGAGTACTTGGAGACGTCTTCAACATATGGGTTATTCTTGAAATGATTATATCATACTGTAATGAATTTTGGTGTCAAACAAGATTCTTATCTACTGTCTCAAAAACAGCTCATATTACTGTTTTTTGTCTGTAATTTATGTTAAAATCAATTTTTGCAGTAATATTTTGGAGGGGCTTTATGCCTGGGTCTGGTGCGTACCAAGGCTCGTCGGGTTCGTGCCCCGAATTCCGACCTCCATTTTTTAATACCTCTTCTGATATTCGAATCCTGTTATATTTTTAACAAAAATTGAAAATATTGTCATAATATTCGTTTTTTTTGACACAGAATACTCTTTGTAATTAAAATCATTCATATAGGAGAATATATGTGTAATCAAAAAGAATGTCTGGTATGTGATTTATTATTGGAAAGATCCGGTGGTACTATTTCAGGAGAATTAATCAAATATACGGGTGGTGCTCCAGAGTTAGAAGTTATTGGGGGATATCCAATCAATATTCAGGAAACTAGAACTAAAGACGAAGAATGGTGGGAATTTGATTAAAACATATCTATGAACAGACAATTAATGACAATTTAAGCATCTTTCCATTCCTTTTCTAATATTGCGTATACAATATCGTCAACCCATTTTCCATTTAAGAAAAGGCTCTCAACAAAATGAGCTTCTTTTCTGAAACCTAATCTTTCTACTAATTTAATTGAACTTATATTTTCAGGATCAATTGAAGTTACAATTCTATGCTTTTGTAAATCATAGAATAAATATTTAATTATTCCTTTCAATGCTTCGGTTGCATACCCCTCTCCCTGAAAGTTTTTATTTAAAGTACAACCTATCTCTGCCTGCTTGTTTTCCATATCCAGAAAATGAATTCCTATATCTCCAATGAGAGTATTAGTCTCGTTTTGTAAAATAACAAACTGAAACCACGTATCAGGAATATTCACTCCAGGAGCACTTTTTTTTATAAATTCAACAACATCATTAATACTATTTGGAATCCAGCCCTGGTATTTATTTGTTATCGAATCGGACCGGTATTCAAATATTAACTCTTTATCTTCAATTTTGATTGGTCTAATAAGTAATCTATCTGTTTTAATATTCATTATTTTGCTCCTTTTAAAAAGTTAGTATACCTTATTTTCTATGCTTTTTGATATGAGAAAAAAGTCACATTATAAGAATTAAGGAAAATACCTATGATAAATTTGAACTTTTTTTCCTGCTTGGCACTTTATTTAATTTCTGGACTTGAACTTACTTTTTATTTCATTTAATTATTACCCAATACTTATTTCCAGTTTCGAGATAGAAATAGTTATAGACTTGAATCTATTTTTTTCTATTTCGATCTCTTTTAATAAACTTTTTGAACACTTTAAAATGTCAGATACTTCATGAATATTTTTTTTAATGTCTTCTTTTTAGAAATAGTTTTCAAATCTGTATCTAATAGTTTAAGAGAAACTGATCTACACGATAGATTATTATCGAATAACATTTTTCCCAAACTGCTGCAAATTTCAATAAGATATTTTTGAATATCTGATTTTTTAGAAATATTTTTTTTAAATGTTCTCTGTTTTTGAAATGATTTTTTATACGATTCTGTTTTTAACTCTTGACTTTTCCATTTATCATTACTGATCTCATTATCTTCAGGAATGTCAATATCTGCCACTATTTCTTCATTTTCACTCTGTTCAAAATCAATAAAAATATCATTATTTAACATTGATTCATCAGTCGTATCTGAAACAATTTCTTTTTTCTCTCTAATGAATTCTGATTCATCTTTTTCCCGTAACATATAAGAAATTATCTTTTTTGCAGTTTCTAATGCCTCGTTTAAATTACCGGATTTTTCTAAAACAGTTATCATATCTACCCTGGGCTCAATCAAGTGTGGATATTTCTCAATAACTTCTTCTAATTCATTAATAGCACTATTATAATCACTTTTTATCAAATAATCATTTATTTGCCTTGAATTATATGCAATATACCCATTCTCTTTGTTATATTCATCTGCAGCAATTTGGAGATTCATTTCATCTGAAATATCCTTTAATTGTTGTTTATATGTATATGGAGTGTTTGAAATCTCTATTAATTCCTTTAAAATATCCACAAGCTCATTTATATTTCCCTGCTTTTTAAGGATAGGGATAAGTCTCTCGTTATGCTCTATCAACAGAGGGATTTCGTTTTTTATTTTGTAAACTAATCGCAATTTTTTTAGAGCTGGCATGAAATCATATTGATATCTAACGAACAGATTTAAACTATCTATAGCGCTATTATAGTTTTTTAAAGATATGTTTGTATCTATAAATGGGAGAAGATAATCAAAAGCTTCCACGGGCTTTTTCAACTCTAAATAGTATTTTGCAATTTTAATAAATATGCCTGTAGCCTTCGGATCTTTCTTAAATATTTTTTTATTTATTCTCAAAGCATCTTTGATTGACTTATCCTTTAAATATAGGTCAATAATTGTCCCTAATATCTCGATATCATTTGAACTTTCCAATCTTTGCTTCTTAATCATATCCAATCCATCTTTCAACTTATTTTTTTCTATATAGCAGATAAGAAGTTTCCCATACAATTTTTTATCTTTTATATTTGTCTCAACTAGTAATTTTTCTGCTTCATCAATTTTTTTTGTTTCAATCAATTTGTCAACAATTAAAATGTATTCCTGAACTGCTTTTGCTTCTTCCCCGTTTTTTATCAGTTCGGTTGCTTTTTCAATTCTCAGATCAACACTATACTTGTCAAATGACAGTATTTTATCTAAAAGATTGATAACTGTATTTGAAGCATTTATTTTTTTTGCTATATTAATAAAACGTCTATAAATCCCAATAGCTTCATTTTTCATATTAATTTTTACATAAATATCAGCAAGAGCTAAATAATACTGATCATTTAATGGATCAATTTTGATAATCCTCTCATATATTGCAATAGCTTTTGTATAGTTTTTCTCTTTTCTATAGTATTCTGCGATCCAAATAAACTGTTCCAAAGCCCCGGATTGATTTTTAATTTTAAGATATAGATCACCCAGGATCCGTCTTGACACAATATCCGTTGGAGTTATAAAAATATCCCTTTTGAGTAAATTTATGGTGTTAATATCTTTTTTTCTCTTATGTGAAAATATTCTACCTATAAAAGAACTTTTTTTTTGCAGATCCAAATTATAAAACCTCCAACTTCAAAAAGCTAAAGTAAAATAATTATAGATAAAGGAATTTTAATTGTCAAGATAATTAATTTTTAATATAAAAATATTAAAAAGTATACTATTTACATTGAGGAAAATCACACCAAATCATCCGACTTTATAGGAAATGCATGTCCAGATTATCAGTTAATTTGTGTATGGGCCCTTCACTGGCAGCTGTTTCATTAGCAAGCCAAACAGTTGCAATATCTTTTGAAGGATAGATACGCATATTGCTTTGAAACCCGGGTCCCCCACCAGGTTTACCATAATACTTAATATCTGATAACTCTCCTCTATGCCATCCTAATGTAGTCTCAATTGTCTGCCCCTGACTGGTTGTTTGATCAGCATAAAAAAGTCTCTTCATCTCTCTATTAAACAGAATGGAATCATACTGAAGTTGATCTTGAAGAAATTTTGAAAAACCCAACGCAGTACCGATCAGACCTCCATATGGGGCTCCATTCATATATACAGGTTTAAACCTGATCCTATTCCCTGATTTTTTTGCCAAAAATTTCTTATCCATCATAAGCGGCATAAGTAATCCAAGTGTTGAGAATTTTCTAAGGTGACCACAGGCATGATTATCAATATTTGAAATATAGAAGCCCAACTCCTCTTTGGAGATTCCGAGTGGATCCAATATATTCTGACGCATATATTCTTCATATGAAATTCCTGAAACTTTTTCTATTATCTTGCCAAGTAGCCAATATGATATATTTGAATAGGAATACCGGGTTCCCGTATCGAATTTTAGTTTGAAGTGCTGCTTCAATATCTTCTTGAGTTCCTTTTCTTCATCAAAACCACCGTGATCTTCAACAAGATGCAGCCACTTCAAAGGCATCGGGTTTGGTATGCCCGATGTCTGATTAAGGAGATGAAAGATCTTGATGTTAAAACCGTATGGATGTGATGGATAATATTGACTCAGACTTTCTGTTAATTTTATCTTTTTTTGGTTAGCAAGTTTAAGGATTGCTGCAGCTGTTATTATCTTGGTGGTGGAACTGGACATGAAAGTTGTATTTGAGGTGACTGGATGCTCAGATGAGACATCCATATAGCCTCCGGAAAACTCATATTTGATACCTGTAGAATCTACTACGACATACTGAATTCCAGGAATTTTTCCGGATTCCAGTTTTTGTGAAAGATGTTTATCTACCTTTTGTTGGATAGATGATAATATCATTTTAAATCTCCTGTATATTACAATTTATATAGACAGATATAGAAGTCAAAGAATATTTTAAAATCCTCAAATATTCTATATTCAAAATTATCATAAAGAAATATTTTTTGCAAATTTTTTTAAGTTCTTTAAAACACTTGACAATAATTTGTTAATTTGTTAAATTACAACAATTTCATATTAAGGAGAAATTAAAAATGGATATTATTGCAGAAAAGGAAAATACTGAATTAAAAGAACAGATAACAAAAAGTGAAGTACTCAAAGAATTGGAGCCAAAAATAGAAGAGTTCATCGAAAAACACAAAAATAATCAAAAACTCTGGTTTTCTAATGATTTTTTACCTGCAGATGAAAAAAATGATGAGGATATTGAAAGATCTATATTAAAATTACGTGATCGTGCCAGAGGCATTCATGATTCGGTAAGAGTCGGCATTGCATTAAATCTTTTAACTGAAGAAGGGCTACCCCACTTTCACCGTTTAATTGCATTATATCTAGATGACAATAGCACATTAAAACGTTGGAATTACCTGTGGACAGCTGAAGAAGACCGCCATGGATGTGTGTTAAGAGATTATGTAAGAGAGTCAAGATTATTTAATTATAGAGAACTGGAAAAATTACAATTTGATTATATGAATGCAGGTTTTGATCCTTTATGGAATAGAGATCCATATAAAGTTTTTGTTTATACATCACTTCAGGAAAAAGCAACTCAGGTTTCCCATCGGAATCTTGGAAACTCAGTCGGAGAGGATGAACCGCTGATAATGAATATACTGAATAGTATTGCTGTTGATGAAGCAAAACATTACAATTTTTATCGAAACGTATTTAAAGCAATTTTAGAGATAGACCCTAATCGGGGTCTCTTGTCTGCTGCAGCCATCATGCCAAGTATTGACATGCCTGGTATCGGTATGCCCAATTTCAAAGATATGGCAGAAGTAGCTTACAAAACAGATATTTATGGGCCATGGGACTATAAAGAGATCGTAGAAAGCTTAATAGAGTTCTGGGATATAGAAAATATAACTGGTTTAAATCAAGAGGGAGAGAAGGCTAGAGATAAAATTTTACAGATTCCTAAAAGGCTTAAAAAGGTTGCTGAATTTATTGATCACAGAAGGTTAAGAAAAGAGTTTTCATTCAATTTTTTATACAATAGGAATTTTTCTCTTTAATATAAGTCTATTAAATACATTTTTCTGGACTATCACAAAATATTTTCCCAAATATTCTAAAAATCCAGAACTTTATTCTTTATCTTCGGGTTTAAACTTAAATAAATTTAATAGGATTTTGTAAATATCAGTACTGTCCATTTCCCCATTAAACAATTCACTTCCGATCCCAATTGACCTTAGAGGTACCGAAATCGCCGTATGTCCAAAACTTGTCCATCCTATTCCGGCTTTTCTGTTCAAAATCCGTATTGCTTCAATCGCAATGGGTTCTTCACTGCTATAAAGCGTTCTCAGATATGTGTTTTTTTTTATTTTTACATTTTTTCTACTAAGTTTAAATGCTCTCTTCAGATCCTTCAGTTCCCACCTGGACAATTCTAAACCTTTATTTCCTAATCCAATATATTTTTTAATTAGCTTTAGGACAAATGAAAACTTGAACTTTCTTCTATTATTTTTTTTACAGTCTTGTATTATATTTGCAAATTTATAATATGATACTTTCTGATTTTTTAAAAGACTAAGGTAACTCTGATATCTGGTATGAGAATTTCCTAATGTTAACCCTCCTGTTTCATGATCAGAAGTAACCAGTATTAGAGTCTCCTCAGGATGTTTATAATAAAAATCCAAAGCAACCTTAATAGAGTTATCAAAGGCAATAGTTTCTTGAATTGATGAGGCCGCATCGTTGTAGTGACAAGCCCAGTCAATTTTCCCACATTCCCACAAACGTTGGTATTATTTTATAAAATATCATTTGGTTTTTTTGGGGGGATCAGAGTCTAATATGTTTCTGAACTTCAGCAACTATAAAAATCTACTAACCCCCCATTTTTTTTCCAAATATTATTAATATTGATAGAGTATTTGCTATTTTGCAAATTCGTATTTAACAGCATTCTTGCAATCTTTTTAAGGTATCTTTTACTTTTATTGACTCTTTAAGCATACCAGACATTAAATTGATATTGCTACTACCGCTTATTATCATTCCAAAACACATCTCTAAAATAAACTTTTTTATTGGAATATAGAAATCGTATCAACTTTTTTCTTTGGTACATACAAAATCTAAATAAGAGCTACCTGCTCACGATTGGCAATTCCACAAAGCTTGCATGCCTCTCTGTATGATAAATCCTCTGGTTTGCCTTTTTATAATTCTCTGGTTTGGCCCAGAAAATATTCTTTACAAAAGTCTGCGGATTCCGGTCATATAGCGGAAACCAGCTTGACTGTATCTGAACCATAATGCGATGGCCCGGCTGGAATACATGATTCGCAGTCGGCAGGGCGAAACGGTAAAGTAAGGGTTTGTTAGTCGGAATCGGTTTTGCAGTCTTTAGACTTACACGATATCGTCCACGAAAAATATCTGCTGATACCATAAGCTGGTATCCACCCATTTCTGGTTGGGAAGCAACTTCATTCGGGTAGAGGTCTATTACTTTTACAACCCAATCTGAGTCAGTACCACTTGTTGAAGCAATGAGATTAGCAATTGGTTCGCCGCTGATCTTTACCGGTTCAGTTAAAATGTCAGAAGTAAACACAAGAACATCAGTCCGACCTGATTGTTCCCGTTGATCATCGACCAGCCATCGGTTCCATGACTTTCCATCAATCGGTCGAGCCCTGTAAGGCACTGGTTTTGCCGGATCTGATATGTATTCATCGAAAGCTGTATCTTTTGATTTGGGTGCTGAGAATTCAGCCTTCAACCCTGAATTGAGGTAAAGTGGAATTGGTTTAACCTTACAATCTGCTGGATATGGAGCAGGCCAGGAAGATAGACGACGCCATTTATTAGTTCCTGTTTCAAAAGCAGAAACAGGTGCAATATCCATTTTCGGTTTTCCATCCTTTAGATAGTGATCCAAAAAAGGCCGTAGGATTTCCTTCCTGAAATAAAGAGCTGTATTGCTGTTAAACTTGATTGCCCCTAAGGAACTACCTTCGCGAATCGCCTGACCGTGATGCCATGGCCCTATTACCAAAAACACCTTGTCATTATCTGTATCCTTTGGCTCAATCTCTTTGTACGCAGCAATAGCACCATAGATGTCCTCCTGGTCCCAGAGGCTATGTACCAGCATTACAGGAATTTTCAATTGAAGCTTACCCAGAATCTTGTCAACTGCCTGGTCATGCCAGAAAGAATCATAAGTTGGATGCTCGAGGATCTTTCGCCAGAAGCCAACCTGTTCGAGTCCTCTACGACGTCCAAGTTCACCTGCTGATACTGCTTCCAAAAACATGTCATAATCATCAAAATGACTTGTCCACCATTTGATTTCGCTAGCACGGGTTGCCTGTTGATCATATATGAAGCTCATATTCTGCTGCCGGAAGGCACCATTATGAAACCAGTCGTCCCCCTTCCACCCATCAACCATTGGATTCATAGGCACAGAGACTTTGAGGGCAGGATGTGGATTTACCAGAGCCATCAGGGGTAGAAATCCATTATAAGAGATTCCGATTATACCGACTTTGCCATTGGTTTCATGAATATTCTTAACAAGCCAGTCAATTGTGTCATAGGTGTCTGTCGCATGATCAACCTTTGTCGGATTCTGTGGTCCACAAAGTGGACGGTTCATGATGTAATTGCCTTCTGAACCGTATTTGCCCCTGATGTCCTGAACTACACGAATATAACCACCTTCGACAATTACATCAGTAGCATTATCATAGCCTTCAAGACTTGGACCGAGATGAGAACTGTTTTGATTAGTAGTGAGAGCGGTTGCATTATAAGGCGTACGTGTCAGGAGAATAGGAGCATTTCTTACACTCTTAGGTATAAGGATTACTGTATGTAGTTTTACGCTATCACGCATCGGTATCATCACATCACGGCGTGAATAATCAAAACCATTATAAGTTGTTTTAAACTTAGCCGGAATTTCACTGGACAATATTTTGGTTTTTGATTGAGCAAGTGATAAGTTAAGGGTTGAGAAAACGATAAGAATAGTGCACAGGGTTTTTATTAATATCATGATAATCTCCTTTAATATTTTTGAAGAAAATGTGTGGGTATCAAAATCAATAATTTTCTAAATTGCTGGTAATTGAAATCATTGTTAAACATAATATAAGATTAGCATAATAAAATTAATATTTCTATAAAGACAAATATATTTCTAGACAGGGATATAATAAATTTTATATCTATTTTAACTCTTGATATTTTAAAATAATACAAATATAATACATATATGGAAAAATTTGAAATTAATGATGATTTAAAACTTATCTTTTTTAGACCAAAAGAGATATTCACACTTGACTCTATAAAGAAATATATTCAAACTGTAAGTATATATAAAAAAGATATATCTGATTATAAAAGGTTCTTAGATTTTTCTAAAATAATATCTTCAAATTTTAAGTACCCTGAATTAATATCTATGATTGAGTCAATTAAAAAAATCAGGATATCCAGTTCACAACCCAAAGCATGCTTTTATTGTAAAGATAAGGGAATAGAAAGATTAGCTAATTTAGTTGTTGAAAAATTGAAACCAGAATTCACAAATAATATTGCTTCAATAGATTTTGAAGAATGTACTGCATACTTGGAATTAGATGCTGAAGTATTTAAACCTTATTTAAAATAATCCTCTCTGAAATTTTATCCCCAAATTGTTCACAATTTAAACTAAATATAACCAGAAGAATAAGTTAAAGAGACCTTACTTTTTGACTTATTACACGGATATGTTCTGGGGTAGTTCCGCAACAACCTCCAATGATGGATACACCTGCATCAACCAGATCTTTACTTTTTTCTGCCATGAACTCAGGTGTTTCAGGATAAACTGTAGCATCTCCCCTTATCTCCGGTAAACCGGCATTAGACTGAATGATCAAGGGCAGAGAACTGAATGATCTGTACTCTTTTGCAATGAGAATCATATTTTCGATACCATTACCACAATTGGAACCGATTATATCGGCACCGGCGGCTTCCAACTCTTTAGCTGCTTTCTCAATATTAACACCCATCATGGTAAAAAAACCCCGCTTGGTTTTATCAAAAGTCATTGTGGCCATCACAGGAATGGATGAAGATATAGATCTTGCTGCCTTGATTGCTAATATCGCTTCCTGGATATCAGTCATTGTTTCCACACATATAATATCAGCACCAGCTTCGATCACAGATTTCAACTGCCTTACAAAACTTTCATACATCACATCCGATTCAAGCTCACCATAGGGCTTCAACATTTTCCCACAGGGGCCACAGGAAGCAGACACATAAGCTTTTCCTTCCACCACTTTTTTGACTGCCTGAATTGCAGCCATATTTATCTCTTCGGTTTTTTCATCAAGAGAATAGTCTGAAAGTTTTAATGGAGAACCCCCAAAAGTATTGGTTTGAATAATTTCAGCACCAGCTTCCAGGTAAAGATTAGCCACTTCTTCGAGGATATCAGGACGGGATAGATTAATAATTTCAGGACATTTTCCCTTTATCAGATCTTTTGCCCTAGCCATTAACAACGAACCCATGGCCCCATCTGCTGTTAATTTTTCACCTTTACTAATTCTCTCTAATAAGTTCATTTTTTCTCCTAATCTCTATGCTCTGCCAAGCAATTCCTTGATCTTCCTGACACCATCACCGGCATCCACTGCATATGCATCGGCACCGATACGGTCAGCCCACCGTTGGGTCACCGGGGCTCCCCCTACAACTGTTTTATATTTATCCCTTAAACCTCTTTTTTTTAATGTTTCGATCAATTCCTTCTGAACCGGCATAGTTGTAGTAAGAAGGGCACTCGTGCCTATAACATCTGCTCCGAAAGCTTCAGCTTCGTCTATAAACTTATCCACCGTTACATCACGTCCAAGGTCCAATACCTTAAAACCATTTGCCTTTAACAATGAAACAACAATGGTTTTTCCAATATCATGCAAATCACCTTCCACAGTCCCTAGAATAACTTTACCCTGTTCCTGTTTTTCTCCGTCTTCCAATGAGGCATTGATAATATCGATCACACCTTGCATGGCGGTTGCGGACATGATCAGCTCAGGGAGGAATAACTGCCCCTCACCAAACTTGTCACCAACCTCATTTATACCTGGAATGAAACCCTTATTTATTAAATCAAGACCTGAAACACCTTCATCCAGACCTCTTCGTGCCAATTCTTCAGCAGCTTCAGCATCACCACTTATAATAGCTTCTTTAGCTTGTTTAAAAATTTCTGACATATGTAATCTCCTTTAAATTACTCCATTGCAAAACACATAGCAATGGTAAAGTTTATTTTATCTATAGCAATAAATCATTTTAGAGAACCATTCAATTGCGATTTGAATAATGTTACCGAATTGATAGGAATTTCCAACAGCTCGGCAATCTTGATCTTTGCCCTTATACCTTTTGGGCTGCCCGACACGGAAGTAATAATGCCTATTCCCAGGTCCTCCCTGACAGAGCGCATTACTTCTTCATTGGTCAGATCAATCAGATCGATTCCAAGTTTTTGAGCCACATACTTTTTAGCCTCATTTATCTTCATTCTACGAGTAATTTGCATCCAGGCTACCAGATCTCCGGCAGTCCGCAAGCCACCCATTCCTGAAGACATGATATGAGCCATATGCATGCCCATGGGGTCGCCTACGCCTATCTACAACCCGTCCAATTTGCCAATTTGAGCAAGTGCTTTAGACACCCTTGTTACCATGTCTATTGGGGGTGATTCCATCATTGGTACACCGCCAACACCCATGCCTACATTTGCATGAACCGGAATTTTTGCCACTTTAACCGTTTCCTTAACAAAGGTCAGTGTCCTTGCCAGATTCCAGGCCACAGATTCATTTGTGTTGGTACCAACGGCTACACCGAAAACATCAGCACCTGCAGATTCTACAACCTTCACCTGTTTATGAGGATACATGCCCGCCAACTGCTGTCCATCAAAGGTAGCTCTACCATGCATTCCAAGAATAAATTCATTGGCGCTTCCCATTATTATGGGCATATGAACCAGTTCCTTTTTCAGTCGTCTTACTGATTTCAATGCTGCCATAAAATCCGCATCACCTGCTGAGCCTGAGGTATCAAGATTAAGTCCTTCACAGCCCACTGCAGCCATTTTTTTTCCTACAAAGACAAGATCTTTTTCAAGATATTCAGCTGCTTTTTCCTGGGATTCCTGCGCTTCTTTGATCTTGCCTGCTGGCATAAGATCGCCCGGATTGGGGCATGGACCATCTGGCTGGTAATATAGTCCCAGGTTAGGCTGGGCACCATAAAAAAAAGGTACCGTGGTCATCATGGATGTATTATAATACTCATTGGTCTCAAAATTGATGATCGGTTTCACAGGTTTATAACTGTAATCACTGTGACCCATTGAGGTTGTATCAGCCGCGCAGGCCCTTTCATAAGTCAAAACGGCCTGCATTCGGCTAAGCGGCAACCCAACGCCACCACCATCCTGACAGGTATAAAAACTCATAGTACCGCCGTCGTCAGTGACAATTATCTCTTCCCCGGGCGATACAGAAACCACACGTGAAGGCTCAGCCATAATGTCGAAAAGCTGTTCCTGTTCTTCTGCCGTCAATTGTGGGACTTTGGCTCTTCGGGCAGCATCTTCGGTACCTGTGGCAATATCCTCTTTGATTTCTTCTGCTGACATTCGCAGTCTTTCCCCATCGCCCATGCGAGTTAAAATATCATCTTTCATTATTCTACTCCTTCTATATTTATACCCATTTCTTTTTCAGTTTCAACAACGATGGCCCGGATCTTATCCAGGACATCCTGTGGCAGTGGTTCAGGTTTATGGTTTTCCAAAATATGTTTTACTTTTTCCATTGCTTTATCGTAGGCAGAACGCGAGCCTTTCCTTTCCCATGTTTCCCGCATCGTACGATCGATAAATTCAGGTTGAGATTGGGACCTCATGTGTTTAACAGTATGCTTATGAACCAGAAAATTACCAGAGGGTCCTACCTCATTGATTACATCTACTGCAAGTGAATCGTCGTCTACAGCAATTCCTTTGATCGTATGTTTTATCATACGTGCAAATTCAGCATCCAGTACCAGTTGTCCAAAATCAAACGTGATCCCACTCTCAAGCATTCCAAGGCCGTATATCATGTTGGCACCTGCCAACGCCGGTATCAGCCCTGTGAGAGTTTTCTCATGTCCAATCTGGGCATCAGAAAGTTTTCCGTCCCCCTATGTACCACCCACGTAACAGGGAACTTTATAATGCCGTGCAAGGCATGCCACAGCACCACTTACAAGTGCAGCCTCCGGTGTCCCTACAGTTGCAGTTCCCATTCTCAAATCCATAGCAGTAGTGGAACTGCCATAAATCAATGGAGTTCCTTTGCGGACCAATTGACTAAGTACCAGGCCGCCAAGTACTTCGGCATTATGAGTTACCAGTGAACCTGCCAGTGTCACCGGAGATGTAGCACCTGCCATAGCCATTGACAAAATATTACAAACCGTTCCTGTCCGGGCCGCCTCTATAATAATTTCACAGGTATCAGTGATTAGTTTTAAAGGACTTACCGGGCAGGTAGCAAAGGAAATAATCGGCCGCTGATAAAATTTTTCTTCACTTCCAGCGATAGCAATCCCCATATCTATAATTTTTCTAAGGAGTTTACCATTCCCAGGTCCGAAAGAACAGTGTTTTGTTGTATTTGTAAGAAAGGCCTCAGCATTGTGGAGAGGTGCAGAATTCTGGTCCACATCATGGGCCCCAATGGCTTTCTCACAGAAATCAACATCATCCAGATAATCTATTACACGGGCAGCGTCTTTTAGATCTGTTTTAACAGGTTCTCTTCTCTCACCGGTACGGGGATCAATGATCTGTACTCCTTCACTGAAATTTGTAAAATGTACCCGTGAATTATCCAATACCAGGTCATGTTTTGGGTCACGTCCGTAGAGGATTACTTTTGAGGGTGTTGATTGGATGCTCTCTTCTACCATATATGCAGGAATTTTAACTATTTTTGTTTTGTAGTTAACAGAAGCACCGCCCTTTTCAAAAAAATCCAGAGCTTCATCAGCTTCAACATAAATGCCTGTTTTTTCTAATACTTCCAGGGTAGCTGAATGAATATCCTCTAATTCTTCATCATTGAGGATATTTATACTGAGGCCGAGGGTACGGCTTTTACCCGCAAAAAGTCCTGACCTCACAGTTCATCTCCATATAAAAGATGTCCAGAAAGGGCTTTTTTAAAAACTCGTTTCATGTTTTGACCTCCTTATTATTATATTTTGTATCCCTTCAATGTCAATTGGTTACAGATCATAGCGAAAGGAATCGACAAAAAAGAGAAGGAATTATTTATAGATGAGCACTTTATTATTATAAGCCGTTAAATCGGTTCATATAAGCTGTGAGTAGTGCGCAACTTTGACAACTCCTGTAACAGGAATATATAAATAGTTTGACTATATCACCTTTCATATTTGAAGTATAAATAAAAAAAAAACAAAAGTCAACTTTAATCTATACCCTAAATTTTTAATCAACAAAACTACAAGTTGTTTTTTTTGTTAATTAGGCCCGC
>CBDUZW010000057.1:0-35865 GCA_965371805.1 uncultured bacterium | reverse complement strand
TTTTTATGACGCAACCAGTAGTAGTTTAAAGTGTTTTTTTATGATTCAATTCGATTCCTTGAATTTATATAATAATTCGTTTATACTTTGATATACTAAATATGCAACATATAAAATTACTATTAACTCTTATTATCTTTATCATTGGTCTATACTTAATTTTTTATGTTAATTCTATAAGTAAAAAGTATAAGTTTCCTTATCTCAAAAAAATCGTATTATATATGGGACTATTTAATGTTTCATTACTTGTCTTGATAGTTGGCATGTATTTTAAAATAAATCTCCATGAAGATTTTTTTTTCAACAGGTCTCAATATTCTCAAAATATAAGCTCCTTATTATTTCTACTTTTTGTTTTTTTATACATCTATTTAATAATCAATATTGTTTCAGAATTATTAGATAAAGAGATAAAGACAAGACACAGGCTTATACTTTTCTCAGTTTTATTTATATATTTTTGTTTTGAATTAGTTATAAATATATATCCTGAATATATCAAAACCATAAAACTCCTACATTTTATCTACGAGTATGTTTTTGATAATATTATTCTTATTGAATTTATTGTATTAATCTACATGCTGTTTGCAAACAGAAAAACTCAAAATTTCAACCATAAAAAACTTGTCAATTCATTTTCAATTCTTTTTCTTCTACGATATATTTTTATGATTATTTTACTTTTAATCATCTTGATTTTTACTCCAAATTCATTTATACAGTTATTGTTTATTTCAGGTTTTATACTATTAATAAATTTAATCCCCTATTTATGGGTAAAAATTTATTTTTTAAGATACATGGCCACTTTACATGAAACAGGGAACTATACTGCTCTATTAGAAAACATCTACAATACTTATGCAATTTCTGAAAGAGAAAAAGAAATAATAGAACTAATCTTAACAGGAAAAACAAACAAAGAAATAGAAAACATACTTTTCATATCAATTAATACAGTCAAGAACCATATATATAAAATTTTTAAAAAATTAGGAATTAACTCAAGACATCAATTAATAAAATTCCTGGATTTCAAAAACCATTCATAAACTCAATAGTGAATACACAAAAATGAAAAACTTCAGAGCATATTTAGCATGGGCTTCAATTTCCATTATCTGGGGTACGACATTTCTAGCAATAAGAGTAGGAGTGGAGCAACTTCCCCCTATGCTTTTTGCCGGAACCAGATGGATAATAGCCGGAACAACATTTTTTGTTTTTTTAAAACTGAGAGGTTATTCCCTTCCTTCAAAAAAAGATTTCATAAAACTAAGCATAGTGGGAACCGCAATGCTTGGATTTTCCAATGGCCTGATAGTAACTGCAGAACAATGGATCCCAAGTGGTTTAACAGCACTTCTCCTTGCCACTATACCCCTTTGGGGAACTGCCACAGAATCATTTCTGCCTTCCAGTCCTAAAAATGGAGTAAAAGTCTATGGTGGTCTTATTCTTGGATTTGCAGGAGTAGTTCTTATCTTTTCGGGGAAACTTGAGTTTGCGCTTAATGGTCATTACCTGACAGGTCTTTTATTGATCTTTTTAAGTATAATTTCATGGATTTTTGGAACTTTATACACAAAATACAAACCAACTAAAGTTCATCCTTTCATGGGAGCATCTATCCAGATGATCGTCGCTGGTATATTACAGACATCACTGGGAATGATTCTTGGAGAATTACCACGATTCATATTTACTAAAAGCAGTCTTATTGCATTTATCTATCTTATTCTGGTCGCATCAATACTGGGTTTTGGTTCCTATATGTATGCACTTTCCAAATTACCGGTTTCCTTTGTTATGACTCATGCCTATATCAACCCCATAATAGCTCTTTTCCTTGGCTGGTTATTTTTAGATGAAGTTATCAGCATTGAGATGATCATAGCGGCTATTATAATCCTATTTGCGGTGTTTTTAGTGAAAAAAGGAACTAAAGCATAACGTCAATTAGAGAACTAAGGGGATTTTTACTATAAATGTACTTCCTTTCCCAAACTCACTTTCAACAGATATATTACCATGATGTTTCTCGACAAAACCTTTACAAATTGAAAGTCCAAGTCCGGTTGAGCTCTCTCCTGCAGTTGGCTTTGCACTAAGTCTTTGAAATTTTTTAAATAGATTCTTTTTATCATCTTCAGTTAGACCCGGACCATGATCTTTTACCTCTACAATCGCCATATCCTCATCGCAACCAATTATTATTTCTATATTTTTCCCTGGAAGTGAATATTTTATTCCATTACTAATCAGGTTGTCAAAGACCTGCATTATCTTCATTGAATCACCTTCTATAAAAATATCTGTTTTTTTAGAATAAGTGATTGCTTGATCTTTTTTTGCAGCAAGTGTTCTATTTGCCTTTATTGCTTTTTCTAATAGTTCATCAAGATCTATACACTCTATATTCAGTTTTAATTGTCCGGTTTCAAGAGAAGCCGTCTTCAGTAGCTCTGTTATCAAGGCAAGCATATTTTCCACAGATCTATTTATTTTTTTTATCTCCTTATTTTCCAGATTATCTCTTTTTAGTTTCATTTTAAGAATATCTGTATATCCCAGGATCACCTGCAATGGATTTTTTAAATCATGGGCCGCAATTCCAAGAAATTCACTCTTTAACATATTTGCTTCCCTCAATTCATTATTCATTTTTGAAAGATCCATCATAGATTGTTCAAGATCTTTATTTATTGTATTTATCTCCAGATTAGCAACCTCAAGCTCAGAAGTTCTTTTTTCTACTTCAATTATTAACTCCCTCTTCCTTCTCTTCAATTGCCTGACCCGGACCTTATGTCCGATTAGAAAAAACAAAAACACCAGAATAGTATAGATACTGTAGGCCCACCAGGTTAGCCAGAAAGGAGGAGAGATATAAATTCTCACAGATATTCCTACCTCATTCCAAACACCATCGTTATTTGATCCTTTTACCTTAAAAATATAGTGACCCGGTGCAAGATCTGTATAATTAGCAAACCGTCTGCCAGAATCCCTGTAATTCCAACCCTTATCAACCCCTATCATCCAAAAAGCATATTTGTTTTTTTCAGGGTTAGTAAAGTCGAGTGCCGTAAATTCAAAACTCAAAAAATTCTGGTTAAAAAGTAATATCAGTTCTTTACTATTTTCAATATAATCTGATATATTTTTTTTCCGGTCAAACACTTTGAATTCAGTAATTACTATTGGTGGTTTATGCTTATTATAACCTATATTTTCGGGATAAAATGAGTTAAAACCATTTACCCCTCCAAAAAACATTTCACCATCATCAGATTGATAGCTTGCACCTCCATTAAATTCCATAGATTGAAGGCCATCATATGTATCATAATTCCTAAACTCCTCTGTAACTGGATTAAACTGAGAAATTCCATTATTAGTAGATATCCAAAGGTTCCCTTTTCTGTCTTCAAGAATTGACATAATATCATTACTGGGAAGGCCATGTTTTTTAGTATAATGCTTAATTATATTGTGATTTTCATCAAGAATATAGAAGCCAAATACACTCCCGATTACAAGGGCTTTATTTTTTATCTCAATAATAACATTTATAGAATTGTTCTTCAGTCTGGTTTCTTTCATATTCATGGGTTTAAAAGCTTTAATTCTTTTTTCTGTTGGGTTAAAAAAATATAATCCGTCTTTTGAGCCTATCCAAATCAATCCACTTCTATCTTCATATAAAGATAATACTGGATTTTTATTCAATAAATTACCTGTATTAAAACTTTCAAAAATTTCAGAATCTGGATTAAACCTGTTTACACCCTTATTGGTTCCTATCCATAGAAATCTATTTTTACTTTCGATTACTGAATATATAGTATTACCAGATATTGAATTATTCTTATCAGCCTTATATTTATAATTGAAAAACTGAGCGGTGCTGGCGTTATACTTGACCAATCCACTCCTATCAGTTCCAATCCAGATATTATCATTGCTATCAATTGCCACAATAATAATTCTATTATTTTTCAATTTATTAAAATATTTATTTTCAATTAGAGTTTTTGTTTGTAAGTTATAATAAAGAATCCCATTCTCAGTACCCAGCCACACATTACCTTTCTTCTCTTTATAGATATTCCAAATATTATTATTGATTAATTCACTATTATTATCTTTAAGCTCCCAATGGACAAATTTATTTTTATTTGAATCAAATTTATTTAAACCTCTAACTGTCCCAATCCATAAAATATTATTTATATCTTGGAATATCTTAAACACAAAATTACTACTAATACTTTTATTATTTATACTATTTCTGTAATTCGTGAATTCTTTTTTTTTTATATCAAAAACATATATACCTTCTCCATAAGTTCCTATCCATATTTTTTCTTTATCTTTTATATATATTGAATTAATTTCAGCTCCAGTTACATATTTACTTTTATCAGGATCAATATAATATCTAAAAAATTTTTGACTTTTATTCCTCATACGTGCTAATCCCAGTTTATCTGTTCCGACCCAAAGATCCTTATTATTATCTTCAGAGATTGATATAACATTATTATTAGGGATAGAATATAAATCGTTTAGATCATTTTTATAAACTGTAAATTCATTAGATTTCTTATTATATCTATTCAGACCACCTTTTGTACCCACCCATATTATACCTTGAGAATCTTCAAAGACTATTTTGATTTGATTATTACTAATGCAATTATTACAATTCTCACTAAATTTAAAATTAATAAATATGTTATTCACTTTATCATATCTGTTTAAACCATCATTTGTTCCGATCCATAAGAAGCCGTCTTTATCCTCAATTACTGTAATAGCGTCATTGCTGCTTATACTATTTTTATCTTTTAAGTAATAAAACTGTTTAATTTCATCTTTAAATGGATCATATCTATTAAACCCAAATCTTGTACCAATCCAGAGAATTCCTTCTTTATCTTCGAAAATAGTTTTTATTTTATTATCACTTATTGAGTTCCTAATATCATAATCACTATAAAATTTATTAAAAACATACCCATCATATCGATTTAATCCTTCATCAGTCCCAAACCATAAAAAACCATTTTTATCTTGGGAAATACAATAGACACTATTCTGTGACAATCCTTGTTCAATAAATAAATGGTCAAAATTAATGTCATTTTTTGGAAATATATAATAAAAAGCAAAGATATATATAATTAATAAAAGTTTTATTTTTTTTTTAATATTTTGATTCATTTTATTCCTAGTTTAATTATAAAATACTTTTTTTTTTTTATCAATTCCAATAGAGATTCTTGACTTTTTTTTATTTTTTATCTAACATTGGATTATAATCATAAAAGGAGGACTAAATGTCTAATGTTAGGAAAATCAAAGAAGTAGAAAGTGTTACAATAAACTTTGACAATGGATGGTCACGAACAATCGACGTAAAAAAAGATCAGATAGTTGCATTATTTTGGGGTAATTTAGAGTTGGAAGCAGACAAAGGCAATAAGCCAAAATCTGCTCCGATAGAGATTCTGGGTACATATTATGATAGTTTGGAAGAAAAGAAACAGGGCATCAAACTTTCTAAAAGAGAATGTGAAGATACATTTGGGAAAGTTAGAGCAGATAAAATATTCAAATCATCCAACGAAGACAAAATAATCAATAAATCCCTTATTAAAGAATTATGGAATACACCTGATGGAGATGGAGAGACGCTTGTATATGGTGGAAAAGGAAAAATATGTAAAATATCAGGTGGCTGATCTATACCAAGATTTTTATAAAAACAAAGAATTAATTGATATTTACAATGAATTGAGTCTATAAGACAAATACGAATAAAAATATCTTATGGTAGATTTGGATTATCAATTAGAAAAAGAGAAAGTTATTTTTATGAAGAACAATTATTCAAAAAAAAAGGAGAAAATATGAAAAAGATTTTATTAGTTTCAGTTTCAATTGTTTTAATTTCAGTAGCAATTTTTTTAACATCATCAAAGATTACTGCAAAGAGTGGAGAGATTATAAGTAATGCTAATGGTCATCGTCCACAGATTATAAAAATCACTGTAGAACTCAGTAATGGTGAAACGCATCAAATCGATCCAAAAAAAAGTGTTGCAATGTTCTGGGGATATAATACAGCACCAGGAACTACAAGTGAACCAGCTGCTTCCGCTATACTCGGAGCCTTTTATGATAATTTTAATGTAAACATTACGATGACAAGAGCAAAATACAGCAAAATATTTGGAAAAAGAAGAACAGATGTTGCATTCCCTGAAGCATCTGAAAAAATCATCCTGAACAAAGAATTAATCAGAAAACTTTGGGAAACCCCAGATGAAAGTGGAAGACTTACCCCTTATATAGTAAAAAAACCTGATTGTGATTTTGGTAAAGAGTAATAAACTCTCTTTAATTTAGTAAAAATCTATTTATTATAAGGAGAGAAATAATATTTTCTCCTTATGATATAATTTTTTAAATAGGAGATTTACAGTATGAAAAAACTTTATACATTAACATTATTCTCATTGCTTATTCTTAGTTATACACTTTTATTAAACGCCGAAACCGTTTCAGATCAAATGGAGAGACTCACACCCTTTGTGGGAAAATGGAAAACATTATCTATCTACCAGAAGGATGGACTAAAGGCACCCGGTGTTTTGGAATACCGGTGGGTCCTTGGAAAAAAATGGATGTTCATTGAATTTATCGGCCAACATCCCAAGAGAGAAAACTGGGGTGCCTATGCATTTTTCAGATATGATAAAAAAAGAAAATGTTATATATCTTACGACATCTTTGATGAAAGGGAACCTCTTTTTACAACCGGACACTGGTTGAGCAAAGATACGATCCGCTTTGAGGACAAAGAGAGTAAAAACAAATGGGGAATTGACTATACAATCAAACCTGATGGTGCTATTTATCAGGAAAACTGGGTAATCAATAAAGAGGAAAAAAGAGTTCTTACCCTAAAGACCTATTATACAAAGATAAAAAAATAAATATGAATTTTATAGATTTAGTAAATCAAAGGGAAAGCGTCAGGAAATATTCAGATAAAAAAATTGAGAGAGATTTAATTTCCAAATGTCTTGAGGCTGCAAGACTGGCTCCTTCAGCCTGTAATTCCCAGCCCTGGACGTTCCTGGTTATCGATAATAAAGAGACGGTCAAAGAACTGGTAAAATGCTCAATGTCAGGAGTATACTCAATGAATAAGTTCGCAGAAGATGCTCCTGTTCTAATTATTGTAATAACTGAAAAGTCATTATACTCAGCCCGCCTGGGCGGCCTTCTAAGAAGCACAAAATATAGCCTGATTGACATTGGTATTGTCTGTGATCATCTTACACTTCAGGCGGCGGAATTAGGGCTTGGTACCTGTATGATAGGATGGTTCAATGAAAAAAATCTAAAAAAAACATTGAGCCTTCCCAAGAATAAAAAAATTGATCTTGTCATAAGTATGGGTTATAAGGCTAATAATCTGGAAACAAGAAAAAAAAAGAGAAAATCACTTGACGAAATCAGTAAATACCTATAAAGCCGGTTTAAAGAGAATTGAAGAGAAGATAAGTAAGAAAGATAAAAAATAAAATCCAATTCCTAACTTATTTCTAAAAGTTATTCACTAAAAAAAAAGTTTATAAATTTAAGGGTAATATGTTCTGATATGTCCGACTAGTACAATATGAGTTATAAAAAAATAAATCTAAATATGATAAACTATATTTTCAGGAGGGGTTATGAGAATGAGTAAGTTAAAAAGAGTAAGTCTAATAATTATTATGATGGTATTTATTTTTCCATCTCTACAAAATGTTTTATATGCTGAAGATAATGTAAGTCAGGTAAAAATGACATGGGCAGAATTTAGAAAATTATTGAATCTTGATTCTGATGACATCACATTAACTTTAAATGAGTTTAAAATATTGACTGCTCAAGCAGGGCAGAATTCAACAATAAATTACTCTGTAAAAAATGGTAAAATTGTTTTACCTAGAGATCAATTCAAGCAGCTTTTAAATAAAATGAGACCCCCGGGATCAACTATTCTCAGACCACCTTCAGAATACGTAATCACTAAGGCTGTCTATTCTGGAAAAACAAATAAAAACAATACAGAAATATCAGCAGAATTTAATCTGGAAATATTCAGGCCAAAACAAAACAAATACTATCAAATCCCTATAATTTATAATAATGCCGGGATCACAGAGATATTATTGAATGGGAAACCTGCATTAGTAACAGAAAGAAACGGATGGTATGTACTTAATACTTCAAAACCTGGTCTGCATAAAGTACGTATTAAATATTATATACAATCAAATATTAATAAGGGAACTCAGGTTTTCAATTTGAGGGTTATAAAAACGGCAATTACGCTTCTAAAATTAAGAATCCCATTAAAAGATATTGATGTAAAAATATATGGAGCAAAAGAAGTGGAAACTTCAGAAGTGGGAAATTCAACCATAATAGATGCTGTCTTACCTGCAACAAATAGTATAAATGTATCTGTATTTAGAAAATACAAAAAAACTGAAGATAAAACAAAAAAAGAGCCTGCTAAGATATATTCAAAAACCATAAATTTAATATCTATCGAAGATGACGCACTTAGAGTATTAAGCAGAGTAAAATTGAATATATTACAAAACTCAATATTTAATATAAAGGTAAAAATACCGGAAAATTATAATATCTTATATATCCGGAAAATGAATGGTGTAAAGATCCGTGACTGGCAGATCGAGAAAACAGAAAAAGGAAATATATTAAATGTACCATTTGATTCACCAAGGCAGGGTAATTATAGTTTCGATATACTATCAGAGAGATTATTTGATCAGGAAAAAAATGAAATAGAATTTAATGGATTTAAAATCATTGATTCAATAAGAGAGACCGGTTATATTGGAGCAGAAAAAAAGAGTACCGCTGAAGCCATCCCGTCAAAAATTGAAAAACTTGATAGGATAGATATCAAAGATCTCCCCTATGATCTGGTCAGTTTATCAAAAAGACCTCTATTATTTGGTTTTCGTTACTTAAGACACCCCTTTAATATTTCAATGTCTATCACTAAGCATAAAGAATTACCAACAATTAGTACAATCATTGATATGGCAAGTTTAATCACTGTCGTTCTTGAAGATGGGAAAACACTGACTAAAGTAAGTTATAAGATAAGGAATACATGGAAACAGTTTTTAAAACTTGAACTCCCAAAAGATGCTGAAGTATGGACAGTATATGTTAATAATAAGAGAGAGAATGTTTCCAAAAACAAAGAAGGCATGACTATGATACCCCTGGCCCGATCAATACAGAAAAATGATGTCTTACAGAGTTTCAAGATTGACTTAATTTATTTTTATAAGGGAAACAAATTTGATGCCTATGGCACAAAGAAATTGAATTTTCCGACTTCAGACATTATGATCAGTAAAATGCTTTGGTCGGTTTATTTACCTAAGGACTATACCTATCTCAATTTTAAAGGAAATGTGGAAAAAGAAGAATTAGCAAAAACAATCAATCTGCTTTTTGGAACAAATAGAAATTTCAATCTCAGTTTTGTAAAACAATATAATGAAGTTGCCAAAAATATGGAGAGAGCTCCAAATAAAAGACAATATAGGAATAAATTCGAACAATCACTCCAGAGTAATTTCAGAAATAGTGCAATAAATCAGAGAGATCTTGCACAGCAGATAAGACAGGAAGCAAATCTAAATATGAATTTCCAGAAAGAACAGGGTAAGAGATTAGGACAACCTGGTTCAGGTGGCAATATTTTTAAGATCGAACTTCCAACTTCTGGAAAAATATTCAGGTTTAACAGAACTATAATTGAAGGAGAGGCAATTGACATATCAATCTTATACAGCAATGGAACTCTAATAATCCTCTTAAAAATAGTCATTATTGCAATTCTTCTCTTTTTTATATTTTTACTGAGAAAAAAATTCTACACATCAGTAAAAAATGTTTATACAAGCATACAAAATCAAAAAAAAATCATCAGTTTTTTCAGGACTAAAGCAGGACTGAGAACCATTCTTTTTGTCTTTGCAATAATATTTTTCTTTATATCTCATACTCTCTTTGTTATATTTGTGATCCTGTTTATTTTAGCAGTATTCCTACCAAATGTTTTATTAGGTTATCAGAGAAAAGATCTAAAAGAAAAAGAATCTAAGCCGGAAGAAAATAAGGATGCAGGAAAGTAAAATGTCCAGCAAAAAACATTATATACTATTCTATTTACTTGTTTATTTACTCTTTTTTTCAGGTTTTAATACATTGAGTGGAAAAGAAAAGAAGATCAGTTTAACCTTACCTGATCTTCAGAAATATTTTGATATAAGGCAGGATAATTTAAAACTGAGCTGGGATGAATTCAGAAAAATATTGGAACAACTTGGAAATAAAATATCGGCTGAATACTCACTATCTGATGGAATTGTTACCTTAAAAAGAGATCAATTTGCTCTTCTTCTTAAAAAAATGCCAATTCTAACATCTAAAAACATCAAATCACCATATGATTATTTGATAAGCAACTGCAAATATATTGGAAATTCAACAGGGAAGAACAGTAAATTTAACTTAAATGCAAGCATATATATTTTTAAAAGCGATAAATATGTCAGCGTTCCTGTCCTAAGTTCAAAAGCAGCAATATCAGAAATTCTTGTGGATGAAAAACCAGGATTAATTACAATTAGAGGAGGCTGGTATTATATTAATTTATATAATAAGGGCTATCATAATATCAAAGTGAAATTTTCAATTGAAAATAACAAACAGAGTGTTAGTCTACCGGTAATAAGATCAAGTATCACCAGTCTCGATTTCTCTGTCCCTCTTCCCGGTTATGAGTTCAGCTGCCACTCTTTTATAAATCCAGAAGTGATACAATCTGAAAAAAAATCAATTTTCTCAGCCTATTTCAGAAGCTCAAATAATATTTATCTAAACTGGAATTTGAAAAGAGATAAGATAAAAAAGAAACCGGTTGTTTTTTATTCTAGATCAAATTCCTTAATATCTGTAGCATCAGATATTATTAAAGTTAATACTTCCATAGATTTAGAGATAATTCAGTCAAGTCTAAATAAAGTTTCACTTCTAATCCCGGAAGACTACAAAGTTATTAACACAGTTGGAAACTCAATAAACAATTGGGCAGTTAGGAAAACAGATATAGGACTGGTTCTGGAAGTAAACTTTGCCATTGACATCACCAGAACTCAAAAATTAAATATTTATTTTGAAAAAATAGTTGAAGCAAACACATTGGGGTTTAGTTTTTCAGGTATAAAAATCCTTGATTCAAAAAGAGAAACGGGATTTTTAGGAATAGTAGCTGAAAATGAAGTAGAGGTAGAAATAGCAAAAAATAAAGATCTGGAAAAAATAGTTTTTCATAAAATACCCAAGACTATTCTATCTATGACTACAAAACCAATTTTAAATACCTTCAAATATTCAAAACATCCTTACAAACTTGGTGTATCAATATATAAACATAAAAAAATTGAAGGATTATCTACATTGATTGAATCCGCTAAAGCAGAAGTTCTGTTTTTGGAAAATGGGAAAGTATTACATAAAGTTGAATATTTTGTGCGAAATTCATATAAGCAATTCTTAGAGCTTGATCTACCAGAAGGCTCTACAATATGGTCGGTTTTAGTTAATAATAAAAGAGAAAAAGCTTCTTCAAATAAAAAAGGCAAAATATTGATTCCCCTGTTAAGATCATCAGGAAATGGTGACCAGCTAAAAGCTTTCAAAGTTGTCCTTATATATGCACGTCCTTCTAAAGCTTTTTCATTAAAAGGAAACAGAGAAATTTTATTACCCAAAACAGATATATTTCTAAACAAAATAAGAATGGATGTTTATGTTCCCAATGGCTACGATTTTAGTATGAGTAAAATGGAATGGAAAGAATTTAAAAAAGTGATAATGCCAAGACCTCCCATAAAAAAAATCATAACATCAGAAGAAAAATTTGATAAATCACTTCCAAAAGGAAGAGATTTATCTAAAAAAGTCACAAGATCACCAGGCATAAGAAGGAATAAACAGGTAAAACCAAAAGAAAAATTCAATATTGATGGTGTCAATATAGCTGATCCCAATACACCTGAATCAATATATGATGAAGCCGAAGGTGGCGTCGAAGGTGATAATATCGGGGATGATTTAGATATTGGTGTATTAGGGTCAGGCAAGAAGCAGGAATCTAAAAAACTAACAAAAGCAGGAGAGTATAAACCGCTTACAGGTCCAGTTGGTTTGAACTCTATTAATATCAAGTTACCTATCTCAGGTCAAAAATTCAGTTTTACAAAGAGTATCATTAATAAGTCCGAAATATATCCACTGAAATTCTCCTTCTCAAACCAGAGGTTTTTCAGGACCTTATATTTTATACTTGGATTTCTTTTGGTAGTATTCATATTTTTGTTTCTTATATATAGAATAAAGAAAAGAAAAAGAGGGTAAAAAATAGTTTTAATGCTACAGGAATATAGTAATATCAAAGATTATATCAGGCTTTGCTCATCTCCATCATGAGAAAAGTTGTATCATCATTATAATTTCCCTTATTATATTCCTGGACTTCCCTTATAATCAATTTCATTGTTTCTGTAAAATTTTCTGAGCCAAGATCTTTCAATAAAGCGGCAATTCTCGCCTCTCCAAATTCCTCTCCTTTCGGATTTTCAGTTTCAGACACACCATCCGTATAAAAAAGAATCCTGTCCCCCTCGTTTAAATCAATTTTGCCTTCCTGATAGTCCCATTCAGGAAAAAAGCTTAGAACACTTCCACCCTCTTTAAGCCAGTGAATTCTCTCATTTGAAAGAAAGACAGGCGGATTATGACCTGCATTACAGTATTTAAAAACACCTGAGGCAGGGTCCAATATACCATAAAAGAATGTGATGAATTTATTAGATGTCGTAAAATTGTGTAAAATGCTATTTATCTTCGTACATAATTCTGCAGGAGAATCAGTACCAGGAGCAAATGAATGTAATAGAGCCTGCAAATTTGCCATTAATAATGAAGCTGGAAGACCTTTTCCTGATACATCAGCAATGCAGAGCCCCAACAGTTCTTTCCCTTTAAATGAATATGGAATTACCGCGAAATAATCCCCCCCTACTATTTTTGCAGGTATCCAATGACTGAGAATTTTAAATCTATCAAATATTATTGGCACTAAGGCATTATGCTCTTTATCACCAAAAATTAATTTTTCCTGAATCTCTTTTGCCTGATCAAGATTTTCAACCTGTTCTTTATTCTGATTATCAAGTTTATGGAGGGTACGGCTGAACTGTTTCAATACATTTGTTAGTACCGGGTTTTTAAATATAGCATTATTAATAAGAACATCAATAACCTCCTGACCCCGTATTCCGAGAAAAGATGAAAATTCTGATAATTCACCTCCATCGAGCCAGGTGCCGGTACATGAAGGACAACAGTCTATAATAGTTTCCAGCTCTTTATATTTTAGAGATACAAGCGTTGTATTCCTACATTTAGGACAGGTTCGTTTGGTTGGCATTATATTGTCCATATCAACATTCAATTTTTTCATCTTTTTAGAATGATTTTTCTGAACCATATCTTCCCTGTCAAGCCATATTCCGAAACAAGTGTCGCAAATCTCAAATTCAGCCCCATTTCCGGGAATTTCATCAAGCGTTGAGTACTTTGTCAGCAATGAACTGCATGATGGACATTTATAATCAGTTTCTTCTGAATTCTGAATTTTAAATTCCGGTGGAAGTTTATTGGTTTTTTTCTGGCCCAATTCCCTTCCAATAGAACTTGAAAGAGTATCTACAAACTCTTCAAGACCTGAATTGATGGGATATTTTGCTGGTAATTTATATCCACGAAGATCCATTTTTATTCCACTGCACTTTCTACATTGCAATAGTTTTAATTTTTCATCATTAATCAGATCCACCGATTCAAGAAATATCTCTCTACATCTTGGACATGGAAAATTAGAGACCAGTCGTTTTTTTGAATTATCATATTCTGAATTCAAGTTATATACATCTTCCATATCTATCCAGATATTAGAACATTTATTACAGGAGGAATAAGCTAAATCCTTTCCTTTTATCCGGATTGCATATTCAGATAAATTTGAATGGCAGCAGTTTGCCTTATTTCCCATTTACTCCTCCTTGCTGTATTTAGAAAGAAGCTCTTTTGCTTCCTTAGCGGGTATGAAATTGGCATCAGCATCTTCCCATACTTTTATTGCTCTATTTAAGTATTCCAAGCCCGATTCCATATTTTTTTGAGCAAAATATATCTGAGCAGCACCATAGCATATCTCAGGATCATATGGAGATATTTTTATTGCTCTATTTATGAACTTTGTACTTTCCTCAACATTTCCATCTTTTAAAAAACAAAGTGCTATATTCTTTAATACTGAGGTATTGTCCTGTTTTAACTTTACTACTTTTCTATAGTGTGATATAGCTTCTTTATAGTTCCCCTTTAATCTAAAAACATCCCCTCTTGCCTTTGAGGCAATAACTATAAATTGCTTAGTTCCCATCTTTTTTATAAAATCCTCAAGATCTAATATCTGTTTTTCAACTTTATCCAATTCCCCTCTGTTCTTATAATATTTAATATACCCTATTGAAACCAGTTTATCAAAAGGAGCCCCTAAGTCTTTCTCAAAGGAAGTCAGCATTTTTCTTACCTGATCATGTTTCCCATTTTTCAAATATACACCTACCATAACAATTTTTGTTATAGTCACGTGTAATGGCGCCTTAAATTTCTTATACTCATCTAACATTAGATCTATATATTCCATCTCTTTAAGCAGTTGTCCTCTTAACTTATAATAACCGGATAAGTTGGCATAAATTTTAGCCAGCTTCCTTGGTTCTGTAACACTCTTTAATAATTCCCGATATGTCTCTAATGCGACCTTATAATTGCCTAAATTAATATCCAATCCAGCAATAATTGCGATTGTTGATATTTTTTCCGGTTCCAGGAGAAGTGCCTTCTCATAGTATTTTCTGGCCTCACTAAAGTTCCCTAATTTCTCTTCTACTATGCCAATTTTCAGAAATCCGTTGGGTTTTTTAGGGAATTTTTCTGAATACAATTTAAAATAATTAATTGCATTTTTGAGATCACTTTTATTTTCATATGCCTTACCTATAGTATTGTATATTTCAAATTTACCTGGATCTAATTCTAATGTTTTTTTATAATATACAATTGCCTCATCATAGTTTCCAGTCATATCAAGCCTGGTTGCAAGAGTAAAATAAGCATTTACATCAGTTGGATTTAACTTTATGATCATCCTAAACAAGTCAAAAGCCTTTTCAGGTTCACCTTTTATCGCAATATAGTATCCGGCTTTGATATAAAACTGCAATTTATCCGGAAGTTTATAAATATATTTCATAAGTGGTTTATAGGTGGCTTTCCATTTATCCGTCTTATTATTCATTGCATAAATTTCTGCAAGTCCAATGTAGGCCAGCGCAAATGTCTTATCTTCAATAATAGCCTCTTCATAATACTTTTGCGCCTTTTTCCAATCATTATTCTTCACAATCCCGCTACCCGCCTGGGTAACAAGTTTAGCCGCTTTTTCTGAACTGGTATACATATCTTTTATCTGTAAATCAATAATTTCATCATTTTTATAAGAGGGCAGTTTAAATGTTTTTTTTAAAAAAACACTCACCTCATCTATGAGTGAAAAAACACTGGTTCCCTTAAAGATTTTTTTTGACAGAATTTTTGAGTTTTTTGTTGAATATAAATTTATGCTTAATTCAAGAATATTATTTTTTTTATTGATGCTTCCAGATAAAAAAGCATGAGTGTTCAGTTCATTTGCAATTTTTTTCTGTAGCATTACAGGGGCCTTTGATACATCTTCATAGCCGGCATCTTTAAATTTCCTATACACATAAAATCCTGAAAGTGGAGCATTTATATAGGGAGATTTTATGTTCATAAATGGATCTTGAAACAGATCAAGTTCTAACATCTGAATAAATCCGGATTTTAACCAATCCAGCTTCTTATCTCCAGTTAAATTTTCAATGTCAAAAATAGCCAGTTCTTTAATTGAACTGCTTTTGGGAACAACCTTTTCAATTATTTTGCCACTTTCGTCTGTTACAGCAACTCTCCGTGCAATTGAATCCAGATTTTTATGATTAAAAAGTGTAAAGACAAGAATAACAGTAATAAGTAAGTTTAATGGAACCAGGAATTTTTCAGCCTTATGCCATTTGTTTTTCCCCGGACTTCCATGACAGTAGGCCAGAATAAAGATAGACGGTAGAAGGGCACCAATAATTGTTAAAGCCAGGTCGACCAGCAGCGGCGAAAGTAAATACCTGCCAACTATCCAGTCAAAGAATTGTAAAATACCCCAACTACCGGCAAGATAAAAACCAACTAACTGTGGAACTCTTCGATTTAACAGGTCTTTAAATAGACCGGGATATGTTTTATTATTATTCTCTACTTGATTCATGAATATCTCCAATAAAATAGAATTTTAGTATTTCAAATGAACAAACGAAATCTAATTAAATCATATATTATTTGTTTTTTCAAGATTAAAATCCAAATCTTCGAGATATAGTTTAAAGCTTTGACAATTTGTTTCTCAATTATTTACAGTATCAGGCAAAGATTTTTTGAATAATATTCTTTAAATCTCTTTTAGGGACATGGTGTATTTTTTGGTCATCTCTATAATATTTTATATCATTATTTTCAACCTTTTCGATTATAACCTCTTCTTTAGGTTTTCCAATAGCAATCACAATGGGAATTTCAAATTCTTCTGATATATTGAAAAGTTCCTTTATTTTTTTCCTATTAAATGAAGCAAAGGCACAGACACCCAATTCTTTTTCCATTAAGCTCAGAATTATTGTCTGTAAGGCAATCCCATAATCCCAATCTACAAAATTACTTAAACTTCTATCCCCTATCATGATTATATATGCAGATGGTTTTTCTCCTTCTTCAGGTCCCTGCCACTCTTTCAAATATGCTGCCCACTTCAGATGTTCGAAAATATCAGCATTCAAATCTTCATTTGTTATTATTAAATATTTTAATGGTTGAAGATTTGCCGGTGAAGGACAATATCTTGTATTATTTATCACATCTTTTAAAATATCAGGATCAACTTTAAATTCCTGATAAAACCGTCTATAAGTTCTGCTTTTTTTTAATAGAGAATTAAGATCCATAATCACCTCAATTAATATTATACAACAAATGTACTTATTCTGCATTTCAATTTTTTTTTGACAATATTTTCAAAATAATTTAAAATAAATTTGGGTAATGGAGGAACGAGTATTATGCAAAACAACCGGATAAAAAACTTTCAAATATCATTTTTTGCCATTATTTTAGGTTTAAGTGGACTTTCAATAGCATATCAGAAGGGAGAAATATTTCTCGGGATTCCTGGAAATATAAGCAATTATTTTATTGTGATAACGATCCTGATATTTATTACACTTTTAATTTTTTATACAATAAAATTTATAAAACACAGAGATGAAGTGAAAAAAGACTTTCATCACCCGGTTAAATCAAATTTCTTTGCAGCCATATCAATAAGTATTATGCTTTTCAGTGTTGCTTTCCTTAAGATAGATATCAAAATTGCCACTGTACTCTGGATAATCGGCGTTGTGATACACCTATTATTTACGCTGGCCATTATGTCAAACTGGATGAATACTGAATTGAAAATAAACTCAATCAATCCGGCCTGGTTTATTCCGGCAGTTGGTAATATACTGGCCCCTATTGCAGGTGTTAAATTGGGATTTATCGAAATTTCGTGGTTTTTCTTCAGTGTTGGGCTTGTTTTCTGGTTAATTCTATTTACAATTTTCTTTAATAGAATTATATTTCATAATCCATTACCTGATAAGTTAAAACCTACAATGTTTATTTTTATCGCGCCTCCGGCGATAGGATTTATATCTTATGTAAACTTGACAGGAGTCGTAGATGGATTTGCAAAGATACTTTATTATCTTGCATTATTTCTGGTCATATTACTTTGTTCTCAAATAAAAATGTTCTTAAAAATAAAATTCTATATTTCATGGTGGGCATATACTTTCCCTATTGCTGCAATTGCATTGGCCTCAACCCTGATGTTTAAAAAATCAGAATGTGCCTGTTTAGTATATAAATATATTGCTCTTTCATTTATCGCAATTCTTACAATATTGATACTTATTATTTCCTATAAAACAATAGAAAGTATAATTAAAAAAGAGATCTGCCATGAAGAAGAATAGTAATAAAATATCTATTAAATTTGCCTATTAACTTATTAAAATATCATTAGTAAAAAGATAAATAAAAAAAGGAGATAATTATGAAAAAATCAGCTTTATTACTTATCCTGTCAATAATAATTACAAGGATCTGCCTTGGCTCCAGTACTGAAAAAAAAACAAAAGAAACCATTAAACCTCAATTTAACCAAATTGAAAAATTAGCAGTATTATGGACCAGTGGAGATCCTGAAGTAGCAAAAAAAATGGTTTTCATCTATGCATATAATGCTAAAAAACTGGGATGGTTCAAAGATGTGAAATTTATTGTATGGGGACCATCCTCTAAACTTCTTAGCGAAAATAAAGAACTTCAGGATTGGATAGGAAAGTTAAAGAAGGTTGGAGTGGAATTACATGCCTGTAAATGGTGTGCAGATCAGTATGGAGTGGCTAAACAACTCTCAGAAATGGGAATAGAGGTTATTTATTACGGGAAAGCCCTTTCTGAATTAATAAAGAATAACTGGAAAGTATTAACCTTTTAGTATATAGTTCCATAATAAAAGGCAGAGGAAATTATGCAGACGATTAAAGAACTATTTAGAATTGGGAAAGGGCCTTCTTCCAGTCATACAATGGGGCCCAAAAAAGCAGCAGAAGTTTTTCAAAAAAAAACGGTAGATGCAAAAACATATAGAGTTACATTATGGGGAAGCCTTGCACTGACTGGCAAGGGACATTATACAGATAAGGCAATAGAGGAAGCATTTTTTCCTGAAAAGGTTGAAATTATCTGGAATAAAGAGAAAGAACTCCCATTTCATCCAAATGGGATGACCTTTGAAAGCTTTGATGAGGAACATAATTTAATTCTTTCGGAGAATGTCTATAGCATTGGTGGAGGAGAACTTTCATATGGTGAAAACCCATCATCTCTCCAAATCATTTATAAAGAAAAAAAAATGAATGAAATCCTGGATTATTGTGATCAGTCAGGCTTATCTCTATGGGAATATGTAGAAGAAAACGAGGGGGAATCCATCTGGAAATTTCTGGATCTGGTTTGGAATACGATGAAAGATTCAATTCTATCCGGCCTGACCAAGGAGGGAACATTGCCTGGTGGCTTAGGTCTATCAAGGAAATCCCTGATATTTTATACAAAAACTAATCTTGGGGGACCACACTTTAAAAGAGGTGGTCTATTATCAGCTTATGCGTTGGCAGTTTCAGAAGAAAATGCATCTGGCGGAACTGTTGTCACAGCTCCAACTTGTGGTTCATGCGGTGTTCTACCAGCAATTTTAAGATATCTAAAAGAGACAATTAATTGTAGTGATGAATCGATTCTAAGAGCACTCGCATCAGCTGGCATTATTGGAAACCTTATAAAATCTAATGCATCTATTTCCGGTGCAGAAGTCGGCTGTCAGGGAGAAATAGGAACCGCCTGTGCAATGGCTGCAGCTGCAGCTACACAATTAATGGGCGGGACAGTAGAACAGATCGAATATGCCTCCGAAATGGGACTTGAACACCATTTAGGGCTTACCTGTGACCCGGTAAAAGGTCTTGTCCAAATACCCTGTATCGAGAGAAACGCATTTGCTGCAAAAAGAGCTTTAGACTGTGCGGATTACTCACTCTATTCCGGTGGCTCTCATAGAATTTCTTTTGATGAGATAGTAAATGTAATGAAACAGACTGGTCATGACCTTCCATCTATTTACAGAGAGACCTCATCGGGTGGAATGGCAAAAGAATATAAAAAGAGAAAAAAGAAGGAAATTGATCAAAAAAACAAATAGACAATCTATTTTTTTAACATCTCTAATACCTCTTTTATATCTGTACTAGGTTTTTTACATACCTGTCCTCTGCAGATATAAACAGTCGTCTTATTATCTACCATTTTTTGATTTTTTGTATAGCTTGCTAAACTGACAATTTTTTCATTATTAACTGGATCTTTAAACAGGATAACTTTGTTTGGAATATATAAATGATTAATTGCTTTTATAATATTCTTTGTCTCTTGTTTCTTTCTGTCTCCTGTGATCACTATTTCCATAGAATCATTTTTTGCAAACTGCAAGGCAATTAACATCTGTGCGAAACCATCAGGAGCCTGATTTATTGATGAAGAAAAACTCTTAATTAATTTCTCTGCAATTGTTTCATATGATGTATTCCCAGTGATCTTTGCTAACTTTATTAAACTTAATGCTGCTATTGAGTTTCCTGAAGGGATCGCTCCATCATATCCATCTTTTGGACGGGAGATCAATTTCTCATCATAATCAGATGTAAAATAAAATGCCCCATGTTTTTCATCTAAAAAATGTTTGATTGTAAAATCATTAAGTTGGACCGCATTTTCAAGATATTCAATATCCAAAGTTGTCTCATATAATTCCATCAGTCCATAAATTAAAAACGCATAGTCATCAAGTTTCCCATTTATGGCTATATGACCTTCCCTGTATCTGTGCATCAGCTTATTATCCTTAAGCAGCATTTTTGATAAAAGAAAATTCATTGCAGATATAGCTATTTTTTCATATTTCTTTTTATTCAAAACTCTCGCAGCCTTTGCAAATGATGCGATCATCAACCCATTCCAGTCTGTCAAAACCTTTGTATCCTTAAGAGGATGAATCCTTTTAGCTCTTAGAGATAATATTTTTTTTCTGATAGGCTCAAATATAGTTTTTTCTTTTTCTGATAATCTATTATTTAAAAATAACACATTTTTACCGGTGCTTTTTCTATGTACTTCATCGATAAAATTTCCAACTTCTGTTAAATTAAACCTTTCTTTTAAAAATTTCAATTCAGATTCTGATAATATTCCCTTCAGCTCCTCTAATCCCCATACATAATACTTACCTTCCTCTCCTTCACTATCGGCATCCTCAGCTGAATAGAAAGCACCCTCCGGAGATATCATTTCCCTATGAATATATTCAAAAATTTCTTCTGCAACATCTGCATAAAATTTCTTCCCGGTTAGCTGATATGCTTCCAGATATGTGTATGACAACATTGCCTGGTCATATAACATTTTTTCAAAATGGGGTAAAAACCATCTTTTATCAGTTGAATACCTGTGAAAGCCATATCCTATCTGATCATATATGCCGCCTAAACGCATTTTTTCCAGAGTCGTTTCAACTATCGACAATATCCCGGGGTTTTTCGAATAATGATAATTCTGCAGTAAAAAGGTCAACTTATGTGATGAAGGAAATTTTGGTGAGCTGCCAAATCCGCCAAATTGAGAGTCAAAGCTTGTCTCCATCCTACCCTTTGCAAATTTAAGAATATCATCATTGATTGAACCTGTACCAGAATTTGAAATATTGACATTTATCATTTTTGTTATCTCATCGGCTGACTTTAATACATCCTTTTTCCTGTTTTTCCAGAGATCTCTAATCTTGGGAAGCAATTCCAACATGCCCGTCCTTCCAAATTTAGACTCTTTGGGAATATAAGTTGCTGAAAAAAAAGGTTTTTTTTCCGGAGTCATGAAAATAGTCAATGGCCATCCCCCGCTACCAGTCATCATCTGACAAACTGACATATAAATTGTGTCAATATCAGGCCGTTCTTCCCTGTCAACTTTGATACATACAAACCCTTCATTCAGAAGCGCTGCAACCTCTTCGCTCTCAAAGGATTCATGCTCCATAACATGACACCAGTGACATGTTGCATAGCCAATTGAAAGAAAGATAGGTTTATTCTCTTTTACTGCTTTCGAGAATGCTTCCTCTCCCCATGGATACCAGTAAACCGGATTATTTGCGTGCTGCAGTAAATACTGACTTTTCTCATTTATTAATTTATTTTCATGTTTCACTTTTTTTCCTCCATAGCTGGAAATGACAAATAATATTAGTATAGACACTAAAGCTAATTTCATTCTCTTTACCTCTTTTATGTATTCTGACAATTAAGTCATAAAAACAAAAAACAATCAACAAAAAGAGTGTATTATTTTTTTTTAAATACCTAAAATTCTCATCAAAATTGTCGCGAAATGCTCAAGATGACTGTTATAACAAGTAAAACGATTGAATCCAATAAATAATAGTTTCACTATTTTGAGCCGGAGCAAAGGGAGACCAACAAAGTTAAATGAAGATGATTGAGGTTTATGCAGTTAGAATGGGCATATTGAGTATTGCAGTAGGTTTTGATTAAAAATTTAGGTATACATCATAAATGAAATTTGATAATATCTATTCGGTTTTAGGAGATTAAATGGAATTTGTTAAGTTTTGTAAAATTGAGGAATTTGAAAAGAAAACGAAAGGATATTTGACAAAATCAATTTTTGGAAAAAAAATAGCCGTTTTTAAGGATAAAGATAATAGTTATTTTGCAACCGAAGTGAGCTGCAAGCATCAAAATTCAGATCTAACCCTGGGTAAAAGAGATGGCGATTTTTTTACCT
This sequence comes from uncultured bacterium, assembly GCA_965371805.1. Classification (GTDB taxonomy): domain Bacteria; phylum Acidobacteriota; class Aminicenantia; order UBA2199; family UBA2199; genus JAOZTV01. Next base: position 13,020 of record CBDUZW010000057.1, on the reverse strand, counting down.
GCTTTCGACATGGATGGAAATATAATATAAAATCAGGTGAGTGTGTAAACCAGGAATCACCTTTACTAAAAAAATTTGAAACAAAAACTGAAGACGGATATATAAAAATCTCAATAGCACCGATCTTGTCTTAATTTTATAATTCTGATTTCCAAATAAGGATTATTATTCATATAATAATCCTTATAAGTTTGTTCCTTTTATAATATTATTTTTCAGATGCAATTGCCTTTATAGCTTCAAAGGCCCTCTCATCATCTATATCACTCAGGCAATCCAAGGCTTTCTTACGAATATAGGAATTTGGATGTTTTTTTGCAATTTTAATAAGGTATGGCACACCTTCTTTATCAGGAAGATCTTCAAATGCATTAACTGCCTTGCGTTGAATATTTAAGTTTATGTCCTCAAATGCAATATTATTCAATGCTTTTGCTGCTTTTTTTGACCCGACATCTCCAAGTGTGTTAATCGCTTTTTCACGGATATAAATATTATTTGCCGTGTTAGCAATATCAATCAAGGCATCAACAGTCGAGGGAAAATTCAAATCTTCCAATGCATTAACCGCTTTTTTTCGTACCTTTATTGAATAATCATTTTTAGCAATATTTAATAGGATATTTACTGCCGCAGGATTATCCTGATCACCTAATTCACCTGCAGCTCTGCTGCGTACCCTGTCTGACTCATTACTGTTTACAACTTTAGCTAAGAATGTGATAACCTGTTGAGAATTTGAGTTATGACTAATTGCAGATATCAAACGTCTCTTAGTTTTATCTACACCTAGAGAATAAAAGATTCCCTTTAATAATTTAAAGCTTGTCTTCTCATCGGTTTTCCCAAGCCAATAAACAGGTTGTCCCTTACTTTCAAAGGGAAAAATCATATTGGTATGCCTTATCAATTGAGGCACTTGATCCAGTCCAGGTTTAAAAAAGAACAGTAATGCTACTTCTTTATTTACTTTTTTATATTTATATCTTTTTCCCTTATTTCTTATATTTACTATAGCCATCTTTGCAGCATCTTTAATTTGATCTTTTTCGCTCTTCTGAATTGTTTTTTTGACTTTTGGATCTTTTCCATAAATGAGTTTTCCAAGAGAGATACCTTTGAGAGAATCAAATGTATTTGAAAATGAAGAAGTACTTATACAGCCTGTGATTCTTGAACTTGAGATAAAATAAGTATTCTCTCCCATTAATCTATCTACACTATATGCTATCCAGAAACCCTTATTAATTTTTTGACCATTTTTTAGGGTTATATCCCATTTAGCCTTCAGGGACCCAGCATCTGCAGACTTATTAATAATTTGCGTACCCCAGGTCAATCTCGGAAAGATTAATATAAGAACGAGTAAAATCAGTAAAAAGATCTTTTTTTTATATATATTCATCATTTTTGTCTCCCTCAATTATTTTGAATTGATAATTTTCTTTAATGCTTCGCTGGCTTTAATTGATCCAATTTCTTCTAAGGCATTTATTGCTGTTTTTCTGACTTTTAAGTTTTTTGATTCCAGAGCAAATTTGAGAATGGTAGGAATGGCCTCATCCCGGTTATAATCCTCAAGTGATTTTATAATTTCACATTGCAAATTAGGATCTTTTTCTATTTTAGCCAGTTTCAGCAGCATAGGAATTCCAGGGCTACTTTTTAAGTCTTCTATATTATTTATGACTGCTTTTTTGACTTCAAAATTATTTGCATTTTTGTACACATCTACCAATATTCCAGGTTCTTTTTTTTCAACCATATCAGCGAGAGAATGTACTGCAGTTTTGGCAAGTGTTATATTCTTAATTGTAATAGCAATTTTATATAGAACTTTTTCAGCCGCTTTAGTTTCGAAATCCTCAATTGCATTTATGGCTGATTTTTGAATATTGATTGACTTTGAAGTATCAACAATCTCTTTTAACATATTTAATGCTTCACTGGTTTTAATATCACTTAATAGATGAACTGCTGAACGTTTTACTCTTTCATTTTTTGCCAAAGTTACGATCTTTTTTATCAATGGCACAATTTTAATATTTTTCATCTCTTCAAGAGCATTAAGTGCAGACCTGGCAACTTTGGGATCAGTGCTATTAATTGCCATATTACTTAAAAAGGATGCTTTATTCGGATCATCAACCTCTTCCAATGAATTTAGAGCAGATCTTTTAATCTGTATATCCGAATCATTTTTGGCAATTTGCATTAATAATGCCGCAACATTTTTGTTTTTAAAGTTGGAAAGCGCATTAATAGCTTTGCGCCTTAATTTTAAGTTTTTTTCATTTAGTGCGATCTCTTTAACTTTTAAAAAAGCCTGGGGTATATCAAAATCTTCCATAACATTAATAATTCTTGCTTTAAATTTCTGATCTGTCGAACTATTATACATACTGATTATTACATCCAATGATTTCTTATCTCCAATATCTTCAAGGGCATGAAGCGCTGCCAGTTTAACATCCTTATCCTGGTTTTTTTCAAAGGTTTTGATAAGTGCGATATACTCTTTTTTTCCGTTTTTTGCTAATTTATGACCTATCCGGATCATATTGGACCGGGCATCATCAGCCCATTTACTGTTTTTATGGTCATTTATAAAACTGCGATAACAATTAAATACTTTTTCTAAATTCTGTCCCAGTTTTTCTCTACAATAACACTGCCAGAAGCGGGCATCATCAAAATAATGACTTTTTTTATTATTTTCTACAAAATTGCTAAATGCCTGAGATGCTTTTTTCCAATCCTCTTTTAAGATTAGGTTATAAGCATTTCTGAACGCCTTGCTATCAGAATCTCCCTTTTGACCCGCATTTAATACTGGGGCCAGAAAGATAAAGCAGTATGTAAGTACTACCGATACAAATGTCTTTGTTCTTTTTAATATCATTTTTTTTCTCCATTTTTTAAGATGCCTGATTATTCTATTGAATCTTCATAAACCTCTTAAATCGTTTTAAATTTTTCTTTTTTATTTACAGACCTTCGAAGATCGTTTATCCTTATTCTATATAACATACCATGAATATATTTATTACCTTTAACCAGTTTAATCGTTTCCATTTCTGAACCGGAATCAATATTTGCAATTTGCAAAAGAATAATCTCCAGATCCCCTATAAGTGCTTTCAAACGATGCTGCTTGAAATTTGACAGATCCTCTTTAATTAATGCAGCCTGTTTGACAAGATTCCTTGAGACTCTTTGCTGATTGAATAAATTTATAACTTCAGAGTCTTCTTTTTCAAGATCAAAATTATCTATTGCTAATAAAATCACTCTGGAACGATCTATAAAGTTACTGGTTCGCTGCAAAATTGCCTGTTTTGGACCAGGGTTATTTGCAATTAATATATTTTTTTCAAACTGGCTTTTTTCATTAGTTGACGGGATTACAGGTGCAAAATAATTACGTCCAATTAATACTCCTATTAATAATAAAACAATAACTGCACTACCCTGAAGAGCCCAACGGGAAGCAGAAATACTCTTAAACCAATTAGAGATCTTATATATAATTTTTTTGATTTTATCTGATTTATTTAATAATTTGTCTTCTTGTAATAGACCTTCGGATTGCATACGATCATTAAGATTGGTCAAATAATTATCCCAGAATTCCTGGCGGGGTTCTTTATATTCATTTATTGTTATGCCTGAAAGCATTGCTGTGTTTTCTTTAAGTTCAGAGCTGCATTTAAGACATGTTTTAAGGTGCTCATCAATAAATTTTTTATCTTCTATAGATATCTCATTTAAAAAAAATTCATCAAACAATAGATTACTTTTTTTACAATCATTCATAAGATACCTCCTTTTGAGTACCAATAATGTATTCGTGTTTATATGGATTTAGTTTCTTCTTTAATTTCCTCTTTGCCCTGAGTAATAATGTTTTAATTGAATTGATGGAAATATCCAGAATTTCGGCAATTTCTACATACTTAAAACCATTGTAATAACGTAGTATAAAAGCAGCATGCTCTTTTTTAGAGAGATCTTTTAGAGTCTCCAATATTTTTTGCTGAATGGAGTCTTGTATAGCCAGGTTTTCCGGATCATTATTGTTGACGTTTGATTCAGACAAATCGGATGGTAATGATTCCATTTCAGATGTTTCCATATATATTTGTTTATTTTTTCGTTTTCTAATTATATCAAGAGAAGTATTGACTGAAATCTGATATATCCAGGAACTGAGTTTAGCATCAAATCTGAATTTTTTAATAAATCTAAACACTTTAATAAATACCTCCTGTGATATGTCTTCAGCTTCATGATGGTCGCCACAAATATTAAATGATATATAATAGACTTTCTTCTTATATATCTCGACAATTTCATGAAAGGCTGACATATCACCTTTACATGTTCTCTTAACCAGTTCAAATTGATACTTGTTCAGATCACTATTCATTCATTTTCATATCACTATCCCATAACAATGCTCTTCCTATTGTCATCAACCAGTGTCTCCTACATTCAATTATCAACTTTTTCAAACTCTTTTTCAACTCCTGCTTAAGGTATATTAGACGGGAGTAAAAAAAAAATGGGTGACAAATTTTAAAATAAAATAAATTTCTTTATAAGAAACCTTCTTAAAGTGTCTTGTTATGATTCAATTCGATTTGTTGACAAATCTGCTAAAACATACTACAATATATAAAGAATTGCATAGACGGAGAGATGGAATGAAGAGACTCATTTCATTAATATTTGGCAATTTCTATTTTCAATTAATTCTTTGGATTCACATCTCAATATTTAAAGTCTTTTTTCTCTTTAAATTTTCAATGAAGCTTTATTAGACTTTATATATAGATTGAAAAGAAGAATAGTCGTAAATTAATGGTTTTTTCATGCTAGGGACAGGAGTTAATTAGCAAGAGATAACTTTTATTTTTTTCATATGACAGAAATAGATTTAATTCTGATCAATATATAAATACATTCTTTATCCAATATAAGAGAGTCTCATTCACTAACGAGAAATGTAGTATCACGATTTTACCAAATAGAAAAACACCATCCTTGCAATAAGGAGAATTATAATGAGAAAGAAAGCGCTGGTTTACGGTGAAGGTCAACTGGGAAAGTTAGATGGAAAAGTCACAAATGGACTGGTACGCCATTCTGAAAAGTATACAATTGCAGGAGTCATTGACAGCACGAAGGCCGGAATGGATGCCGGTGAATATCTTGATGGTAAAAAAGCAGGGATTCCTGTATTTAAAGATATAAAAGATGCAAAAGCTAAACTTAAATTTATTCCTGAATATTTTATTTATGGGATTGCTCCACTTGCATCTTATCTGGATAATGAACAGAGAGCAATAATTGTCAGTGCAATGAAAGAGGGAATGAACATTATCAATGGACTTCCTGAATTTTTCACAGAAGATGATGAATTTATTCAAAAAGCGAATCAATATGGTGTTCAGATTAATGATATCAGAAAGCCGCCACCAAGAAAAGACCTTCATAATTTCAATGGGTCAATATTTAATATAAAAACTCCCATCATAACGGTTTTTGGTACTGATTGTGCTGTTGGAAAAAGAACTTCCGCAGTTAATCTAGTGGAAGCATTATGCAGCCATGGATTAAAAACTGTATTTATTGCTACTGGACAGACCGGATTAATTCAGGGTGCCAAATATGGTGCTGCAATAGATGTTTTGAGTTCAGGTTTCCAGAATGGAGAGGTGGAGAATGAAATTGTAAAAGCTGATAAAATTGAACATCCTGACATTATTGTTGTTGAAGGGCAAGGAGCCTTAAGCCATCCTGCATTTACATCCTCAACAGCCATCATGAGGGGCGCACGCCCAAAGGCCATTATCATTCAGCATCCACCTAAAAGAAAGGACCGATGTGATTTCCCCGGTATTCCTATGCCTACATTGGAAAGTGAGATTAAGCTAATTGAAATCATTTCAGGAGAGAAAGTAATTGCAATTACAATAAATCATGAAAACATGACTGATACAGAGATTGATAATAAAGTAAATGAGTATGAAGCAGAATTTGGAATCCCTACAATGGATATATTGAAACATGGATCTGAAAAAATTGTGAACAAGCTCTTTGAAATGTTCCCAATATTAATTAAAAACAAACAGACTGCCTGATGCAAACCCCCAGAATTGAGATCAACCTAAAACAGATTTCACATAATGCAAAAAAATTGAGAAAATTATATGCTTCAAAAGGTATTGAACTCATTGGGGTTACAAAATCTGTATGTGGAGATCCGGCAATTGCCGATATTCTTACAAAAACAGGAATTAAGATTCTTGCTGATTCCAGAATTTCAAATATTAAAAGAATGAAAAATGCAGGAATAAAAGCGCAGTTCCTTTTGTTAAGAACACCAGCACTCAGTGAAGTTCGTTCAGTAATACAATATTCAGACATTAGTCTTAACTCAGAGTTATCAGTAATTAAAAAACTTTCCAAATTTGCCATTGAAAATAAAGTGCTACACAAAATAATTCTAATGGTGGAAATGGGTGATTTGAGAGAAGGAATAATGCCTGTTGACTTAATAGACATGGCAAAACAGGTGATCTCCCTCAAAGGGATAAAACTTGCAGGGATAGGAACTAGTTTTGCCTGCTTTGGCGGTGTAAAACCAGACCAAAAAAAAATTGAGTTTTTATCCACATTAGCAAAAAACATTGAAGATAAATTCGGTCAGAAATTAGAGTTTATTTCCGGAGGAAATTCTGCCAATTATGATTGGTTCATGTCTATAGATCATGTTGGTAAAGTCAATAACCTAAGGATAGGTGAGTCAATTTTTTTAGGATGTGAAACTATACATAGGAAACCAATCCCCGGATTATATACAAATTCATTCAAACTTATTGCTGAAGTTATTGAATCTAAGATAAAACCGTCAAAACCCTATGGTGAAATCTGTCAAGATGCATTTGGAAATATACCTTCATTTGCAGATCTTGGACAAAGAAATAGAGCTATACTTGGAATAGGCCGACAGGATGTACTTGTCTCTGGATTAATACCAGATTATGACATTGATATCCTGGGGGCAAGTAGCGATCATTTAATAATTGATACTAAAAATATAGATTTAAGGGTTGGAAATGAAATAAAATTCAATTTAAACTACGGATCTTTACTTTCTTCAATGACCTCGCCTTATATTAAAAAAAAATATTGCCAGAAAGTAGAGAAAGAACTTTATTGGCCTCATAAATATGCAATGGTGACTCAATGACAAATCAAATTTCGGATATAGTTATAAAAAATGGAACTATTATTGATGGCTCTGGAAAAGAACGCTATACAGCAGATATTCAAATAGGTGGAGGAAAAATTCTTAATATTAAAAATAATATTAAGAATGGAGACATAAATATAGATGCAACGGGATTAATGGTGTCACCGGGAGTCATTGATATCCATGGACATTCAAATGCAACTGTCTATATGAATCCATCATTTGAAAGTAAAATTTTCCAGGGTATTACAACTGAAGTTTGGGGAAATTGCGGACAATCCTTTGCTCCAATACTTAGAGGGAAAAATCGTGAAACCGTAAAAAACATACTTTCAAGCAGTTTAGGTGCTAAGAATTTGGATATGACCTGGAGTTCTTTTACGGAGTACTTAAACCATTTACCAGAGTTAGGAATAAATGTTTTACCACTGATCGGACATAAGATAATACGAGCAAATATTATGGGAACAAGTGACCTGGAACCCACTAAAAATGAACTGGGGGCGATGAAAGTTTTACTTGAAGATTGTGTAAAAATGGGTGCATATGGGATGTCCACTGGACTTGAATATTTCCCGGGTTCTGCCAGTACTAAAAATGAACTGATTGAATTGTGCAAGGTGTTAGTTAAACATAATGCATTCTATGCTACTCATATCCGGAATGAGGATAGAGGACTATGGGCTTCAATAGATGAAGCTTTAGAAGTGAGTGAAAAATCGGGCTGCCCTGTTCATATTGCACATCTCAAATTAGCCGGCAGGAATAATTGGGGAGAGAGCAAACGATTATTGAATTATTTAGATGATTCACATAAAAAAGGTCTTCAAGTAACATGGGATGTTTATCCATATACAACATGGGCCGGAAGTTTTGAAGATTTATTTCCAGCTTTTAAAACAATTCATGGTAAATTGACAGAAATCTCTCAAAATGCCAGTTTAAAGAAAAAATTAAAAAATGAAATCACCGAAGAAATGAGACTCCGCGGGAGCTCCTGGGATAAGATAACAATTACTCATGCTTTAAAGTCAAGAGATGTATCTGGAAAAAGCATTCAAGAAATAGCACTAAAAAATAATGAGGAAGTTTTAGATACTTTCTTTCGTTTATTAATAGAAAATGATGGAGATGTGAAAATTGTCGGACATGATATGATACATGAAGACATGAAATATCTTTTAAAACATCCTAATACAATTATTGCGACAGATAGCCGTGCAATTACTTATAAGAGTGCTGCAGGTAAAAACCATCCTCATCCTCGATATTGCGGGAGCATTCCAAAAGTATTGAGATTTGCACGTGAAGGACTATTTTCTTTTGAGGAAGCGATACGCAAAATGACATCATTACCTGCTGATAGGATGATATTAAGGGAAAGGGGTCGAATTGAAATAGGTAAAATTGCAGATTTAATGATTTTTGATCCTAATACCGTAACGGATAATGCTACTTATGAGAATCCTGTACAAAGACCCACTGGTATTACTCATGTTCTTGTGAATGGACATTTAGTTATTAAAAATGGCGAACATACTGGCAATTTAAAGGGAATAATTCTTAAACAAAATAAATTTTATAATAGGTATGATTACAGCTCCTTCAAAACCGGCAAAAACAATGTAAAAAAATAAAAAGGAAATAAATTTCTTTATAAGAAACCGTTTAAATATCTAATATTATATTCTTATTTTATGGAAGTATTAAAAAAAATATGCTATTATTCGTGAATATAAGGAAAAAATGAAAAAATTTTATAAGTTATCTGTAAGTGCGTGTAGATGGTATTTTAAAATCGCCCATGGTCTTAAAACCTATGGCTTGGAAAACATCCCGGATAAAGGACCCTATCTAGTTGCAGCCAACCATGCATCAATGATCGATCCTCCTCTTATTGGAAGTGTTTTTCCATATGAGATGATTTTTCCTGCCAAGAAAGAACTTTTCTCTATTCCTTTATTCAAAAAGCTCATTCCTCATTTAAATGCCTTTCCTATAAGCAGAGACCGGCTCTCTATCGATTCATTACGGTTTATGATCAATTCAGTTAATGAAGGGAAAAAGAGTCTGATGATATTTCCTGAAGGTACAAGAAAAAACGATAAGGAACTTGAAAGCGGCAAAAGAGGTATTGGATTAATTGCCCAGAAAACACAGGTTCCTATCCTTCCTGTTTATATAAAAAACAGCAATAAAAAATTTTGGGGGATCTTCCGGATTAAACCCATTCGTGTTTATTTTGGAAAACCTATTGACCTCAACTCAATCCCTTCTAAAGATAAAAAAGAATTCACAGTTAAAGTTGTGGAACTTACATTAAATGCAATTAAAGCATTAAAATCAAACCACTTGAGAGTAAAATAAAGTGGTTAATCATAAGCCAAACTTTTTTCGTAGCAAACCGTATAAATTTTGTATAAATTAGATCCCGATATTTAAATCTGGATCAATGGAGAAAAAAACATGAAAAAACTAGTAATTCTTATCTTAGTTTTATCGTTATTTAGTCTACCTGCTTTTACTTTAGAGAAAAAAAACGAAAAGGATCTTATAAAAAAAGCCTTGGAGATCCATGAGCGGATATTGACTGTTGACACACATACAGATACTCCCTTTATGTTCATGAGAAAAGGATGGGACATTGGAAAAATGAATGACCCTAAAAATAGAGGTGGAAGAGTCGACTACCCCAGAATGAAAAAAGGTGGACTGGATGCAGCCTTTTTTGCAGTTTTCGTAGGTCAGGGAAAGAGAGATCCAAAGTCTAATATGAACGCAAAAAACCGGGCAATGGAACTTTTTAAATTAATTCACAAAGCAATTAAAAAATATCCAGAACTGGCAGAACTGGGATTAAAAGCAAATGATGCAGCCATGATTGAAAAAAAAGGAAAAAGAGCAATATATATTGGTATTGAAAACGGATATCCAGTTGGGAAAGACATTAAATTGGTTAAAGAATATTATAATCAGGGAGCTAGATATATTACACTCTGTCATACAAGTAATAATGATATTTGTGATTCTTCGACAGATAAGAAAGAGCATGACGGTTTAAGTGAATTTGGTAAAAAAGTAGTATCAGAAATGAACCAGCTTGGTATGATTATTGATGTTTCACATATTTCTGATAAATCTTTTTATGATGTTTTAAAGCAAAGTAAGGTTCCTGTAATTGCATCTCATTCATGTGCAAGAGCAATTTGTGATAATCCAAGAAACCTGAGTGATGATATGTTGAAAAAACTTGCTGAAAATGGCGGCGTTATTCAACTCTGCATCTTAAGCGATTATATAAAAAAAATAAAACAAAACCCGGAAAGAACGAAGGCATTTAAAGAATTGAGAAAAAAGTATAAAAACTATGCGACCCTTTCTCCTGAGAAAAAAAAAGATGCTATGAAAGCCTGGATGACACTTGGAGAGAATTATCCTGCAAACTTAGCCAATGTATCCGATGCTGTAGACCATATTGATCACATAGTTAAACTTGTTGGCATCAACCATATTGGCATCGGTACAGATTTTGATGGAGGCGGAGGCCTTAAAGATTGTATTGATGCGAGTCAATTGGGAAATATTACTATAGAACTGGTAAGACGGGGATATAACGAAGAACAGATCAAAAAGATTTGGGGTGGAAATTTTTTCAGAGTGTTCAAAAAAATAGAAGAAGGAAGTAAAAAATAATAAAAAAGTTGACACCAGTAAATTTCTAACGTACCATTAGAATATGACTGACATAAAGCGTAACCTTGAAAACAAGCTTAATAGACTTTTATCTTTTTTCCCTGTTGTACTAATTACAGGTGTTAGACAATGTGGAAAAACAACACTTGCACGAAAGATTCGACCTGACTGGAAGTATTATGATCTGGAGAAAGGAAGTGATTATGACCGTATTACCAATGATTTTGATTTTTTCTTTAAAGAAAACCCAAAACATCTTATCATTGATGAAGTACAGTTATCACCTCAATTATTTAATGAAATAAGAGGTGTTATTGATAAAGACAGAAGTCAGAAAAATCGATTTATCATGACCGGATCCAGTTCATTTGAAATTTTAAAAAATGTATCTGAAAGCCTTGCCGGGCGGGTTGGAATAATTGAGCTTGGTACATTAAAGATGAATGAGATAATAGAGCATCCAATTCCCGATTTCTATAAAATATTTGAACATGATTTTGATAATGATAAAATTATATTTTTAAAAAAACTCAAAACTCAAAACTCTTATAATAATTTAATGAATTTTTTCCTCAAAGGTGGCTATCCGGAACCGGTTATATTGGGTGATGAATCATTTCACCAGGAATGGATGGAAAATTATTTTAAAACATACATCCAAAGAGATATAAGATCACTTTTCCCCAAATTAAATATCAATAAATATCGAAGATTAATACAAATGCTTGTCTCTTTAACAGGTACTATTATTAATCGTTCTGAACTGGGACGATCATTGGATACTTCAGAAGTAACTGTTAAGGAATATCTGGATATTGCAAATGGATCGTTTGTCTGGAGAAATATACCCAGTTTTGAAAAAAGTGTTAGCAAGTCTATCGTTAAAATGCCAAAGGGTCTTTTTAGAGATTCAGGTCTAAATTTCTTTCTTCAGGGAATAACAACAATTGATAAATTAAATAATTATCCTTTTGTTGGCGCTTGTTTTGAATCTTTTGTAATTGAAGAAATTATTAAAGGACTAACTGCAAGTAATATTACAGGGTGGCAATATAATTACTATAGAACCCGTAATGGTTCTGAGATAGATCTAATTTTATCAGGAAGTTTTGGTGTTATTCCAATTGAAATAAAATATGGAATAAAAACTGAAAGAAAAAAACTCATTTCTTTAAGTAAATTTATAAAAGACAATGATCTTCCTTTTGGAATCGTAATTAATAATAGTGATCAAATTGAGATGATCACAGAGAAAATAATTCAAATTCCTGCCGTATATTTATAAAAACAATTTGATTTAACTATATAAGTTCTTGCATGTCACTAAAATTCCTGTAAGAGAACCATAAAAAATAGTAAAAGTTGAAAATATATACTTTTATATGTATAATTATATGGGAGGTCAATATGAGCAGACCAAAAACAATCTTTACTTTAGATGCCGACATTATTGAAGAACTCAATAATGTATCAAAAGAGTTAAAAGAAAAAAAAAGCCATATTGTAGAAAAGGCTTTAACTTTATATTTCGATATGCTTGATATTAAAATTGCAGATAAGAGAATGAAAGATATCAGGGAAGGAAGATCAAAACTAACTCCCGCTGAGGATGTTTATAAAGAACTTGGCTTGTGATTTATAAAGTATTTTTTGAAGAGAAAGCAAAAAAAGAGTTATCAAAAATAGAGAAACCCTTTCAAAAACTCATAGTAGAAAAGATCAAACAACTCTCTGAAAATTTTGACTTAATGACAAATAATATGATCCCCCTGAAAGGTAATTTTGATTTCTACAGATTAAGAGTTGGGAAATATAGAGTAATATTCCATAAAGATGATGAGAATATTATCATCACAATAGTAAGGATAGGACACAGAAAAAACATTTACGAAAAACTTTAACGTTTAAATTCCTGACCATCCACATATTAAGTCAAAGTGCACGCGGTGCACTCAAATTATAATAATTCCTTAATAATTCCTTGCCTGACCCCTTTTATTATTTGATTCATCGGGATATAATTTTGATTTAATGTCATATTGTAATAAGCAGAATATTAAATTCAG
>CBDUZW010000056.1:0-36017 GCA_965371805.1 uncultured bacterium | reverse complement strand
CACGTACCGTTCTAAGAGAGGCTGGGGTGAAAATCCCTGGTCGACTCACCAGTTTTTTGTCTAAGCCCACATTAAACCTTCTTAAATATTTTAGTATATTTAAAAAAAATTACACAGACTATTTTACACTACCCATTCTTTGCCTAGACAATAAATAATTATTCATTCATTCATAATTACTGTTTGTTTATTAATTGATTCTTGATGAATGATTTTGAACAGTTTAGCAATAAAATCAGATTTTAAATCATGTTCTTTTCCTTTATCAATGCAAACTGAGAGAACCTCATCCCATCTATTTGGTTGAAGAATAGTCATGTTGTTTTCCTTTTTGTATTGCCCAATTAAATTAACAATTGCCATTCTTTCTTTTAGAATTCGTATTAAGTCATTATCGCAATGATCTATTTTATAACGAAGAATCTCAAGAGTATCTAATGAAATACCGTTTGGTTTAACATCACGAATAATAAGCTTATCTATTAAGTTTCTTAATTCTTCTGGTGTGATTTGCTGTTTTGCGTCACTCCATGCGTTATCAGGATCAGTATGCGATTCAATCATTAAACCTTCAAAATTGAGATCAAGGGCTTTTTGCGATAAACATTGAAGTAAATATCTATTTCCAGCTATATGACTTGGATCACAAAAAACTGGAATTTTTGGAATTCTTCTTTTTAGTTCAATCGGAATTTGCCATTGAGGAATATTCCTATAAATACTCTTTTCGTAACTTGAAAAGCCTCTATGTATGGCTCCAATTTTCGTCAATCCTACTTTATTTAATCGTTCAATAGCCCCAATCCATAACTCCACATCTGGATTTACAGGATTTTTCACTAATATAGGAATATCTAATCCTTTTAAAGCATCAGCTATTTCTTGAACAGCAAAAGGATTTGCAGTTGTACGCGCACCAATCCATAGCATATCTATTCCTGTTCTCAATGCATCGTATACGTGTTTTATATTAGCGACTTCAGTTAAGACAAGCATTCCTGTTTCTTTTTTAACTGTTTTTAGCCATTCAAGTCCAATATTTCCAACACCCTCAAATGAATTAGGGTGGGTGCGAGGTTTCCAAATTCCTGCTCGGAATATATTTTGGCCTTGACTTTTTAGTTTTTGTGCTGTTTCCAAAACCTGTTCTTCTGTTTCTGCACTGCATGGTCCTGCTATAATAACTGGTTTTTTGTAGGTTCCGATTCCCCAATCATTTATTTTTTTTATTGATAATTTGATTTCCATTTTATAATATTTTTTTTATCCTATTTGGGGTCCCATAGTAAAACTGAAAAAAACAACGCTGCTCGTATAACTATTTTTATACGCTCAGTATTTACAGATAATTGCTCATTCATATAAGGTATTCGGCCAAACAAAAATTTTGCTTAAACTATTTTCTCTCTAATAATATATCAAACTTTTTTAGTTTACCTTTTTCAATAAAGACTTCTTTTTGAATAGATAATATTTTAAATTCATTTGAAAATGACTTAAGAGAACTCTTCATATGAGAAAAAAACATAAAAAGCTATGTTATATCCTTAAAATTAAAAAAGATTCTTTCCTATTAAAATCAACTAAAAAGCCCATGGGGAATTTACCCTAAATGTTTAATAGAATCCATTTAGTAAAAAATCTCAATTTTCACTAATTTCTTGACAATACCATATAAATCATTATAATTCACAAATGAAACATGTCTTAGATACAAATAATATTCCAAAAATTTTATTAAAAATGTCATTGCCAGCAATGATAGGAATGGTCTTTATGGCATTATATAATATTGTTGACACAATTTTTATTGGGAAGGGTGTTGGTTCACTAGGCATTGCAGGAATCACTATTGTTTTTCCGATCCAAATGATCATTATGGCAATTGGTCAAATGATTGGCATTGGAGGAGGCTCACTGGTCTCGCGAAGTCTGGGCAGTAATAACATAGAAAAAGCAAATATGACATTAGGTAATGTTATATTTGCAATATTATGCCTTTCAATTCCAATTACAATCTTTGGCTCGATTTTTATTGATGACCTTCTCTTCATATTTGGAGCAACGGAAACAATCCTTCCTTATGCAAAAGCTTATATGGAAATCATCATATTAGGTACCTTTCTGGTAGGAATTTCAGTGGCTTTGAACAATCTAATTCGTGCAGATGGCCACGCAAAAGTTGCTATGCTTATAATGATCATTGGTGGAACAACAAATATAGTTTTAGATGCAATATTTATCTTTGGTTTAAAAATGGGTATTAAAGGAGCTGCCTGGGCAACATTTACAGCACATATTATTACTGCATCATTTCTGTTTTATTATTTTTTATCAAAAAAAAGTAATCTATATCTAAAATTAAAATATCTTAAGCCCAATCTATCTATTCTAAAAGAGTTATTTGGCATTGGAGCTGGTATATTTGCACGCCAGGCATCAGGTGGTATCCTGGTTGCAGTAATGAACCAGACTCTTGCTACTTATGGAGGAGATTTTGCAATATCTGCCTTTGGTATTCTATTCCGTTTGAGTATGCTCACTATGACCCCAATGGTAGGAATTGCTCAGGGCATTCAACCCATCGTAGGGTACAATTTTGGGGCAAAAAAATATAATAAAGTAAAAGAATCTATGAAAATTGCAATTATTTGGGCAATGATAGCGGGTACTATTGGAGTCATAATTCTATTTTTCTTTGCAAGGCAGCTCATGACATTGTTTACAAATAATAAAGAGGTCATTGAAATTGGTGTAGATGCATTAAGAGTTGCTGTTCTTGCAATGCCGTTAGTTGGATTTCAGATCATTGGATCTGCTGTATTCCAGGCTTTAGGAAAAATACTTCCGTCTTTTATACTTTCACTGTCAAGGCAGGTTTTATTTTTAATTCCACTAGTCCTGATTTTACCAAAATTTTTCAAATTAGCAGGAATATGGAACTCTTTTCTAATTGCAGATTCATTGGCTGCAATTTTAACATTTATTATGATAGTACCCATATGGAAAAAACTTAGTCAGGAAACTGGATAAATTATGAAAAAAAAACAAGTTTGTCTATATTACCTCATAGGTTTATAAGAAAAACAACCTTTATATAAATTGCAAGAAATACTAAGTTAGGTGTAATTGCACATTTAGGGGGAATATGTCACAGAAAAACCTACAATTAATTTAATATCAACACTCTAGCTTAAATATTTGTTCCCATTTTAGTCAAATTCTGTACTTATAAATTCTGGAAGTAAAAGTTTTCTTATATTTTTTTATATATAATCTTACAAAAACATGATATATCTATACCTATATCATATAAAAACACATTAAATTTATTCAGTTAAGACAAGATAGAAACAATATTTCAAGTATATTAAATTAAATTCAGAAATATTCAATTTTCTAAAAATTTATATTTTCTATGACATATTTGCCCTAAATGTGCAATTTTACCCAACATTACACTTTCAGTTTACTACAAATTTTATTTATTGTTACAATGTTCAAATTTAGCATTTTACACGCATTACGTATAGCCGTTGTTTTAGCATGTTTATATTAAATTTAGTATTTCACTCATATCATCAATTATAAAATTTGGTTTTAAACTTTGAAGTTCTTTTTTTGTATTATTACCATATGTAACACCGCAAGTTAATGTGTTAGCCCTTTGTCCCATTTCAATATCAAAAACGGTATCACCAACAACAATGCAGTTATCAGGAGAAACATTTGTTTTATTTAAAATTAGATTAACAATATCAGGTGCGGGTTTTTTATTTTTAACATCTTCTTCACCACCAACAAAAGAAAAAATATCACAAATATTATGCTTCTTTAAAATTTTTATTAATGAAACTTTTCCTTTACTTGATGCAACAGCTAGTTTAATACCTCTTTCTTGTAATTTAAATAAAGTATCTTTTACATTCTTGAAAAGAGAAATTGTTTCTATTGCAATATTATTATAATGTTGTCTGTATATAGAAGTTGCTTTTGGAAGTAATTCCTCATCAAGTAGAAAAGCCTTTTGAAAAGTTGTACTCAAAGGTAAACCTATCAGACTTTTTATAAAGCCTTCATCAATTTTTTCAATATTTAACTTTTCAGCTACTAATTTCATTGTTTGAAGAATACTATTTTGAGTGTCTGCAAGCGTACCATCGAAATCAAAAATAATAATTTCAATGTTCATTACATATTCCAATGATTCTGGACACTAACTCCGAAGTTATCTGGACAGGATAATAGCATTTTTTTTTTTGTACAACATCGAAAAAAGTTGTCAAAATTAAATGTTTTTTTAAAGATACCTTTTTAGATACAGAATTTTTTAAATATGAGCAAAGTGAATCTGTTTTTGAATAAAAAGTGTTTACTGAATTTTCAATTAACTGGTTTTTAAAAATAGCAATAATCATTTTTTTTCCTCCTATAAAATATTTATATATTTAAAAGATTAATTTATCAATTATATTAATTTTATTAATTTCGTTATTTTCAAAATAATTTATATTATCAAGAATTGTATCACAATTTATAGATAATTCACCAAATTTATAAATGAATTTACTACCATAATACATATCCAGTGAAGATTTAGAATAAGCAATATTCTTCGTTATAAAATGTTTTAAATAACTTATAGATTCCACATTATAATAACCATATAAAACATTATAGTAATGTTCATGAATTATTTGGTTATTTGATACAAATCTATCAATTTCTAAAATGAAATTTATTGAAGTTGGAAATATATTGCAGATACTTTTCATTTTGCTTTTATTTAAGTGATTATGAGAAATAATAATGTGTGATATTGATGTAATATCATTTAAAACATCAAAAAACAATTTTCCTCTTTCACTATTTATTTCTAAATTTGCTGAGACAATAACATTAATATCATTTTTGTACTCATTGGTTAAGATTTCTATTACAAATGGATTTGAAACTAAAATATAATCATAGCCAATATCAATAATTTGTTTGATATCCTTATTTATTATTTTGAAACCCTGAATTGAAAACTCCCTATTTTCAAAATCAAACATATCATAAACGTAGCATAGTTTGAAACCTGCCTCTTTTATTGAGGGAATTTTGTCAATGCTTAATAATTGATTGTTTGACTGTTTAAATATTAGACAATCTTTTTGAAAGTCATTAAAAGACCGACTAAACAAAATACTGTTCTTTGGTATTTTATTTAAGTATCCAGTATTGTTCTTATAAGGTAATAAATATTTGGTTTTCATTTGTATTCAATTCTTTTAATTTTTGAATTATTTAATTTTTCAATAAAAGATAGTTTAGTTATTTCTGATTGCCATTTTTTATTATTTTCAATAGCTTTTCTTCTAAGTTCAATTGGATAAACAATATTCTCTGATACTAATTTATCACATAAAGAACAACTACCACAAATCTGATTATGTTTATCACTATACCAATAATCAATAATTTTTTTATTAGAAACTTTACTGTCAATCTTTGGAATTGCTTCTAATATGTTTATAGGGTATGGTATATTACTAACGGAATAATCTGGAATATTTGTTGTATGACTTCTACCATATGTGCCAAGAATTTCTTCAATGTTATTTACAGGTTGCATTTCTACATATGTTTTTAAAACACGTAGGTTCCATTCTGTTGAGGCAAGCCTATCTAACAACTTAAAATGGTTATATCCTATATTTATATATTTAGTAATGTTTTGTGGTATTATCCACATAGCTTTATAAATTTCATTTGGGAAAAAATTTCTAATATTGACACATTTGTTTCTATAATAACTGAAATATGGAGTATTGAAACCATTATTTCTACCGTGAGCACTTTGCATTCTTGTGTGTCCTTTCTGCCAAGGACAGTCTTTAATATATAAATCGTTAGCAATAAGTTTAATTTTTACATTAAAAGACTTTTTTATCTTTTTAAGTTCTGCAAAATTTTTTAAAATATCATAGTGTAAAGTTAGTTCGTCACAACCGATATTTAATATATACTTTGCCTCTTCATAACTACGTACTTTTAGATTAGCTGAACCAGAAATCTTAATATCAGGAAAATTATCTTTGGTATATTCAATTAAGAATGGATTGGATAGAGTTATTAATTTTATACCTTGCCTAATTAATAATTTAAGAAATTTATTATATTCAGATAGATAGTTTTTTGAAAATTCTCGATTTAATAAATTTCCATTATTAATGACATAATTAAAAGTAATATTTTCGTTTTCAAGCTTGTGGATTATTATTCTAATTTCTTCTTTTGAGAATAAGTAATTATTTTTTAAAGCTCTACCACCACCATAATTGCCAATTTTAAAACTACCATAAAAACTATCAATATAATTTGGGTAATTACTAATTGATTTGTCAATAAGTTCTTTATCGCCATTAAAAGGCATTGTAAATTTTACATTCATTATTTTTTAATTTATATTAGACATTTCAGGTAAACTGTTTTCAATTTTCTTTCTGGAAGCAATTTTCGAATGTGAACCGATAATAATTTTCTTTTTGATGATTGTATTTCGTCCTATTACGCAATCCTTTCCAATAGTCACATTTTCTTCAATAGTAACATTATCATCTAATTTTGTACTACCAAATATTTTAACATTGTTGCCTATATTACAATTAAGTCCTATTTCAACACTATAATCTATTAAAGAATTATCGCCTATTTTAACATTAGGAGCTATGCGGCAAAAAGAGCCTATTTTAACATTGTTACCGATATGTGTAACACCTAATATTAATTTATTTCCCTTAATTATATGGGCACTTAAAAAGCTTGAATAACCAATGAATATTTTGTTTCCAAACACGAACTTATCAGCATCAAGTATCCTAACATTAGGTGCAAAAATCGTAGTTATAATGTTTTGTACACCTATCAGTTTAAAATACATAATTTTAATTAAATCTAATCTCATTACTATGTTATTAAGAAAGTATGAAGAATTTATTATTTCCAAAATAACATCTCTTTTGAGCCACAAATAATAGTCTTTTGAAAAGATTTGATAAGTACCTGGTTTTACTTTGGAAAATTGAAACAATAGTAGAGATGTGAAAAATATAATTATAAAAGGGATAGTTACTATTGAAAACGAAAGCAAAAAGATTTTTAATAGAATATTACTCTCATATTCAATGGTTAATAATATTGAAAGTGGAATAATACTAATAAAGTATATTACCCCTCTGATTAAAAATTTATAAACCAGATTAAAAATAATTGTTTTTTTCATTTTTTTATTGTAAAGTCTTCTTCATGTTCACATTTGTTTTTAATATCTATAATCCATTTATTAAAATATGCTTGGGGATTATTAATTAAAATAAACTTTGGCGCCTTTTCTATTAAGCTTGATACATATTTAAATAAATTAATTGTATTTATAAGAGATTTCCATGTGTTTTGAATATTGTTACTATCATATATGAATTCAAGTCTTTTAACTATCAATGGATCAGCCCATTTTTCAATATACCTTCCTTTATGCCAAGTTTCAAAATTGTCACCTTTTATATATTTTGTATATAATTCAATCAAACTAAGTAAATCTTTTTTCATAGGGCTTTCACATTCTATTCTAGCTGTAAACAATTCCTTTCTCTTTAATTTTACGGCCATTCTATATGCATTTTGCCAAAATCTATGTATTATTATTTCCGGATTGATTAATTCAAAAGAAAACTCTGTTTTATAACAAAATTTCTGTAAAATTTTATTTATTTTATTTTTAGAATTTTTCTTATCCATTATAAAATAAAATCCTCTATGTAAATAATATGCAAAATGAAGTATTCTGTTTTCTATTTGTTTTTTCTTTTCTTTTTTAATCATTTTAATAAATATGCTTTCGTAAAAAAATGTATATAAATACATTGATAGTAATGAACTATACTTTAGTATTGTAATATCAACAGAAACTTCATTTTCAAAAAAAACTCTTTTAACAAAAATACCTTTAGATACCTCTAATCCATCATAAAAAGAAATAGGGTTACATATTTTATCAATCCAATCAATTTGTTCTTTATATCTATTAACGTTATTAGCAAAAACAATAATATCAATATCTGAATATTTATCTCCCTTTTTCAATTCTCTACTAGTTGAACCAATTATGACAATAGATTGAATGTTAGTATCTTCTTTTGCCCAGTCCTTAATTTTTTTGAGTATAAATTTTCTTTGTATCATACAATTGTTTTTAATAGAGACTAACGTCAAAATTTGTTGCCTTAGAACTTTTGTGACCTAGTAATTCTTGAATATATCTTAAAGCTGTTCCTTGCTCAAGCAAGTGAGTAGCAAAACTATGTCTAAACATATGAGGTGTTACTGTTTTTTTTATTCCAGCTTTTAATATGGTCTTTCTTAAAATATTAGCTACACTTGTTGGTGAATACTTTTTCCCGCTTGGTCCCTCAAAAAGATATTTTTTAGATTTATATTCTTTATAATATTTTCTTAATAATTGAAGTGTATTTTCTGACAGTAAAGATATTCTACCTTTCTTTCCTTTTGCACCTAAAATGTTTATATCCATTCTTTCAGAATCAATATCAAAGACCTTAATACTCAGCAATTCACTTCGCCTTAATCCAGATGAATAAGCAAGTTCTGATAGTTGGTCATTATATTTTCAAAGTTACTATCCATTTTAATACAAAATATTTTATGATATGCTACCGCCGGTAAGATCGCTTTGCAATAACCTGATGTATTTGTAACTTTCAAAAAAACTATACAAGCTTTAAACCTAAATTCATATATATTATACCATATCTTAAAAAAAAAGTAAAGAATTCGAATTTTATAAAATTTAAATAATATTATTGGGGAAAATAAAATTTAGATAATAGAGCTAATTGCAAAAATAGTTGTTTTTAATTAAATTTTTATCGGTGACAATAATAATTCTTCTGACATGATCAGGAATATTGTTTTTTAACTCATTGACTTTTCCTTTGCCAAAAACAATTTTAGTAGGTTGATAAAAGGTGAATTCATTCATTGGTTTTCTCCTAATAAGTCATCTAATTTAACATATTTACATAAAAAATATTAAATATCAAATATTCTTTTATGCCTAAAGTTTTCATCAAAATTGTCACGAAATGCTCAAGATGATCGTTATAACAAGTAAAGCGATTAAATCGAATGAATAATAGTTTCACTATTTTGAAATGAAGGTGATTGAGGTTTATGTAGTTAGAATGGGCATATTGAGCATTGCAGTAGGTTTTGATTAAAAATTTAGGTTATGCATCAAATCTATATACATTAAACAATCAGTTTAATATATAATTTGGGGAAGCAGCCATTCCAGATCTCTTTTATCAGATTTATAGAGTTCGATAGCCTTTTTCACTCTCTTATGCCTTTTACTTATAAATATGTTTATATATTCATCAGATATAGTTGTAATAGCCGGGACTAAAAGCTTTTGACTAACTAATTTAACTTTAATTCCTTTTGATTGTGGGTATAGAGCCTTAAAATGTTCGTTTTTTGATAGATATGAATCTATCTCCCGGATAAAAATAATCTCGTTTTCAGACAATGAAAAATGTTTTTTTCTGTTTAACATTCTTTTTGAAATAAGGGTTTTTATTATTTTGATTAATTTGAATATGAACTTCTCTTTAATATGGATTTTATTTGACTGATGTTGAAGGAAAATAATGTTGAAATTGAAACTGTTTACTAACAGATCTATGTCAAGTTGGTCTAAAAGCAAAATAATTTTTCCAATAGTATCAGTTCCCTTCAATTCCTTTCTGTCTAAAACACCGTAAATTTTTTTGTTTTTTGCAATATTTTTTAACTGATCTACACTAATGCCTTTGATATTTCCAATTATATTAAATGAATTTAACTTATTAATAAATAATGGGTTTGTAGTAATCTTATAATGTTTATAGATAAGTTCTTTTATTCTTTGTTTTATCTCTTTAGGATAGAGGTTATAATTATTAACAAGGTGGAAGTAGAGTTTTTCTGCAAATTTTGAGAGTTCTTTAGTTGTGTCTGTTGATGCAATGCCTTTTACGATCTCAAAAATATATCCATTTATATCTGGAAAAGTTTTTACCGAAATGGGTATTCCAGCATTTAATGTCCAGAGTTTACATAGGCTTCCTATTTTTGCAATGCCTATTTCAATGCTTTTATCATCGGTAGTTTTGCTGGTATTAACCGATATTATCATGTTTTGAATTATAGTTCTTTTTATGACCGGTTTTCCATTTATTTCAATTTTGTCACCAATATTTCTGCAATATTCAGTTATGATCCTGTTTTCAATTTTTAGATCTTCGCATTTTCTTTTTATTATAATTTTTGTACCGGATTGAACCGATTTGTTCTTCTCTGAAAAAAGACCTGTTTCTTTTATAAATATTTTATCTTCTTCATTATTACAATTATTTTCAATTTTTATATCTAAAGGCAAAAATGAAAAAATCACAAGAATATCAATTCCATATTCTTTGATGAATGAAAGAATTTCATCTTCTCTTTCCATCTGAGATCTATTTAAGTCTGCTATGTTTTTTAGTTTTACTATCTGTTCCTTAGAGATTCCACTTCCATTATCTTCGATTATGATAGTTCTTTTATCAAGTCTTAATTTAACTTTTGATCCACCTCTCTTTAATGAAGACCTGATCAATTCAATAATATTTAATACTTCAGACCTATAATAATTTGAGGCTAATTTTCTTAAATGAGCACCTGCGTCAACTGTTAAATGTTGTCTGTTCATATTTCCATTTTTAAAAGTAGTTTTGATATTCTCTTATTGATTAAAATTATTTCACTTTGCTGAAGATCAAAATTTTCTAATATTTTTTCAATAAATTTAAATATTAAATATTTTATATTTCTTGACGAATCTTTAATAAAATCGTCTATAATGCAGCATTCCGGGTTAATAAGAACAAACTGATCTAAATTGGGATAAATATATTTGCTTAATTTAATATTCATGAAGGATTGTTTGTTGAAATTAGAAGATATAAAAACTTTTAGCATACTGTTTGTAGCTTTATCTAATAATGCTTCAGCTTGTTTTAAGAGAGCTCTTATTTCTGGATCTATAATCTCTGTTTCTTCAATTTTTTTTATTTCTAAATCTCTTATGCCATCAAGGTCAATAATTCCAGGAATTGTCATAATAAGATTTGAATAATATCTGTCATTAATATCAAGGATAAACAGGTTCTTTATGCTGTTGTTACTTAGTAAAGGATTGTCATCACTGCTCTTAAATAAAAATCCCTGTTTTGCCTGATGTAGAATATTTGCTAAAGAAATGTATTTATTCCCAATAGTTGGGATAAATTTATAGTTCCAGACATACATTGATTTCCATATTTCGGGGAAAATTAATGCATTTACAGCTATTTCACTTAAACTCTTTGTCATTGTGTCGATATTCTTCTTGGTTTTTTTATTTTTTTGAAGTTTTAGTATGAAGATAAATAGAAACACAAAAAAGAGAACAAAAAAAACAATAAGAATGATCTGCACAATACCGTTTTGATCTGAAGTTTCATTATCCTTTATCTCATTCCCTGGAGATATCAACTTCTTTTGTGTTTGAGTTTTTTGTATATTATTTACAGGCGGTTGAATTATGGTTGATACATCTATCGTCTGCCACCCATTTCTGTAATATTCTGTCCATGCATGTAAGTTGGAATCTATTTTTCCATCTTTTCCTATGAACCCAATAACAAGTCTTGCAGGTATTTGTATTTTTCTCAATAGTAATGTATTTACGCCATTTATAACATCACAATCACCCGCTTTTATTCTTAATACCCTGGTCAACCAATTGGAATTCTGATCCAGGCGATATTGCTCAATAATATTTTCTGAACTATCATATTTAAGCAATTCTCTTGTTAAAACTTCAATTTTTTCTATTTTTTCCATTATACTCTGGTTTTCAATTGCTTTTAACCTGGTTAATAATGGGTCTGGTATTGTCAAAGATATAGGAAGTTTCAGATATTTACTTCTATTGGTT
This sequence comes from uncultured bacterium, assembly GCA_965371805.1. Lineage (GTDB taxonomy): Bacteria > Acidobacteriota > Aminicenantia > UBA2199 > UBA2199 > JAOZTV01. The sequence goes on along the minus strand of CBDUZW010000056.1, from coordinate 23,953 downwards.
TCTGACAATATGTTTTTGTTCTTTAACGGATATATTTTATATTCAATTAAATTCTTATCATTAGTCAGATTAATTTGCATTGAATTATCATCAAAGTATTCTAATAAATTTCTGTCAATTATTTTACCATTTATCTTTATATTATCTATGTCTATTCTGAAATTATTTTTACTTAATAAAAAAGACTTTCCAGCTTGAGCGTTTTCTATCCGAAAGGTTATTCCCTTTTTTTCTGATTGTGAGTCTAGTATATTTAAAAGGTCAGGAGCAGTATAGACAAAACCTCTTTTTGTATCATATATATTTGCAGGATAGAGTTTAAATAATTCCCTGTTTTTTGGTGTATAAGAAATACTGATTATATCTGAGTCTTTGCTCAATTGTACTGATGCTCCAGAATAGGGCTCATCTTTTACAGATAACGCTGAGCTTGCTTTATTGCCGGGATTTGATCTGCCAAGCTCAACTAAATCAGATTTGGATATGTTTTCTGAACCGTTCTTTGAAAAAAAATAATTTAACAAATATATCTCCAACGGTATCAAAAAAACAAGTACAATAAGTAGTTTAAGAAAAAGAGATTTTTTTATCCCGGTTATAGTTTTTTTTATAATTTCATTTAAACTATAAAATAAAGACCAGGGAGTTGTTGACTTGATAAAACTGAAAATCAATTTTGATAACTCATTTTCTGCAATATTGATCATTTTTGTTAAATTTGCATTGTCGATTGGTACATTTCTTGAAAAATTAATGTCAAGATTGGAACTATTTAATAAAAATACAGGTGCAAGTCCCTTTCCTGTTTCAAACCTTGCCTTGCTATTTTTTGAATGATCGGTTAAATCACTTAATACAGAACCTGTCCATACAGGCAGGCCTTTTGCATAAAGCATTATCTTTGGCTCTTTTGCAAGCCCGACAAGTCCTTCCAGATTCTTATTATCTATTTTTTTTGAAAGTATTCCGGGCAATTCCATTTTTTGATTTATTAATTCATCATTAAATATAACAGGTAAGGGTTTAAATGCTTTTTTCTTTGTCAAATACTTACAATACTTTATTATTTCGGTCTTTACCGTATTAATATATTTTTCCGGTTTATCAAATTTCCCAATTCTTAATAAGGTTATTATTGTCCCACATTTTTTTATTGTGGTCGGTATCGGTTCAATTTCCAGTTTTGTGTTTAATTGAATAGCCCATTTTTCTTTTTTGAATTTTGACTCAATTATTATCTTATATGGCTCAAATTTCAATACTGTCCAGAAACCAATTCCATATTTCCCAATTGAATTTCCCTGATTTTCTTTACTAGAAGCAAATAATTTAAAGAGGTAATCATCTGCATGATTCTTTGACATTCCGATTCCATTATCCTCAAAGCGGATAAATTCAGTGTCATTATTGAGATAACCGGTCGTTACTCTAATGTAATCTGCATCAGCATCCCTGCTGTTTTGAGCGAGCTCTCTTAAGAAAAACCAGATTTCTGATCCATAATCACCTGTTCCTGATTGTATGATTTTTCTAAATTTTTCGCCATCCATTATATAAAATTATACTCGAATTAAACGGTTTTTGTAAATAAAGAGTCTTCGAATAAAAATAGGGCAGATACACTGGTTTTCAAAGGGCTTGAATATTCAGTTAAATTCCTTAACCGATTGCTTATCTTGACAATAAAATGGAATGGGAATAATATCAAATTTGATTTTATCAATTAAACTGGATGGAGGCGATAATGAGTTTTTTTGTTGATTTTGTAAAGATAAAAGAATCACTGACTGAGGAAGAGTGGATGATTTGTCAGACTATCAATAATTTTGTCACAGAACAGGGAAAGCCTATGATAGCTGATTTTTATGAAAGGGGTGAGTTTCCTCTTGATTTTATTAAAAAGATGGGGGATATGGGGCTTTTTGGTGCAACTATGACTGAGTATGGCGGAGCCGGAATTTCTAATATTGCCTATGGCCTGATGATGCAGGAACTTGAGAGAGGTGACTCCGGGTATAGAAGTTTTGTTTCTGTTCAGAGTGCTCTGGTTATTTATCCTATCTATACATTTGGTACTAAAGAACAGAAGGAAAAATGGCTGCCTGATCTTATCAAGGGAAATAAAGTCGGATGTTTTGGCTTAACTGAAGCGGATTTTGGGTCAAACCCGAGTGGAATGAAGACTAATGCTAAAAAAAAAGGGAATCATTGGATTTTGAATGGTTCCAAGATGTGGATTACAAATGGGACAATTGCGGATGTTGCTGTTGTCTGGGCACGTACTGACGAGGGAATCCAGGGTTTTTTAGTCGAAAAAGGCCAGAAAGGATATACCAGTACTGATATTAAGCATAAGGCGAGTTTACGTGCATCTATAACTTCTGAGCTGGTATTTGATGATGTAGAGGTACCGGAGAGTAATTGCTTACCAAAGGCCATAGGCATTAAATCCGCATTGAAATGTCTAAATCAGGCACGTTATGGAATCGGCTGGGGAGCTATCGGGTCAGCAATGGACTGTTATTTGACAGCTCTGGATTATACCAAGAACCGTGTGCAGTTTGATGCACCAATAGCAGCCTTTCAGCTTGTACAGCAAAAGTTGGCCCATATGCTTACCGAAATAACGAAGGCGCAGCTTCTTGCTCTGCAGATTGCAAAACTCAAAGATAAAGGGCAAAGCAGTAATGTGCAGATATCCATGTTAAAATACAATAATGTCTCTATGGCACTGGACATTGCCCGGCAGGCAAGGGATATGCTGGGTGCAAATGGCATATCTCTGGAATATTCTGTTATAAGGCATATGTGCAATCTGGAATCAGTAAAAACTTATGAGGGTACACATGATATACATACTCTGGTCTTAGGGGAGCATATTACCGGTATTCCTGCATATAAAAGATCATTGAAATAATTGGAAAATCCACCATAATTTATTTGTTTCAAAGCATAAGTATTCTTTACTTTTTTTTCTGGATATGTTTAAAAGCATTTCTGGAATATGGGATTAATTTAAGAAAAGGTGCGTTTGATTTTCTAAGAAATACAATGTAAGAACAACAAATCCAGAATAAAAATATTAATAAATCAGGATGGAATGTATTCCAACTTATTTTACCCTGTTAATCTTGTATTTTATCAGTTTCCGTTCAGCCTCTTCATCTTCAGCAAAAACAATGAGATGATTGCCTGCAAAGACCGGGGATAGAACTGGCGTGAGCCCTCCGGGAAAAGTAATTGTAGATTTATACAGATATTGACCCGAAGGAGAGAAGATATCTATCTCCTGAATCTTCTTATTAAATATATTTGAAGTGTAAACATAAATCAGCCCTTTTTGATCAATATGTATTTTTGTGAAAAAAGTACATTGGTTTGGCAGGCTTTTCAACAGAGACTTTAAAATTTGAGGTGGGAGATCTTTTCTCAACATCTTTTTTTTGTCTTTCTTAAGTACACTTTTTGCAAGACGACCTTCTATTGAGAATGACATTAACTCTTTGCCGGAAAAATCCATTTTTTTAATAATATAATGATCATTCTTTCCGAAAAACACCGATGATCCGGATGTACCGAAAATGACCGATGGTGTTAATTCAGCAATATGAACTTCTATATAAAAATCATCCTTACCCGATCCATTTGAAGCATGTATCACTTCTTCAGGTATTAATGAAGTAATAACAGTAGACTTTTTTTCTTTAATATCGTAGGTTACCAGGTTTTCATTTTCCTTTTCTGCTTTGGTTCCAAAGTTTGAGAGGATAGAAATAAACTTAAAGTTTTCGACAAATCCCTTAATCTCGCTGCGGGGATTGAAACGGAGAGTATTGATATATTGCCCTTTTTTAGAGAAGTAATGGAGCCTTCCACCTCTCTCTTCGATTATGATGTTAGGACCCTGTAAATAAAGTTGTATCATACGGCGGATTTCGCCAGGACCTTCACCAATTTTTCCAAAGTAGACCAATTGCCTGCCGTTTGGATCAAATGCTGCAATTTTCTGGTATTTCCGGTCCATAAAAAACACATTGCCCTGTTCATCCGCCTGGATATTTTGAACATTTACAAGTGGATTATTTCCAGCACTGTTTACGGACCATATTTTTTTTAAACCAAAATCCCATTTCCCCCTGGCAGGTTTGTCAACATTTTTAATAACAGCGTTTAGAGGTGTCATAAAATAAAACAATACCATAAATATAATCATTAAAATCTGAATGTGTTTCTGCATATTCTTTCCTTTTCATTCTTATGGGCTATTACTTCCAGCTCATCAGGTATATAAAAACAAACCACTATAGGTTGTGTTTTTTATATTTAAAATTATCAAAATATATATAATATATTTTAGACGCAGATATTATGGGAAAAGTTGCAAATATGACAGAAAAAATCTGGCCTGGCACCAAAAAGTGTGGCACCAAAAAGTGTTATTTAGGGACTTTTTTCAAAAATTGAAATAATAATTTATTCAGGAATAGTGATTGAATATTTTACTAATTTTTCAACCCCCTCTTCGTCAAGGACAGCCAGATATAGAAAATCTTTTGTAAATTTAATAAGGTTTATTTCAGAATCCTTTTCAATATTAATAAAAGCTTTATATAAAAAACTGTTATTTTTGTTAATAATATCTATCTGTTTACTGTTTTTTGAATCAGGATTTGAAACTGGCAAATAAATATGATTACTATTTAAGCCGGTGATAATTCTGTAAAAAAAGGATGCATGTTTAGGAAGTCCATCTATAATTTTTTTTAACATAGCTGGAGGTATATCATTTAACTCTTTTTTCAATTCGTTTTTGTATTCATCGGAAACAGGATTCGGCTTTCTATTGGAAATTGAGAAGGAACCGGTTTTATTTGTCTTTAAATTAATATAATGAACCTTATATAAAGTATTCATTCCATAATAAAGTATATTATCAGAATATCCAAGAACCATCATTGGAGTGATATCTCCGATTGTAATTCTAATTGTTGTAGCATTCCCACCAATAGTCTGTGTACTTGATGCTTTTTTAAAGGGATTAAACTTGGCAATTATTTTTTTTGTTTTCTTAACTGTATCATAAATAATAATTTGTGATTCTTTTTTCCGGAGGTCTCTTATAACAGAAGGGGCGGATATATAAAGAGATTCGCTAATTATTCTACTTACTGGAATATTGGATGGGATAATAACCGTTTTTTCATACTCCCCATCCTTGCTAAAATAATGAACTCTGGTTCTGTCAGCAATGATCAAACTCTTTTCAGTTAAAAAGAGCTGGTTTCCGCCAAAAAATTCTTTAATTTCTCCAGGTCCTTCCCCTTTTCTTCCAAAGGATTTTATGAATTTTCCATCTTTTGTATATATTCCAATTTTAAAATTTTTTCGATCAATTAGATATACTCTACCATCTTTTCCAATTTTAACATTCTGGATTGATCCAATCGGAAGATTTCCAATATTTTCAATTTTCCAGATTTTTTTCATTTTGAAATCCCATATTCCCTTAGAAGGCTTATCAGGGAGTTCAACTACTGAATAGATATAGGCAGTAATAAACATAAGTATAAATAATAAAATTAATTTCTTAGACATAAACTCTCCTTTGTTTCTCAATTTTAAATAAATTATAACCGTTAGACGCTAGAATTATTCTTTTAGTTGCAAAAAAAGTATTTTATAAATAAATAAAAATCTGGTCTCCACCAAAAAAAGCTTGGAATTATACAATAAAAAATTACTGATATTTTAAAAGCCGTAGGAAGTGATAATTTATTTTATGGATTTCTTTGGAATATAACAACCCGGATAATCCGGGCCGCTATATTATTTTTAAGGAACGAATTTGAATGCAATGCTAATGTTAATTACTTTAAGTTACTATTTTTAGAATGATAGATGGGCAATTTCTCCGTTTCTAAATATTGTCTGAGAATATCTTTTACCGTTCTCTGTCATCACAATTAATTTTCCATGATGATCGCCATTTAGAAACTCACTAAACATTTTTATGTTTCCATTTTTAAACCAGACAACTGCTTTACCATTTAAAATGCCATTTTTAAAGTCAACTTCCATCTCTTTATTTCCATTTGGATACCAGGAAATAAGTTTGCCATGATATTCACCGTCATGGATTTCAACTTTCTCTTTCAGATCTCCACTTTTGTAATAAGAATATTTGGTTTCCATCATTCCATTCTGGTTTTTTATAGAAACAATCTTACCAACATCATCTCTAATTATAAGATCTGAATCTTTTGAAAATATCTGGGAACCAAAAAAAACTACGACTGCAAAACAAATAATTAATAACTTTTTAATCATAATATATCTCCTTTAAAAAAATTGACCTTTTAGTAAATAAACGAAGATCAAAATATACAGGCAATTATCATGCCAAAATAAAAGTGCGTTTTGAGACGTTTTTGGTCTAAAAAAGGGAAAAAAAATAACCCTGGAGTTATTTAGATAACTGTGTGGTTATATTAGTTGTCCGGATGAATGTTATATTTGTGAAGATAGGAAATAAACCTGGGATAATCAGTCATCTCGATATTTAAAATCCTTACCGTATCTTTAAAATTTCCATGACCTTTTTTATAGGCTTTTTTTATTACTTCCTTTACTACAGATGCATCTATTTTTCTATCTAAAAAAGGTCTCCATATGACATCCCAATAACAGTTTTCTTCCTCAATCAGATTCCACATTTCGTCTATTTTCTTATTCTCATCCATTTGAGAACTGTTTGAAATGACTGCTGGATTATTAGCGGCACTTTTTTTTATCAATTCAGAAACTCCTTTTCCATCGATGGGAGAATCCAATAATATTCCAGCCTGTTTTAAAATAGTGAAAAGTTCCCTGATATTTCCCGGCCAGTCGTATTCCAAAAGCTCTGACCAAAAGTCATCTTTCAGGACTTTTCCTTTTAAAAACATTCGATTTGCCATAACCAAATTTCTTATATCTTCTTTTCTTTCTCGCAAAGGAGGGATTTTGAGTTCAAGAATATTCAATCTGTAAAACAGATCCTCTCTGAATTTTTTGCTGCGGATTGCTTCTACCAGATCCACATTGGTAGCAGTAATTATTCTAATATTTGCTTTCCGTTCAAAATTCTCACCCAGCACTCTGTACTTTTTAGTTTCAATAAAGTTTAACAGTTTTGCCTGAGAAGCAATAGGGATTTCAGCAATTTCATCAATAAAGAGAGTACCGTTCTCAGCCGCCTGTACAAGTCCCATTCTATCTGAATAGGCATCTGTAAAACTGCCTTTCTTGTGTCCAAAAAGAGTACTTTCAAACAGGTTTTCCTGAATATCCGGAGCTCCTGCATTTACAAACCGCCCTTTTCTCCCCGAATAATTGTGAATAAGCTTAGCTGAAAAACTTTTTCCAACCCCGGTTTCCCCTAACAATAGGACCGGTTCATCTTCAAAAGAAAACTTCAGGATCAGTTCTCTTAATGACTGCATGGCCTCACTATCTCCAGTCAGTCCTTCTCCATCTATCTCCTGGCTTCTGAGATGACCTATCAGTTCTCGCAACAACTCACCCAGTAGGGTAAATGCATCCAATTCACTCTTATCGAAACGGTCTCTTGAACCACTATCCAGATACAGGAAAAGATCTCCGCCCAGAGGGATAATAAGTAAACTTTTCACTGACAATGATATTGCTGTTTTGGACAGGTCATCACCCGAATAACTCAACAGAACGTTTTCATGCTGAATACTCTCTTTTCTAACAATGGAATCTTTGATAAGACTTTTGCAAAAACCGACCCCATTGAACACATCCTTTCCAGTAATTTCTCTGCCTCTATGCCAATATATTTCACCACTACTGTCATAAATCATTACCAGTGAGACATCTTTCTTTTTTAAAATGTCCCAAATTTTATTCTTAAGTATTTCCAGCATTTTGGTTCTATCCTTTATAAAAATGTTCAAATCTCAAATAAGTTTTTAACATTACGGAATAGTAGCATGTTGAGAATAAAAAATCTATGTAGCTCTGAATTTATATTTATTTTACAATTATATACGCTTATCTCTTATTGCAATGAAGGAAATAAATTTTTAAAATTAAAGATATTAGATAACTAATATAGGCGATTTAGTGTTTTTTTATTCAAGAATATCCTTTCCGTCTTTATAAAAGCCTTCAAATTCTTTCTCTCCCTTCGCATTCCATCCTGTGAATTGTCCGTCTTTCTTTCCATCTTTATAAAAGCCTTCCAGTATTTTCTGCCCATTATCATTCCAGATTATAGTTTTCCCATGAAGGGTTCCATCTATATAGTTTGCATTAAGTATGGTCTGTCCCTTCTTATTCCATTCTGAAACCTGCCCATGGAGTTTTTCATCTTTATAATTGCCTTTAAATTCCTTCTTACCACTATCATACCATGCTGTACCAATCCCATTTATCTTTCCGTCTCTATAATTATCCTCAATTTCTTTTCTGCCATTTTTGTACCAGGTTAGTGCTTTTCCTTCTTTTTTTCCATCTTTATAATTTATTTCAAATTGTATCTGACCACTTTTGTAATGCCCAATAGCTTCACCTGTAAATGGTTTATCTTCATTGTTTTTATACATTATGTCATTTCTTTCCTGTAATTCAGACAATTTAGTGACTTCTTTGCCCCCACATCCGAGCTGAAAAAACAACTCTAATATTAAAACTATAATTAAAAAAGATGTCCTTTTCATATCTCCCCCATGCAATTATCTTCAAATTACATAAGACATTGTAACAATTTGAATTTTTTAATACAATAAAAATCTTGCCTGGTACCAAAAAGTCTTTATTTACCCATCTTAAATCAATGATAACTGTTAGACGCAAGAATTATACTTTAAGTTGCAAAAAAATCGCTCTATAAATAATTCTTTCAAAAATCTGGCTTGGCACTAAAAAGTTGATTGCATAGATTTGGAATAAATAATTATTAAATAGCTATTATAAAAACAAAGTATTCAAGATCGATTTTTCCTTATTTTATAAATGAAAAAAATCAAAAAGACTATCAGTATAATAAGTAGCACCCAAAACTGCTAATACATCCATAAACTAAGTGGGGCCCCATTATTAACATATCTAATAGCAGTATTAAAATTCTTGATTATGTGATATCCAATTGATATTTTCATATAAACATTTTTAAAAAAATTTTTAAATCCAAATTCAGTAGTGACAAAACCAATATCATAGAAAATATAGTTTTCCTGCTTTGATGTCCATTTACAGATATCGCCAACGGGATTTGAGACACCTATAAACCCGTCCCAAAATATTTTTCCCTCATGTCCAACTCGATTTGACCATATTAACCAAGAATTCAATCTTTTTGCAAGATACCCATATCCAAAAGAATGATCTTTATCCCATTCATCAGCATATTCAGCAACACAAAAGATTATTAACTCAGGTTTATTCTTTGAAATTGCCTTTATAGTAGAACTTATTTGCATATCATAACAAATTACAAGACCAGTTTTTATTCCTTTTATCTTAATAAAAGAGATAGAGGTTTCACCAGATGAAAATGCCGGGTTTTTAATGTTCTTTTTCCGTTGTACTTTGATTATTTTACCGCTGGGGTTAATGACAACTAATGAATTAAAAATTTTACCTTTATAATTTTCAGTAAGACCAAATGCGATATGAACATTTTGTTTTATTGCAGCCAGAGATATCAACTTTGTAGTTTTTCCTGGAATGGACTCAGCAATTCTTTGATGATATTTTTTTGTATCTTCACCTTTATAAAACCATCCCAGTACTGTTTCGCTAAAAACAATCAATTCTATTTCAGGATGTTCATTTTTGATTTTGTTTATTGTAGTATTTAACTTTATACAGTTTTTTGCAGGATCCTGATCACATTTAAAAGCTACTGTAGCTATTTTCAAAGACTTGTCAGCCTCGTTGCTGTTATAAAGAAATGATTTAAATGCTGATCCTTTTTTAGTACTCAGTTCAAATAATATTAAAATAGTTAAAATAATGATCAGTATAATAAAAGATTTTCTTAATTTTTTGTTTTTCACCATCTTTATTGTACTCCTCAAATATCATGAAATAAAGTTGTATCCAATTTTAGTTTCAAGCGTTTTAAAGTTTGTAAGCGTCTAAAAACTTCAAATCTAAGATTACCATTAATAATTTGTTTTTTCAATTCAGTTTTGTAAATATTCATCAGTAATAAGTTAAATTGAAAAAACAATTGGATTGTGGTAAACTGATATTAGAGACACATTGGTGCTCGCTAATATCAAGTATATAGGGTTTAATTTGAAAAAAAATAGAAGACTGGATCTTTACATAAACGGAGTGCCTTATGGTGGAAATATCATCCGTGCAACTCTTCATCTTATCACCTCGATTATTTTTTTTAAAGCATGGAGAGTACCTGACCTTTATGGAAGCGATACCCTGGAAAATCTTATGTTTGTTATGCTCATTGAATTTCTTACAGTTCATGCAGTCGCCGGTTTAATTATCACATCCTTACAAGGCAATAATTCTTATAGTATTCTATTTGTTTTATTATATATTGGAATTGCAGCTCTTTTTTCAGGGAGCCTCAATAAATGGTGGCCCCTAATATCGTTCACCTGGTTCCTCTTTGCTAAACTATATGGATTATCTCAATCTGAGAAGGGAGAAAAGCCTCATGCAGATGAGTTTAAGAAATGGAGAAATAGTACTACTGCATTTATTGGTATTTCAGTGTTTTTCACGGCACTTCCAGTACCTCAATGGGGCATTACGGCTGCAATCAAAAAAGCCCAGGGTCTGACAGAAAGTGGTCTCTGGTATGATCACCCGGAAAGGGTCATGGCAATGGGAACAATATACTTTATCGTTCTATGTCTGATGGAGCTGCTCTCTCCTATAAAAAAAATGTCAGGGATTATAATCAAGCCTTTTAGAGATGGAAGAAAATGCTATACTTTTAAAATGGGAAGAAATATGTCAACCAGTTTTTTGATATTTTTCGCTTTACTTGGCTTAATTGGTCTTACTATTTTACTTTTGAAGAAAAATTTGATGGAAAGTTTCGGTTTTCTTCTTATGTTAGTGCCTATTGACATCACTTTGTTTATAAGTCTCATTATAAATTTGTTTGAAAAGCGCTCTATGAAAATTGATAAAGATTCTGTTTTATTAAAAGGAGGCATTTTTGGCATAGGGCCCCGCCGTAAAATCAATTTTCAAAATATCATGAAGATTTCTCAACATAGTTCAGGGAAGATGGAAGGACAAATGAAAGACAATATTTGCCTTCTTACAAAAACTGGAAAAAAATATCTGATAGTGAGAAATGTTGGGCAAGGCAATTATTTGTCAGAATTGATTGAGGATATGATAGCAACCCTTGAAAAATTGGGATGGAAAGATCCAAATCGGAAAACAAAAACTACTATTCAAAAGGAAGGAAGCAATGATCGAGTTTATTAAAAAATCATATAATATGATTTATAAAAACAGAGTAAAACTGTTTTATTTCTCAATAATTTTTCTTTTTGTTTTTTTAGATTTATCTGCCAGATCGGGTGGTGCCGGGGGTAAAAAAGGTGGAGGGGGAATTGGTTATATCATTTATTTTGTTATCCGTATATTTATCAGACTGCCTTTTCCACTTAATATAATTGCGATTGCGGTAGTTTTAACTATAGTCTATCTTGCTTATAAATATAATCTTCAATCAAGCGCTTTTAATGAATTACCGTCTAATGGGACTCATAGACAGGCAGGTAGTTATAAAAATTTTATCATAAAGACTCCTAAATTTAGCGAGGACCTGTTTTTGAAAAAAGTCAAAACAGCATTTATGGAAATATCTGCAGCATGGCAATTACAAGATCTGGCCAGGGTAAGAAACTATATATCTGATGGGATCTATCAACGCTTTTATACTCAATTTAAAATGATGTCCCTGCTTGATCAAAAAAACATCATAAAAAAATTAGAAATCAAAAGTATGATGATTGTCAAAGTTGAGTCTGACGGGGACTTTGATGTTATTGACGTTGCAATCTCAGCCGAAATTGATGATAAGTTCATTAGTAAAAAGTATCCAAAATTAAACTCTGGCGGGTATGAACATTTTGTTGAATACTGGTCTTTTATAAAAAAACGCGGGGCTGTTGAAAAAGATATCTTCTTTTCTGATAATTGTCCTAATTGTGGTGCTGAGCTTCCAAAAAATATGGGTGAAGTAAGTTGTTGCTCTTTTTGCAGCTCTATTGTTAATAGTGCTGAATATGACTGGATATTATCAGAAATTACTCAATCGGATGATTACCTGCTAAAAGGCAATCTGTCTTCAAAAAGTGCAAAAGTTAATAAAAAAATAAGAGATATCCTGTCAGAAGAAAAAGGTTTTTCAGTTCAACTAATTGAAGATAAGGCCAGCAATGGATTTCTACAGATTCAAACTGCAAAAATTCTTAAAAAACCTGCAATTATGAGAAGGTTTACAAGTGATTTTGCATTTGAGAAATTTAAAAAAAGTATTTCTGAGTATGATATTGTTTATGATAGGTTATATCTAAATGATGTCTCCTTAATTGGCGCTTTTGAACAGGAAGAGACTCTTATTCTAGCCATTTCTATAAAATCTTCGTTTAAGAGAATGAAACTTGATAATAATGAATTAATTGAGATAGATGATTCTGTATTGTCAAGAAATGAAATTTTATTATTAAAAAGGGATAAGATTATTAATAGATCAAAGGGGAGTCTGTATGCACATTCCTGCCCGGGTTGTGGTGTTTCCTTACAGGACACCTTAAATGTAGAATGTAATTATTGCGGATTGGAGTTAAACAGTTCAAAAAATGAGTGGATAATTGATGATATGTTGAATTCGATAGAATATAGTAATTATTTATTGCAGCAAAAGAGTGAAAAGGTTGCTTCTTTGAACATAAAGGATCTTGACAGTCTATATGAGGTCAGAGATTTTGCCTTTAATAATGTACTCATTATGTTAGCCCGGGATGGGACTGTAAATGAACTTGAATTAGCTTTTGCAAAAAAACTTGCAAAAAAATGGGGATATAATATAGGAAAGATTAATCATATTTTTGAAATGGCAAAAAGTGGCAGACTGGTAATTAGAATGCCTGAAAAAATATCATATAGAAAAAAAATATATAAATTAATGGAAAAGGCAGCAAACTCTGATAATAATATATGTCTATCAGAGAAGAAACTTTTAGAGCAGATAAGAGAAAGATACTTAAATCAGGTTTAATTATAAATACAGGATGAAATAAGCAAGATTAGTCATTAGTATTAATTTTTTCAAAGGAACCGAGAATTTCAAATAAACAATTTTTTTCAGGTATACTAACTCGGTTGCCAACTGGATATGGATACTTTCTAACAGTTGCAGCTGCAATATCAATACAATAACTAAGAATGGAATTTTTTATAGCATCATTAACTGGACTATCTACTGTTGTAAACCGAACAGGTTTTACTAAAGATGTAATGGTTTTTAACAACTCCTGGTCTGGTTCCTTTTCCAAAAAAGTGTTTAGAAAATTTTTTGCTTCTTCATATGTGATAAAGTCTTCATCTTCGGCTATTTGATTCAATGTATTAACATGATGAGCCAAAAAATCCCACACTAAGTCTACTTCTTCCTTCTGGGCTATTCCATCTGCCCAAACCACTTCCAATAGAGGAAATAGATCAATTAGATAAATGTTTTTACCGGTTATTCCAAAAGATTTAAGTTTTCTCAATGCTGATAGCCTAAACTCCTGAATATTTTTATATTCTTCAATCATGTTAACTCCTATACAAATATTGTAATAAAAAAGTAAAGAAAAATCAACCTGTTTTAACTATAGTAAATTTAAGTGGAATTTTTGTTGCCAGGCCAGTTTTGTTTTTTCCATTTCTCTCAATTTGTTTTTTTGACAATTTTATTGTTTAGATGTAGGATTGCAAATTGGTATTTTTATGTTAATCATTATCAGGAATTTGCAAGACAGGAGAAAATTATGAATTTTAAGTTCAATCTTATTTCAAGGCTAGCCTTATCTGTTTTATTTCTGTTCTCCAGCATCCTGTCAGGGGATCCAGTTAAAGAAAGAATAGAGATAATTTCAGTTGTTAATAATTTCTTTAAAATTATTGAGACAAAGGATGTTGATCTGGCTAAAAAAACGGTTCTTCAGGGATCCTGCTTTTTTTCTATTCAGGATTCTAAAGGAGAAAAAAATCCGAGATCAACCTCTTATAATGATTTTATTAAAAGTTTATCATCCGGTAAGAATGGATATAAAGAAGAGATGTTTGACCCCAAAGTATTAATTCATAAAAATATTGCCTTAGTCTGGGCCAGATACAAATTCTACAGGAACGGAAAGTTCAGTCATTGTGGAGTGGATTCTTTCAGCCTTATCAAGGTAGGTGGCAATTGGAAAATTGCATCTATTGTTTATACGATCGAAAAAGAGGGATGTAATTAGAGTGTTTTAATCAAAACAGTTCGATTTTTTTTAACAGGACACTTACACCAATATTTTCAGATTTTTTGATGAAATAGAGAGAGGAAGTCCAATCACAATTTTTGAACCCAGTATCCATTTCGGGTTTAGATTCTGATAGAATTATTCCCCGATTCTAATAGTACCTCAAGGATATTTCAGCATTTAATGACTTATAGAAACATCCAACCACCTGTTAAGAGTTTGAATTACCATTTCTCTTTCATCTAGATCATTTATTCTTACACCATGATTAGCACCGGGCTGCATAATCATAAGTGAATCCAGATTTGGATCAGGTATAGCAGCAAAAGAACTCCAGAAGTCATTTCCTCCATATATGTATATTATCTTTTCACCCTGGTTCTGCAACCATGAGATTACTTCCGGCATTAGATCAGGGTTAAACTCTATCTCTATTCCAGGAGGAGCAAAATCCCTATTGGATGGTTTTTTAACAGTTTCAAGTAGATCCTTTAGGTGAGAATATATGTATTTGGTGGAGCCAAGTTCTGTAAGACCTATATAACCAAAAGGATATAAGTAAGTAATCCTTTGATCTGTTAAGCCGCTAAGAGGGGAAATTTTCAGTAAATAGCCAAGAAGTTCATCGTTGCTTTCTCCTGACTGCTCTGTTGGAATGGAAGCACGTACATCCGGATCTTGTCCCCAGTAGTAAAATATAAACTCTACAACTGAATATTCAAAAGCTGCATCAACCGACAATATTGAAAACTCATATCCCTGTTCCTGAATATGATTTTCGATTAAAGGCATTAATTCATCTCTTTTTAATAAAATCATCTGCTGAAAAACTTTTATTTTTTCCCTGTACTCTTTTGTTCCAACATTTTCAAAGAATATCTCAGACCTTGAGTCATCTATTTCCTTCATTAAGGGTGCTACATATGCCACAGTCGCATCAACATCATCCGGAAAATAGTAGCGATAAAGTAATGCCGTCACTCCTCCCATACTTTTCCCAGTGCTGATCCACTTACCTGCATAAATTGTTTTAAAGGTTTCCTTGATCCTGTGCTGGTCCGATGCCATTTGCCAGGCTGATAAAAATTCAAATCCTGCTGGCGGCATTGCCTCTGGATAATATCGGTTTGGAACAAGAATTTGATTTCCCTGTAATAGTGATGTCAATTCCTTCTCTGAATTACGAGAGGCTCCATATCCCGTAGTATGAAATATTGTTGGAGCAGTATCTTCTCTATGAGAGAGAAAAAAACTTTGCATAAAAGTGGCTCCATTTGGATTATTATGGTCAACAGGCTGGGTGAAGAAAATTTGATAGCATTCTGCAAATCCTTCTAATATCTCAACCTCTGTTGCTGTTACCCCTTCAAGATCATTTAATTTTTCAAAGAGTGTTTTATTTTCTACTGGAGGTTTACATGAAGAAAACATTAACACAAAGATTAATAGGGTGAAGAATAAATTTTTTTTAAATATATTTTTTTTTTCCATATCAATATTATAATATTGGATTGAAATTATCATCAAGTATCCTTATAAAGTGTTCCCTTTTTTTTTAATACAGCTATTTATCAGGCTTTTATTAATATAAACACTTTATAAAATGTAAATTTGCAAGAGAGAGGATTATAATTATTGTGAAAAAATAATGGTTTATTTAACCTTCTTAACTATGCTTGTTCACTTTTCTAAAAGTGCAATTTATAGATATCTATGTGTGTGGATTTATGCTGGATCAGGTTTTAATAGAATTCCCTTTTTCAAAATTTTTTATATTGGATTCTTGAATAATATAATATTATTAGATAGAATTATAAAATGCTGTTTTTAATAAAAAATATAAGAGTTCTGCTTTTATATGTGTTGATTATTATTTTCTGTTTTAATTTATCTGCAATTGATCCACAAATACCACTAAAGCAATGTATCCTGGATGAGTGGAATATAGTTAATGGCGTGTCAAATGAAAGTGTAAACTCAATTACTCAGAGTAATAACGGCCTTCTGTGGATGGCGACCTTTAATGGAGGAATTGTTACTTTTGACGGGATTAATTTTGAAGGTGTTGATCTAGGAAGACTTTTTTTTGAAAATACATTCAAGGTTTATACTGATAAAGATGATCAGGTTTGGATTGGACGTAC
Organism: uncultured bacterium; assembly: GCA_965371805.1. Lineage (GTDB taxonomy): Bacteria > Acidobacteriota > Aminicenantia > UBA2199 > UBA2199 > JAOZTV01. Next base: position 7,299 of record CBDUZW010000056.1, on the reverse strand, counting down.
TCCCGGATTGATATGTTACCAGCCTGATACCGGAGAATATAAATTAATTCGGAATAAGGAAAATGGGTATTCAATAGCAAGTTGTATTATGGAGGATCATAATAACAATCTCTGGATCGGGACAGAAGCATCCTCTCTTTTTCGGCTGAAAAATGGGAAAAGCGAGTCTTATTTGTCGGAAGAAGACCGAAAAAATTTCCCCTTTATAACGTCTGTTTTTCTTGATAGTTATAGTAATCTATGGATCACTGCACATAATAAAGGATTATTTAATGTAACCAATCGAAAATGTGTAAAAAGGGATGTAAAACAATTGGGACCTGATACTGTCTTTTATGCTATAACTGAAGATAATAATAATAGGTTGATAGTCGGTACTGATCAAGGATTGCTTGTATTTGATGCAGATAATAAGGAGACATTGATAACCCAAAAAGATGGATTGGTCAATAACTCGGTTAATTGTCTCTTAACAGATTCTGATGGGAATATATTTGTTGGAACTCAAAAAGGCTTAAGCCGGATTCATTTTGGTCCTGATGGAGAATTTGATATTGACAATATATTGAATGATAATTGTATTAATTGTTTATACGAAGGTAAAGAAGGAAGTTTATGGATTGGTACAGCCAGCTCCGGGCTTAAACGTTTAAGAAAACCTGTTCTTAAAATATACTCTATAAATGAAGGACTCCCTAATCTGAATTTGTCAATTTATAAGGATAAGGGTAATAATATCTGGGTAGGTACCCAGTATGGTACTTTATATAGGTATATAAATAAATAATTTGTCTTATTTGCACAATTACCCCCTAAATATGGACATGGTATTACTGTTATTGGACAAGATGGATCGGGAAGATTTATCATTGGAACTGTATATGCTGGAATTTATATCTTAAAAAACAAGGATTTTATCCATATTCCTGATTCCCAACTTCACTTCAGGTATGGGATCCAATTTATCTTAACTGATAAGAAGGGAGATATCTGGCTTGGGAGCTTTTGGGGTTTGTTTCGATTAAAAAATGGAAAAATTGAACCGTTTATTGTTGATGAAAAAATTGATTATTTTGCATCTTATGATGCTTTGGAAGTGAATGATGGTGAACTCTGGGTGGCTGGTCGTGCTGGTGTTTATGTAATTAAAGATGAAAAAGTCAAAAAAATAGTGATTAAGAATATAGGTGTAGCTAAGATCTATAAAGACAAGGAGGGAATTATATGGGCCGGCACATTTAATGGATTAGCCAGGCTGGATGGTGATCGAATTGTTTGGATTAATAAAAGTAATGGTTTAGCTTCAAACACAGTTTTTGGAATCAAGGAAGATGGCTTAGGCTATCTATGGGTTAGTGGAAAAAATGGAATTCAGCGGTTGTCATTAGACAGTTTGAAACAGGTTGCTGATAATAAAATGAAAAAAGTGGAAGGTGTCAGGTTTGGGATTTCCGAAGGAATGTCCAGTGATAAATGCCCCAGGTTCTCAAAAAATGGAATATTGGAGCCTGAAAAAGGAAAACTCTGGTTTTCAACAAATAAAGGAATTGTTGAATTTGATTCATTAAAATTAAAAATCAATAAAATCCCACCTGGAGTGCTGATAAGAAAGGTACTCATTAATTCTAAAAAAGTGGCTTATTCTAAAAAAGAAGTTGTTTATAGAGGCATTAAAAACATTGCTTTTTCTCTTACAGTTTCTACCTTTATCTCTCCTGAGAATGTTCGTATTAAATATCGTTTAATTGGTCATGATAAAAATTGGCATGAATTAAACAGGCATAAACAAAGATTGGTTTCATATTATGACCTACCTGAGGGTAAGTATAGTTTCCAGGTGATTGCTGCAAATAGTCATGGTGTCTGGAATACTAAGGGAGATCGACGGGATTTTATAATAAAAAAAGATTTATTTCAAAGTAAAGGATTTAAATATTTTTTGCTTTTTTTTGTCCTAGGACTCATTATAGTGAGTGCTTTTTCAATAAAAAAGTTTCTCTATTATAAAAAAATAAATAATAAATATAAAAAATCCAACTTGGATATAGAAGAGACAAAAGTGGTTCTAGAAAAAATTAACCATCTGTTAATTAAAGAAAAAGTCTTTCTTGAAGATAATATCTCTATGAAGAATCTAGCTGAAAAAATTGGAATTCCTTCTCATAAATTATCACAGATAATTAATGAAAAAATGAGTAAAAGTTTTTGGGATCTGATTAATTCCTATCGAATTATGGAAGCAAAAGAATTATTATGTCATAAAGACAGTAAAAATTTGACCATATTGGAAATTGCTTATAAAGTAGGTTTTAACTCCAATGTCTCTTTTAATAGAGCATTTAAAAAACTCACAAAAATAACACCGACACAGTATCGAAAAAAAAATAATCAGTCTGAATCAGAGCAGGATTAAAAAAAAGATAATAAAGTGATGAAGTTTTGTTAGTAATACTTAACCTTATTTCAATTATAAAACCGTGCCATGCGCCATTTCTCTTTTACAGTAATAACGATTGAAATGTTTTTTTATTTGTGTTTAAATTGAATATATTAATATAATATAAATTCATTAATAAGGAGATTTAGAATGAAAGGTAAAGGCTATTTATTAATAATTGTACTATTTCTATTTACATGTGTAAATATTAATTTGCATGCAGGCGATTGGACAAATATTGTTGTAGGAAAAAATATAAAATTTGATGGCTTCATACTCAATATTAAGTCTGTAAAGACTTCAACAAAAACCCCTCAGAATAAAGTTAAGTCTCCTTCAGATAAGCATTATATTATATTGGAAACTAAGGTAGTTAAAATAACTCCAAAAACAAAAATAGCAACAAATAGATTTGTATTAGTTACAAGTAAAAAAGAAAAATACATAAAACCTGGATCCTGGGGTAAAATTAAAGTTATGGGTTCTCTCTCAAATTTTGAATCATCATCTGGAGCAAGTACTTATATTCGAAAAGTAAATAAAAAAATAAATCTTTTTTTTCTAGTCCCAAATAACATGAATCAAAATAAATTCCGCCTGAAATATGAAAAGAGTATAAAATAAGATCTGGTTTTTTTTTAGAAATGAAAAATAAGTTTATTCTCTCCATTATTCTAATACCCTTCCTTATGTTTTTTAATTCCACACGATTAATGTGTAAAGTTAAAGGTCAAATCTGGGGAATTGATATATCAAAATATAGTGGAGAAGTAGATTGGATTAAGTTAAAAAAAAGTGATCCTTTTTTTGTATTTATCCGGGCAACTGAGGGTCTTGATCTAAAAGATGCTTCATTTGATAACTTTTGGTTAAATTTAAAAAAGCATAAAATTCTCAGAGGTGCATACCACTTTTATGTTACTGAAGATGACCCCAAAAAGCAGGTGGATTTTTTTCTCTCAGTTGTAAAGTTTGAGAAAGGCGATTTGAGGCCGGTTATTGATCTTGAAACTATTGGACATGGTACGAAAAGTGGACTATTAGGCCGGTTCAGGAAATTTATTAATATAATTGAAAATCGTCTTGGTATAAAGCCAATCATATACACATCGCCAAACTTCTGGGATCAGCATATGTCTGCTGAATTCAGCAAGTATCTCCTATGGATTGCAGAGTATGGTGTGAAAACACCCAGAATACCAAAAGGTTGGAAACATTGGAGTTTATGGCAGTATAAAGAGAATGCAAGACTCGAAGGTGTAGAAAAGGATGTCGATTTTACAGTTTTAAACTCAATGCATTTTAAACTGAAAGACTTGATGATTAACCAAAACATTAAATAATCTTGCCTGGCACCAAAAATCACTCAATCCCAATATTAACTAAATCCATTTGTTTTTTCAACTCAGATTTCTTAATATTCCTCAGCAACAAACCCAACCATACTGGGAGAATGTTGAAAATAAATTTATGCTATTTCAGCCTTTAAATATTGAGAAGGTGTTTTTCCGGTGTTCTGTTTAAAAATACGATTAAAGGATGCTTTAGAATTAAAACCACTATTGAGAGCAATAGATAATAATGTATATTTATCATTATCTCCTTTTTCTATTCGTTCTTTTACCTCTTCAACTCTAAATTTATTAACAAATTCGTAAAAATTTTTTTTAATTATATTATTGAGTATATGAGATATATAATGTGTGTTTGTCTCCATTTCTGTTGCCAGACCATATAGTGAAAGTTCATTGTCCAAATATGGTTTGTTTTTTTTCATATATTGAATAAAATAATCTGAAAACTCATTATCTTCAGCTTTAATAGGTAATTTTTTGTCAATTAGGGTTTCAGGAGTTGAATAGATAAATATTTTTCCCTGTTTGTATCCCCAAAAGCCGATACCATATACAAATAATACATAAAAAAAATATTCAGCAAAATCAACATAAAAAGGTGTTAGATTAAATAGAGGAATTAACAGTGGTGCAAAAAGCGCGATTAAATATACCGTCAATAACCCTTTGGTAAGATTCATTAGCCAAGCCAGGTCAACATTTTTGGTGGAAGAATAGGTCTTCAGAATGTTTTTTTTATGTTCATTGAGTGACTTAATGGCAAGCAACATATATGCAAGAAAGATTATATTAATGACGAAAAAGCTGATAATTAAGTAAAATGGCATTGAAATATCGCCATAATATATTGCGATTTTAGTTTTAGTATCTAGTAAAATATAGGGGAATAATAACATATATGGCACTAGAACAGATAATATATGTATCCAGAGATATTTTTTTAAAATTACCGATTTGCCTGATATCCGGGTCTGGGCATACAATAAAAAAAATATGGAATGAAGAATATAAAAACCTACATCGTATGCTGTTGCTGTCATATCAATTCTGTTCGGAAAATCACTGAACTATACATATGGAAAAATAAAATGGATAGAAAAGGTAAATAACCAGATTCCCATAATTTTGTCGGAGAGATCTCTGTTTTTTTTTAAAAAAATAAGGATTGAAAAAAATAATGCCTGAGTTGATCCAATAATAAAAATATTCTCCATTTTGATTATATAATATTTCAAATAAAAATCAATATGGGGTCAAAAAAAATAAAATACTTTTTTATGGACTCACTAGTACAGATGAGTCGAAATATCTCTCTCAGATAGTTAAACTATAAAATAATTTTATTAAGGAGAAAATAAAAATGAAAAAAAAAAGTAATTTAGCAACATTGATTTTGACAAAGTTACTCATGTCTGTATTAGGCCAGGATCCTGTTAACAGAGACTCTAATCCGCATAAAAAAAAAAGTGAGGATATTCTCTGGCGGCATTCAATTGGGAGTTCGTTGTTCATGTTGGGAAATTTTGCAAAAGGAGATAAACCCAATTATTATCAATTAAACTATGGTTACAAACTTACGTCTAAAGATATCATTAATCTTGAAGCGATAACATGGACTTATTATGGCCCACTCGGAAAAGGTGGTTATTCAAAACCAAAATATCCTGGAAAGGTTAGAGGTTATGGTATAGGTATTGGCTTTCAACATTTCTGGTGGAAGAATTTATATACAACAGTTCAGGCGACATCTTTTATGCAGCAATTTTATGATTTGGATAAAAATAAAATTCAAAAAGGATTTCAGTTATATCTTAAGGCTCTAATTGGCTACCGATTTGAATTTTTTAATAAACGATTTTTCATAGAGCCTGCTTTTGGCATCAAATATTGGCCGGTTAACACTAATTTTCCCAAAGCCTTTGTGGAAATAGAAAGGGGAAACCAAAAATATTATTTTGAGCCCAGTCTTCATTTCGGATTTAGATTCTAAAGGCTCGCATATAAATAACTTGGATTTTATACTTGATATTGAACCGATCTTCTTCGTTAACTAACCACACACATATTTAAGAAAGAAGACAGATTACTGGATTGAGTTTTTAAACCAGTGCACTTAGTTCACTGGTTTATCTTTGATGCCTCCAATGCTAAAGACGTAAGGATGTTTTTTTATTAAGGTTTTATTTTAAAGTTATCATTAAATTAAAAAAGGAGTTAATTTATGAAAAAAAAATTATTATTTTCAATCATATTCACTTTCTGTATTTTTATTATTGGCAATTTAGTTGTGCAAGCAGCATCAGAAAATGAGCCAATATCATCTGAAAATAAGTTCAGACATGCTATTAATTTTTGCCCCGGTGGTTTAGCCGTTGGTATATTGGCTGTTAATTATGAGCATTTTTTTAATTCGAATCATGGATTAGTCATTCGAATTGACTATGAATCTATTCCAAAAAACTATTCTGATGCCAAAATAGAGGCAAGTGGTGTGGCATTTATTTTGAATTACCGTTGGCATTTTTCAAATGAGATGAACTCAATGTATCTAGGAGCATTTGCAAGATATAGAATCTATAAGGGGACGGGTACTTTGGAATTAAAAAAATTTAATTTTACAATGCCTGATTATACATTTGGTCTAAATGTTGGAAAAAGGTGGGTCTGGAAAAGCGGTTTCAATATAAATACTACATTTGGATATGGATTAAACAAAAAAAAAAGGAATGTTACCCCAACTGATCCATCTATTGAATCAGCAATAGATATATTTGAAAATGGCTATGATTTTATGAACCCATTTTTACTTGAGATTTCAATTGGATATGCATTCTAATTAAAAAATCTTGCCTTGAATAATGTTTTTTAAGGTTTTAAGTATTTAATATGTATATATTAAATGTATAGACCGAGCGTTTTTTTGAGCAAATCAAAACAAAATATTTGTTATAATATTTTGTTTTGTTATTATGATAAAAGAGGAGGCAACCTGCCTTGGTACAATTTGATACCGTGTGCCAGATTCTCCCTTTTATCAGGTATAGATCGAGGAAAAACTTGGTGCATAATAGACACCGTATTAACAAGGATGATTTAGCCTGAAGTTTTATGATTGTAATTAAAACATTATAGGAGGTGTTTTATGCAAGAATTATTTATGGGTTCAGATGTAAGTAAAGGCTATTGTGATTTTGTAATTTTAAATCCAGAAGCAGATGTGACATTAAAAAACTTCCAACTTGATGACACTTATTTGGGTCACAATCACCTGAAAGTCATTATTGATGATGTCTTTTATAAGAGCAAAGATGTTGTGTTATACGTTGGATTTGAGAGCACAGGAGGGTATGAGAATAACTGGTTTAAATTTTTTACAGATCAGATTGAGCAGTATAGTATTAAATTAAATATTTTATTGACCTGGCACCTTTTTTCTATTTTAACGAAGCATTAACCAAATTTTACCTTTTCGGGCGTTGAACGAAACCGGCTAAGCCGGTAACATCC
>CBDUZW010000055.1:0-36141 GCA_965371805.1 uncultured bacterium | reverse complement strand
CCCTATATAACTATTTATTTAAAGTTTTTTTATAATTTTGATGAAAAATCAGGGAAGAGGAACATAATGTAACACATGGCTTTGCAAATACAATTGTGACCCTATCTAAAGATAAAGAGGAAACACCTGGCAGTTTATTAGTAAATCAATATAAAGGAAAAGAAACCCTCAGACCTATTTATGAAAAATTGATAGAAGTTGTTACTAAATTTGGCTTAGATGTATTGGTGACTCCTAAAAAAACAAGTGTTAGTATTATAAGAAAAAAACAGTTTGCATTAATTAAGCCGGCAACAAAAACAAGAATTGATATAGGACTCAAAATTGTTGGTAAAGAATTGACAGAACGCCTTAAAAATTCAGGGCCTTTCGGAACTATGTGTACCCATAGTGTACAATTATCAGACGTTGATGAAGTCGATAAGGAACTGAAAGACTGGCTGGTTGAAGCATATGAGAAAGCAAAATAGGACTCTATCTGCTTGATAATTAACTTCTAATGGGCATCCCTAATCTATTCGTTCCTTATGAAATGAGAAAAAAATCAGAACGGACATAAAAATAAAAAGGAGAAAGTATGAGACTGATTGTTAGGTTATTAATACTGAGTATACTGGTTTTGGGATTAAATGCCCAAAGTTTTGATAAGGTTAAAATGGATGATTATTTTTCAAAAATTGAAAAATATCAAAAGGCAATGGGAAGTATATCCATTTTTAAAGATGGAAAAGAGGTGTATCAAAAATCTCTTGGGTTTTTAGATGTGAGTAAGAATCTTAAAGCAGGGGCAAATACCAGGTATAGAATTGGTTCAATCTCAAAAACATTTACAGCCACCATTATCATGCAGTTGATTGAAGAAGATAAGTTGAAACTGGATTCAAAATTGGCAACTTTTTTCCCGGGAATGCCGAATGCTGAAAAGATAACAATTGAGCATCTCATGCGTCATCGAAGCGGCCTTTTTAATTTTACCAATGACAGTGAATATTTAAAGTGGATGGAGAAACCAAAAACAAGAGATGAACTGATACAGTTATTTAAAAAAAATGGAAAGATATTTGAACCAGATGAAAAGACCTCATATTCCAACACCAACTATGTACTGCTGTCGTTCATTTTAGAAAAAATTGAGAAAAAGGGATATGCAGAAATCTTAAAGAATAGAATTACCATTCCGCTAAAATTAAAGAATACCTATTATGGCGGTAAAATCAAAACAGATAAAGATGAAGCCCAGTCCTATAAAAAGACAAATATTTGGGAATTAGCGACAGAGACGGATATGAGTATTCCGATGGGTGCCGGAGGGATTGTCTCCTCTCCGACAGATTTAAATACCTTCTTTAATAATCTGTTTTCAGGTAAACTGGTATCTGCAAAATCCTTAAATCAAATGAAAAAAATAGTGGGAAATATAGGAATGGGGTTGTTTAAATTTCCCTTTTATAATAGATATGCTTTTGGGCACGGAGGTGGAATTGATGGGTTTCAGTCAATTGCAGATTACTTTCCTGAAGATAAGGTGTCAGTAGCCTATATAACAAATGGTGTCGTGATGTCAATGAACAACATTCTAATTGGTGCATTAAGCATCTATTTCGGGAGAGAATATTCAATTCCTGACTTCAGTTATAAACCGGATATAAAAGACCTGAGCACATATTCCGGGATCTACAGCAGTGCTGGTTTTCCCCTGAAGGTAACGATATCTGTTAAAGGCAATATACTAATGGGACAGGCAACCGGTCAACCCTCTTTTTCTTTGGAAGGATATAAAACACATAAATTTAAATTTGATCAATGGGGGCTAAAACTGGAATTTATCCCGGAAGAAAATGCCATGATCTTGAAACAGGGAGGTAAAGAGTTTAAATTAACTAAAGAAAAAACACAAAAATAATAATTAAAATTTTATGACAATTAAGGTTCAATAATTTATAATGTTAAACATATTATATAAGGATGATGATTTAATTGCTGTCCATAAACCTTCTGGTTTACTGGTACATAAAAGCAAAATTTCATCTGACAGAACCTTTCTACTTCAGCAGTTGAGAGATCAGATCAACCAGCAGGTATATCCGGTTCACCGTTTGGACAGACCCACTTCCGGAGTTGTTTTATTCGCTCTTCATTCTGATTCGGCTGCAAAGATCTGTAATATGTTTCGTCTCCAGAATATCAAAAAAACATATATTGCTCTTGTGAGGGGATTTACTGACTCAGAAAATACAATAGACTATGCCTTAAAAAATGAAGATAAAAATATAATTCAGTTGGCTGTCACTGATTATTCTCTTATCAAATCTGTTGAAATTAATATTCCTGTTGGTCCATATGAGAGATCCAGGTATTCATTAATTAAAACCATGCCGAGGACAGGGCGTAAACATCAGATCCGGAGACATATGGCGCATATACGTCATCCAATAATTGGTGATGTTAACCATGGAGATGGACATCATAACAAAATGTTCAGAACAGAGTTTAATATTAACAGGCTTTTACTTATGGCATATAAAATAGAATTCAGTCACCCTTATTCTCAGAAGAGCATTATTATTAATGCTCCAATTGATCCAGAGTTAAAGGATTTATTTACAAAGTTATTCGATTCAAATATAATGAATGATATGGATAAGGTGCTGTGATAGTAGTTAAAAATTTAACAGGAAAACATAGATTGGTTTAAGATGGGATTTGTAAAAAACTTTATTGTTGTCTGGTATCGGAATATCTTTCTGAACCTGTTTGTTTTCCCAGGGAGAATTTTATGAAAAATTTTATTATTTTAATTATGGTTGGTTTAATCGCCTTTGTTGCGTATGACTATTTTTCAGGAGGGTCCTTATCTGAGGAAGAAATTTCGGTTGAGTTATTAGAAAAGGAATTCCATTCAGCAGTTAAGAGTATGAGATCAGCAATGCGAGCTGCAGGTGCAACAGGGATGGATACTACTGGAAGTCTGGAAAATGCAATCAATATTGTCAAAGATGTAGACAAGAGACTGGATGAACTTAGTGAGGACCTAAAAACTGATTCGGCAATCAAATATGCTGAAAAACTAAAGGCATCTATCGATGAGTTTTTAGAGAAGAATCCATTATAAAACCTGTTCTTGAAATTTTTTCTGCTTTTGAATGAGATATTGGAGTAGAATTTATTTTTAAGAAACCCTTAACTGGAACAAAAGAGAATGTAGTTGAATAATTTGCAAATGGAGAAAAAATGAAAAAAACTATTATTATATTACTGTTTATACTCGTATTAGAAGTTGTAGGCTTTGCTAAACCGGAACAAAAGCTGGAAATATCAGGCGTTTGGAAAATGTTTTCATCAGAAGTTGCAGGAAAGGAGGTAGCTGTCAGTATGGCAATAACCTTTACAAGAGAGGGTAAAATTATTCTGGGTAATAAGGAGAGAGGAACCTGGAAATTAAATAAAACAAAAAATATTTTAAGTATAGAATCTGAGCTCTTAATGGATCTGGAGGGAGAGTGTTCTATCATTTACAAGAATAGCGAATTGCATTTAATCAATTCTGAAAAACAAACCAGTAAATTTAGACGGCTGAGTATAGCTAAAGAGAGGGAATATAATAATATGGTAGTCGGACACTGGCAGTTAAAGGAAATAGACGGCAAAGCTTATACTGGGAGAACTGTTATAGTTGACTATAATAAAAATGGTGTTTTTTACCAGAGTGGCATTATTTTGGGTATCTGGAATTATAACAAGAACAAAAAGCAGATTATGCAAAGAGCTGAAAGAAAGGATGTAAAAGAACTGGATGGTGTTGCAGTTATAATTCTCCTGGACAAAGAAAAAATGATCTATGAGATAAATGGTGTCAGGAACACATTCCAAAAAAGTATAAATTGAATCAGGCTAAAAAATATGCTGAAGGACGGGGGATCCGTATAGATATAAAAGACAATACGAAAATACCGGATATTAAAAGACTGGTCGAGATTAAATTGGCTAATTAAATATAATTGGAAAAATGCTATAATAAAAGTTGATAAAATTAAAACAAAAAGGAGTACATATAAATTGAACAAAATGAAAAAAACTATATTAATGTTGACCCTGGTTCTCTCTGCAACATTTTATCTAATACCAGAGAGCAATGACTCTTCATTAATTTCAAAGATCTATAAAAATGCCCTCACAAGAGGGGAGTCATATAATAATTTAAAAGCCCTATGTGATATTGGCCCCAGGCAGATTGGCTCAAAAGCCTCTATTAAGGCGGTGTATTTACTGAAAAAACAGTTGGAAAAGAATGGGTTTGATAAAGTATATCTGCAGGAATTTAAATCTCCTGTATGGTATTCTAATTCCAGAGGTAAGGCAACAATCATATCAGAGGATAATAACTCTTATTCATTGGAAGTTGATGCATTTGGTCCGTCTATTGCTACAGAGAAAGATGGAATAAAGGCTGAAATTATTGAAGTTAATGGAATCCCCGAGTTAGAAAAATTAGACAAGGAAACCATAAAGGGAAAAATTGTTTTTTATAATACTCCTATGAGGAATACATTTTCTAATCCATTGGATGCATATGTTAAGGCAAGAATGTTGAGATTTAACGGGACTTCAATTGCTGCGAAATATGGAGCTGTTGGAGTATTGATGAGGTCATTAACAACCAGCATTGACAAATTTCCTCATACAGGATCAATTGTTTATAATAATAAAATCAAAAAAATCCCTGCCCTTGCCCTAAGTTCAAAAGACTCAGTATTACTCAGTAATTCATTAAAAAACAAGCCAAATCTTCAACTAAGGATATTTGTTGACACTAAAACCGTGGATTTCGTAAAATCATATAATGTAATTGCAGAACTCAGAGGAAAAATAAATCCTGAGGAAGTTATTATAATTGGGGCTCATATAGATTCATGGTATAACGCCCCAGGAGCCCATGATGATGGTGCCGGATGTGTCCAGATGATGGATGTGTTAAGGATTTTTAAAGAGCTCAAAATCAAAAATAATAGAACAATCCGGGTAATCCTGTTTATGGATGAGGAAATAAATAGAGCAGGTGCCAATGCATACAGAGATAATTTTGATGATAAGAAGGAAAAAATTATTGTTGGAATTGAATCAGATCTCGGGGGCTACTCTCCAAATGGTTTTTTAATTGATGGAAAAATGCCTATAATCAGTCAAATTCAATCCTATAAAAACCTTTTACTACCATATGGACTTTATAATATTGGGAAAGGTTTTGGGGGTATGGATATTCTTATGCTGAAAAGAAAATATGGTTTTCCATCCATTGCTCTTAGAGTTGAAAGTCAGAGATATTTTGAAATTATACATACGGTCAATGATACTATAGATAAGGTACACCCAAGAGAGTTACAGTTAGGAACAGCTGCCATAGCCAGTTTAGTCTATTTACTGGATAAGTATGGAGTTAAGCAAAAATAGGAGATAAAGAGATGAAAATTGTAATTATCGGGTCAGGTGGAGTTGGCGGTTATTTTGGAGGGAAATTGGCCCAAAATGGAAATGATGTCACTTTTCTTGCTCGGGGAGAACACCTTAAAGCTATACAGAAAAAAGGATTAGAAGTTAAAAGTATTTCAGGTGATTTTATTATTAATCCAGCAAGAGTAATAGAAAATATAAATGAAATCGGGATAGTGGATTTAGTAATTCTTGGAGTTAAGGCGGAGCAGATTAAAGAAATCCGTAATGATATAAAACCCCTTCTTCATGCGGGCTCAATGGTTTTGCCATTGCAGAATGGAGTTTTAGCTGTTGATGAATTGAAGGAATCAATTAATGTTTCAAACATTATAGGAGGCTTATGCCGTATAATAAGCAAGATAGAATCTCCCGGGGTAATAAATCATTTTGGAGTGACACCAACCATTGTTTTTGGAGAACTTGATAAATCTGATACAAAAAGGCTTCAAACGCTGAAATCCCTTTTTGACAAAGCAGGTATAAAATCGCAGATCTCAAAGGATATAAATTCAGATCTATGGAAAAAATTTATTGCTATCTGTGTTAGTGGATTATTGGCAATAACAAAAACAACTTATGGCGAGTTAAGAGAATTGAAGGAAACAAGACAGATGATGATTGATCTACTGACTGAGGTATTTGTTCTGTCACAGAAAACTGGTATAAAAATAGAACCCGGTTTCATTGAAAAGTCGGTCTCATTCATTGATACTTTCCCATATGATTCAACATCATCATTGACAAGAGATATTTGGGAAGGCCGACCATCCGAAATATATTATCAAAATGGAGCAGTTGTAACACTTGGAGAGAATCATGGAATTGATACTCCAATTAATAGATATGTATTTAATAGTATTTTGCCTATGGAACTTAAAGCAAGAGGATTGAAAATATAAAAGGAGAATTGCAGGCTTATGCAATAAATATAATAAATTATGACAAATTATTTAAAGAAAACATTAGATTGGAGAGAGGAGGATGTGGCAAGCCAGTGTGATGAATTGACTCTATGGTCCTCGCCGTTTGGTCTCTTACTCCTGGATAATTTTCCAATCGGAAATTATAAGAATTATTTGGATATTGGATTTGGGACAGGCTTCCCCATAGTGGAAATATCTCAAAGACTGGGGTCAGGATGTAATACTTATGGCATAGACTCATGGAAATCAGGTATAAAGAGAGCGGAATTCAAAATTGAAACTCTTGGACTTAAAAATATAACATTACTGGAAGGAGACGCTTCAAAAATAGAATTTCAGGATAATTACTTTGATTTAATTACATCTAATCTGGGAATTAATAATTTTGAAAATCCATCTGCTGTTTTATCCGAATGTTTCCGGGTATTAAAAAAAGGGGCTTCCCTGAGTATTACAACAAATCTGACCGGAACTTTTAGTGAATTCTATGATATTTATCTTCAAACTTTAATTGAGTTGGATATGACTTCCTATATTTCAAAACTGGATGATCATGTAAAACATAGAGGGTCAATCGAATCGACTCTTACATTAATAGAACAGGCTGGATTTAGGATTTCAAAGAAAGTTGAATCTGAATATCAGATGAGGTTCTTAAATGGTTCAGCATTTTTGAATCATTCATTCATAATAATTGGGTTTATAGATTCCTGGAGAAATATGTTTAAAGAAAATGATAAACAGAAATTCTTTAGATCTTTCGAAAATAATTTAAATAAGTATTCTAAAAAAATAGGAGAGCTAAATCTTTCAATACCAATGTTTTACATAGAATGTAAAAAATAATAAAAATAACAAAGGAGAAATATGAAAAACAAGGAAACAATTTGTGTATATAATGAAGGAGATTATTTTGGAGTAAATACGCCTGTTTTTACATCAACTTCAAATAAGTATATTGGATATGATGAACAGGTATATCCCGGATATTTTAATACAAAAAATCAAAAAACAATTGTAAAAAAATTAAGTAAACTGGAGAGTGCAGAAACAGGAATTGTTTTCAGCTCAGGTATGGCTGCAATTTCTACTACACTTTTGTCACAGCTGAAACCTGATGACCATATTATTTTTTCAGGTGAGATATATGGAGGAACTCATAAATTTATACTTGAGGTTCTCAATAAGTTTAATGTTGAATATGATATAGTTAATGGAAATAATTGGGATGATTATAGATCGAAAATAAAAGCTAACACAAAAGCTATTTATACAGAGACTCCGTCAAATCCATTATTATCTATAGTTGACTTAAGTGAAATAGTCAAAATTTCTAAAGAGAACAATTTGCTGTCAATTGTTGATAATACCTTTGCTACTCCAATAAACCAGAATCCAATTGAACTAGGCATGGATATTGTAATTCATAGCGGCACAAAATATCTTGGCGGTCATAGTGATCTGAGTTTTGGAGCAGTACTTAGCACAAAACCCATAATCGATACTATTCAAGATTATGCAAAGAACTTAAGTGGGTGCCTTAATTCTCTTGATTGTTATCTTATTGAAAGAAGTCTTAAAACATTGGCTATAAGGGTGGAAAAGCACAATTCAAATGCCTTTAAAATAGCTGAGATTTTAAATGAGAATGATCTGATTTCAAAGGTTTATTACCCGGGCTTGAGCGATCATTTGAACCACAGTGTTGCCAAAAAACAGATGAAAGGTGGTTATGGAGGGATGTTATCCTTTGAACTGGTGAGAGAAGATTTAATTGATGATTTTTTAAAAAACTTATCTTTAATAAAGCCGTCTCTAAGTTTAGGTGGTGTTGAATCTATTATATGCCAACCTTCCAGGACATCTCATGTAATGATGAGTGAAGAAGAAAGAATAAAGTTGGGAATAACTGATAATTTACTCAGGCTTTCGGTAGGTATTGAGAATTATCAAGATATTGTTTTAGATATAGAAAAAGCACTAACAACTTCCTATAATACAGTTATTAATAAATAGATCGTTTAATGGTTTAGAAAGATCAAATTGTATGCGGTAAATCTATGATTTTAAAAATTAAAAATTTAAGAAAGGAGCTTCATCAAAATCCAGAATTATCCGGATATGAGATTAATTCTGCTAAAAGGATAAAAGCTTTCGTAAAGGCTCATCATAACGCAAGAATTATTGAAAATATAGGAGGAAATGGTTTAGCTGTAATTTATGAGTTTGAAAAAAAAGGTCCTTCTATAATGATTCGTTGTGAACTTGATGCACTTCCTATAGAGGAAAAAAATACATTCAATTATAAATCAATTGCAAATGGTGTCTCCCATAAATGCGGTCATGATGGACATATGTCAATTGTTGCAGGCTTGATATTCTGGATAAAAGAGCAGACTTTTAAATCTGGAAAAATCATTCTGTTATTCCAACCGGCTGAAGAGACAGGCAGGGGTGCATATGATGTTCTGAATGATGAGAAATTCAAGAGTTTAAACCCGGACTTTATATTTGCTCTGCACAATATCCCTGGTGAGCCTTTAAATTCGATTATCAGATTGAAAAAAAATTTCTCGTCGACAGTTCAGAGTATGATAGTTCATTTAACTGGAAAAGAATCACATGCTTCAGAGCCTGAATCTGGGATAAATCCAGCTCAAGGAGTTTCAGAAATAATAAATAAATTGTCAAGATTAAATAATTATGACACCAAGAATGGAAACTTTTCCCTACTGACACCCATTCATATTAAAATGGGACAAAAATCTTATGGTATTTCCCCAGGGATAGGGGAATTGCATTATACATTAAGAACCTGGACTGAGGGTGAAATGAAGAAATTAAAGGAGAAATTAAATAGAATTTTGATTGTCATTTGCAATAGTCATAAATTAGAATTAAATATTGATTGGCTCGATTATTTTCCTGCAACTCAAAATGATAATACTTGTAATAAAATTGTAGAAAATGCCGCAAAAATAAATGGATATGAATTGCAGGAGCGAGAGGTTCCTTTCAGATTTGGAGAAGATTTCGGATGGTTCTCACACAACCACAGGGTTTCTCTTTTTGGATTAGGTGCTGGATTAGATTCGCCTGCCTTACATCATGCAGATTATGACTTCCCTGAGGAACTAATCGAAACAGGAATGAATATGTTCAAAGCAATTATTAAACAGGTAATTAAGTGAAAATGGGAACAATACAATATAAAAATATGGCAAAAATAGAACGAATGCTATAAATTGAAAGGAGTAAGAATAAAATGAGCATAAAAATAAAATTATTTCAGATCGATGCTTTTACAGACAAAGTATTTCATGGTAACCCTGCTGCAATTTGTATTTTGGATGAATGGATTGAAGAAAGTAAAATGCAAAAAATTGGAGCTGAAAATAATTTAGCAGAAACGGCATTTATAGTAAAAAAAGATAACAACTTTGAAATTAGATGGTTTACGCCAACAACTGAAGTAGATTTGTGTGGTCATGCCACGTTGGCAGCAGCCTATGTTCTATTTAATTACTATAATTATGAATCTGAGATAATTAAATTTTACTCTCACAAGAGTGGATTCCTATCAGTTGAAAAAAATAATGAAAAGTTGACACTTGATTTCCCAACAGACATATACAATAAAGTTGATACGCCTGAAGTATTAATTGAGGCATTCGGGATCAAACCTGTCGAAACATATAAAGGAAAAACAGATTATCTACTAATTTTTTCAAGTCAAAAAGAGATTATAGAATTCAAACCCGATTTCAGTTTGATTGCAGAGTCAGGTGGACGTGGTGTAATAGTTTCAGCTCCTGGACAAAACACAGATTTTGTTTCAAGATTTTTTGCACCTCAGTCAGGAATAAATGAAGACCCGGTAACGGGTTCTGCACACACACTTTTGACTCCGGTTTGGAGCCATAAATTAGGAAAAAAAATGCTTAATGCTAAACAATTGTCAGAAAGACAGGGTGATTTGAAATGTGAATTTAGAGGTGATAGAGTAAAGATAACCGGTATGGCAGTAACCTATTTAATAGGTGAAATTGAAATATAGAATTGTGATAATATTAGATAAAAATAACTATGGCAGATTGATTGAACCTTTAAGTAAGGTTAAATTTAATAATTTATTTGCAAGAGCGGTTGTTGAAAAATGTGTTTCCGGGGCAGTTTATGTTGATAATCCTGATGATCCAAAAACCTTTTATGTTGTACATCCATATGGAATGTCTCTACTTTTTGGAGATAACAGCAATGAATCATTCAATGCCAGTTTTAAAAATTATGTAAAAAATGAAGATAGATACAGGTTAACAGATGAATGGCTGCAAGTTTATCCTTCTAATTGGAATAAAACACTCAAGGGGATTTTTAAAGATATTAATGATAGTGCTAATAAAAAGCTAAATCAACTGGAAAAGGAAAAGGTTGAAGTTTATACAAGGATTAATTTCAAATTTAATTTAGAAAAATACCTTAGTTTTAAACGGTCTTTTCAAGCGGGGAAATACACTATAAAACGCTCAGATAAGTCCATATTTTCTAAAATGAGTGGAAGTGTTGTGCCTGAAAGATTCTGGGATAATGAGAATGATTTTTTTGAGAATGGAATAGGTTTTAGTTTGTTTGTTGATGGGGAATTAGCTACAACAGCATTTTCTGCATTTATCCATGACAATAAATTAGAATTAGGAATGGAAACTTTAGTAAAATACCGCGGTAGAGGATATGCTCAGATCACCTGCTCAGCATTAATTGATTATTGTTTAGAGAACCAATATGAGCCTGTATGGGCATGCAGATTAGACAATACAAGTTCATATAAACTGGCTTATAAATTAGGATTTATAGCAGACACAAATATTTCGTATTATAGATTAATTAAGTAGTTAGGGTGAAATGAGCTGTGAATTTTTTTTTGATTTCATGTATAATTAAAAATTGATTTATGTTTAGAGGAGTATTAAAAGTGACAAATATGGAAATTCCTTTTTCGAGACCTTATATTAATGATGATGAGATACATGAGGTTAACGAAGTTTTAAGAGGCAAGTGGATCACTTCCGGTGAAAAAGTAAAACAGTTTGAGGAGAGTGTAAAGGCTTATCTTGGAGTAGACATGGCTATTGCTGTTTCATCTGGGACTGCTGCCTTAGATATCTCGCTTGCTGTAAATAATATTGGTAAAGAGGATGAGGTTATTACAACTCCATACACTTTTGCTTCTACAGTTTTGTCCATAATACATAGAGGTGCACATCCGGTTCTTGTTGATGTCGATAAAGAAACTTTTAACCTTGATCCTTCGAAGGTGTTAGATTATATTAAAAAGAATTATACAAAAACAGAAAATGGTCTTTGGTCAAAATTACGGGAAAAATATCTAAGAGGCATTGTTATTGTTCATTTTGGAGGTCAATCGGGAGATTTAGATGCATTGAACCGAATAGCAAAAGAGTACAATCTCTTTATAATAGAGGATGCAGCTCATTCAATAGGGGCTGAATATAAGAAAAAAAAAATAGGCAATAGTGATAATCCTGTATGCTTCAGTTTTTATTCAAATAAGAATATAACAACTGGTGAAGGTGGGATGATCGTAAAAAAAAGCAATAAAAATGAAGATATATACAGAAAACTTTCACTTCATGGTATTTCAAAGAATAATATTGAAAGATATAAGACCGGTTTACCTACCTATGATATTGAACTGCCTGGATTTAAAAATAATTTAACAGATATTCAAGCAGCAATTGGTGTTGTACAAATGAAAAAGATAGAGTATATAACCAAACAGAGGAATCTGATTTCAGAATGGTATGACGAACTATTAAAAGACGTTTCTGAAATTCAAATTCCAAGAATAAAGGAAAATAATTATTCCGCAAGGCATCTTTACCCGATACTTTTGAAGCCAGAATTTAAAGAAAAAAGGGATCAGATAATATTAAAACTTCGTGAGCATAATATTTTTCCATCTGTCCATTTTATTCCAATACATTTTTTTACATACTTTAAAAACTATTTTCTAAAAGATGAAATAGGTGATCTGAAAATAACTGAAGATCTATCCGAACGAGAGATCTCTCTTCCAATATTTCCTGAAATAACAAAAAAAATGGTTGAGAGAGTTTGCAATACATTAAAAAAAATATTGAAGGAGATCAATTTATAAAATTTCCAAAAAATAAATTGAGCCTGATTATATATGGATGTTATACATTGAGGGAATGAAATGTGTGGAATAACAGGGATTTACAGTTATAAATCATCAAAACGGGTCAAAGAGTCACAACTAAAAAAAATGACAAGAACATTGATCCATAGAGGGCCTGATGAATTTGGTTATTTTCTGGATAAGGACATTGGTTTAGGACATAGTAGGTTATCTATAATTGATCTGACAACTGGACAACAACCGATCTTCAATGAGGACAGATCATTGTCTGTAATACTAAACGGGGAAATATATAATTATATAGAATTGAGAAAAGATCTGATTGCAAGGGGACATTCTTTTTATACGACAAGTGACACGGAAGTTATTGTCCATCTTTATGAAGAATATGGAACAGACTTCCTCTCATACTTGAACGGTCAGTTTGCAATAGCTATTTGGGATTCAAAAAGAAAGGAATTAATACTTGCAAGAGACAGAGTGGGGATCCGCCCCTTATTTTTTTCTATTACCCGATCAGGTTTTTTTATTTTTGCCTCTGAAATGAAGGCTCTTTTTAAACATGAGGAAGTCGATCCGGAGATAGACCCTCAAGGGATCGAACAGGTTTTCACAATATGGGCAAACTTGCCTCCAAGGACAGTTTTTAAAAACATTAATGAACTTCCTGCGGGGCACTATATTAAAATCAACAAAGACGGTTTTTTTAAAACCAGGTATTGGGAGTTATCATTTCCAGATAAAGATGAATATGAAGAGAGACCATTTTCCTATTATAAAGAAAGAGTAAAGGAGCTTTTAGAAGATGCAGTTAAGTTAAGATTAAGAGCTGATGTTCCAGTTGCAACTTATCTTTCAGGTGGATTAGATTCCTCAATAATTTCAACCCTTGTAAAAAGAAATCATAATAATGAGCTAAAAACTTTTTCGGTATCATTTAAGGAAAAGAACTTTGATGAGAGCATGTATCAGAAAATTATGGTTGATTTCCTAAAGACAGAACATAAAACGGTTATGGTATCTTCAGATGAGATAAAATCTTTTTTACCTGAAATTATTAAATATAGTGAAAAACCTCTGTTAAGAACTGCCCCTGGGCCTTTATTTGCCCTATCCAGACTTGTTAGAAAAAATAATATAAAAGTTGTCCTGACAGGAGAGGGAGCAGATGAAATATTTGGCGGTTATAATATTTTTAAAGAAGATAAAATAAGAAGGTTCTGGGCAGAATCACCTGATTCTAAAGCGCGTCCACTTTTACTTACAAAATTATACAACTACATTACAGATGATAAAAGAGCAGAGCAATTTTGGGTATCCTTTTTCAAAAAAGGTCTTCTCGATACAAATAATCCGATATATTCTCATAAGATCAGATGGGAAAATACATCAAAGATAAAAAGATTAATTCATCCTGAGTTTGCAAAAGACTTTGATCAAAAGAATCTTTTTGAGGAGATAAGTAATCAGATCCCAAAAGATATTTTGAAATGGCATCCATTGTGTAGAGCTCAATATCTTGAGATGTCTATATTTATGTCAGGATATCTGCTATCCTCACAGGGAGATAGAATGATGATGGGAAACTCAGTTGAGGGACGGTTCCCTTTCCTGGATCACAGGTTAATAGAATTTGCATCAACGATCCCGCCAAAATATAAAATTAAAGCACTTAATGAAAAATTTATTTTGAAGGAAAGTTTTAAGGATATTTTACCAAGAGATATAATCAATAGAGAGAAACAACCTTATAGAGCTCCAATAACTTCCTGTTTTAATGATGAGAGTAAAGGGTATATATCTTCTCTACTTTCAAATGAAAAAATTGCATCTTACGGGTATTTTAAGCCGGAACCAATTGAAAAACTGCTAAAAAAAAGCAGGTCTGGAAGAGCCCTATCTGCAACAGAAGATATGAGTTTGATGGGAATAGCTTCATTACAAATTTTACACAATAAGTTTGTTGAAAAAAAATGACTATTTCTTATCTTTGAATCGATCCTGATAATCAGGATCTTTTTTCATTATATCCTTACTTTCCGGATAATTTTCCACGAACCATACCATAAAAGCAGTAACATCGATTTTTTCTGATAGCATCTTTTTTTGTC
This sequence comes from uncultured bacterium, assembly GCA_965371805.1. GTDB lineage: Bacteria > Acidobacteriota > Aminicenantia > UBA2199 > UBA2199 > JAOZTV01. The sequence goes on along the minus strand of CBDUZW010000055.1, from coordinate 21,436 downwards.
GACTTTTCCATTTTTTTTTTTCTTCTGGATTTTTCAATATTTCCAATGCTTTTTCTATTACACCATCAGAACTTCTGAATCCATACAATAATCCATAATTTTCCTGCTCTTCTAATGTTCCTGCAGTAATTGAATTAACATATATTGCCGGAGTACCCAGCGCAGCACATTCACTGGCCATAGTGGCACCTTCACCGATATATAAAGAGGCAAATGCCATAGCATCATGAATATATTCAGGTGAGATTCCTACACGGAACTGCTCTAGCTCAGCAGGTAAGTCTCCTTCTGAGGAAATAAACACCTTCCCATATTTGCTGATCTTCTGAACAAGCTCTATTTTTCTTTCTAAAGAAAATCCGACTTGCCCTGCATCGTGACTGGCATTCCAGGAAACAAAACGAATTACTATATATGTCTCGTCCTTCTCAACACACAATTGCTTAAGTATATCGGAATTTGGTTTAAACTGATTTGGGTGTAAATAAGCTAGTTCATGGTATCCAGAATAACGAATTTGTTTGGGACCCAAATCCTTGTGAAAAGCTTTGGGAACTAATATTACTTCTGAAAATGGCAAATATAGCTTTACTTGTTCCATATTTCCAGTATCTTCAAATGTTATATGGGGTTTGTGCATTAAAAATGATATATGAGATGCATAAAATGATCCAGCACTAATAAATAGATCTGGTTTGAATCTCATTGAAACTTTAAGTAGCTTCAGGTTAAACTTAACTAATCCAAACAATTTCCCTGGAAGACTTTTATAAGGTTTCCCAAAGGAAACAAAATCAAATCCAAAATGTTTCAGTAAATGAACAGCAACTTCCTTCTCACGCGTAGTAAAAAGAAACTTGTGCCCCTTTTTTGTCATCTCCTGAGCAAAATGACGAAACAGATGTACATGAGCAGGATGACCTATGTCTATAAGTATTTTCATTTGATTATTTTAATATTTTATATAATTTCATTCCAAGTTTTCCAAGAGCCATGAAGAGAGGTTTGTGAATCTTTTCATAACGACCAAAGGATAATAGTTTCCCACCGAACTTTAGTTTATGATCACGAACACCATATGGTATCCCAGGTTTTCCGGCACCTCCAAAATCAAAGGTTTTATACCCATTCCTGTGACCCCAGAGCATTACTTGCCATGGAAGAAAATCATTTGGATATTTATTGAGAAATTCATTCATATAACCAGTCCACCAATCATATATTATACCTTTATAACACAATTCAATTCGTACACTTATGATCTTCTTTTCAAATACCGCAGCAAAATATCTTATCATACCTTTAGGAAATAATACCTGATATGCATTATCAAAATAATCTTTATTAGGGAAAGGTAATTTTATTCGTTTGTATGTATTCTCGATCAAAAAAAAAACCTCTTCAATCTCTTGAGAATCAGTAATCTCTCTAAAAGTGAGTCCTTTTTTTACCGCACGCCTGATATTTCGACGGAGTCTTTTATGCATCTGGTTCAGTAATTCTTCATCTGACAGACTGAGATCATGTTGAATATTGAGATGATCTTCATATTTATAATTCTGATTTATAAAAATCTCTTTCTGGTTATCCTGAGTACAGAAATTACGAAATTGAGAATATATAGCCTTGTTTTTAACCACATTATCATAAGCTTTCAATATCAGTTTTATAAGTTGTGGATTATTATTTTTTACAAGAGGTGTGCTGAACGAAACAGATCGAGCTGTCACCTTTCCAAAAACACCGTTTAACTGGCTCTGAATAACCGCCAGCAGTAATCCCCTTATCTCATTTTTTTTATTCACCAAAGCAACTAGAATAGGTTCTTGCTTGGAGGAACGACGGTAAAGATCAGCCATTTCAGGCGTATGAAAAATGTTTCCAGTGGGGTGTTCTTTAACGAATTGAGACCATAGTTTTTCGTCTAGTTGAAAGACTATATTTATATCTTCATATTTATTTAAATCACTCATTTGATCTAGTACTGGCTTCTGAACAAAGTATTCAGGATCAACTGACTCTCCTTTTTAATATTTTTTTTTTGATAATATTTTTCACGTTCTGAACAAATAGTTGGACAAACCATGGAAATAGGGAATCTGTCCAACGTTCAGGATGAGTATTTATAAACAGGTAAAATGGGATCTTGCCATTATCGATAGCTGATAAGATCGCCATAGTAGATGAAAATGTTAAGTTAAAGTGATCTTCAACTCTGTCGCGAATATTCATACTCTTATTATCCCATCTGCGCCCAGTATCGGTTAAATACAATATTTTTTTAAAATCCATATCATAATAAGGCTCACCGATTATCCCAAAATCCTTATAATTATATTTTTCCCAAATCATACGATTATCCCATTTGGACAAGGGATTGCCATGCATACAGGCCGTTCTGACGGGATAAAAGCTGCGAAAATTTTCCAGATTCTGCCTGAACAAATCTATTGCAGACTCAAAATCTCCATTACTTAGAGCGAGATCCTCATAGTGATATCCTAATTCATGGTTCATAGAAACTATATTATTAATAATGTGGGGACTGTAACTTTCTTTTACTATACGAAAATAATAACTGGACTGAATATCTAAACTATATTCGATTTTAGCCATATTCAGAGCAAAGTGAGGTTTACGATCAACATCGTGCCGGAGTATAACAACTTTCCCTTCAGGTAGCCCTTTAGTAAAATATCTCTCAAGAGTAATAAAATTATATCCTGAAAATTTCAAAGATTGCAGTAATTGCTTATATACTTTTAATGTAAAATCCATCTTTATTACCTTTTTTTTTTTACATTTGTTAATTTATTATAGATAGATATCAACTTTTTTGCAATATGTTTTTCATCCAGATGAGAAATATCCTGTCGACCAGTAGTTTCTCTATCAAAATCTAAGGCTTTTTTTAATGTTTTTAAAACTGATTCAGGGTTAAAATCTATTTTAAAACAACCAGATGTGTTTTCTATAACCTTCCAGGCATCTCCTACATCTGTAACAACCACAGGAATGTTACATGCCATAGCCTCTTTGACCACATTTGGAGATCCTTCATTATAAGATGAAAGTACTAGAACATTGCAGGCATTGATATAGATAGGAACCATTTCATGAGGAACATGATAGGGAGTATTGAATTGAACTTGATCATCATTTAACCTTATTATTCCATCCCTTACAAGTTTTATGTTTTTACGATCATCTTCTGGATTGCCAAGAAATAAAACATTTTTATCCAAAGTTAATCCCAATTTCTTACGGCATTCTTCCCTGTTCATAGGTTTAAATCTATCAAAGTTTACTCCATTAGGTATAATTTGGAGCTTTTTTTTCAAATAAACATACTTTTCAATATTTGGTGATTTTGCTATGATTATATTTACAAAAGGCTGTAAAAGTTTTGCAAGAAAAAAATTTAGATAGTGTGTTCGCTTTCCATTTTTATCCACATCTCCATAAACATCACTGCCCATATAAGAGACAACAACTGGAATCCCTGGAAATGCTAATATTACAACCCATCCACAAAGAGCATAATGAACATGAATTAGATCATATTTATGCTCTTTTAGATGTTTTTTGAGAATACTAACATGTGCTAAATACCCTTTGACACCACCCCGTTTAATAGTAAAAAAATCAAGTTCCACTCCTCTCTCTCTCAAAGATTCCGCTTGATTTTTAATAAGATGCGAGATGCCTCTTTTTGAAGTCCCACTGCATACAAATAGAATTTTCATTTTTTATTTAATATTTCTAGAGCATGTTCCAATCTTAGATTATAGGAATTATTCTCATTAAAATTTCCTTCTTCAAATACCCAATTCCCACTGATTTTAACATATCTACCCGGCTTACCATCCAAGATCATCTGATAGGGGCTTTTAGAACCAAAAAAACACTGGAGCTCATTTACGAGAAATTTACCCTCTTCCGTCTCAAATATATCAACGGCCTGACTGAGAAATCGCCTTTTATCAGTAACAGATTCTACAAAATCAAGTAGTGCTCTGGAAGGTCCATCCCAACTGACTTTGGAAGTTCCACTGATCAAACCACCCTGTTCTCCTAATTTTTTATGGGCAAAAAATGAATCTCCGATCCGAACTGCACGCCATTCAAAAGTAACAGGAAGAAATTCCTGAAAAATAACAAACCACCTATGTGGATCAATTGTAGCAGATTTACGTTTTCTATTTAGATAACTTAAAAAACCCGGAATATTTTTTATACGTGAAAATAATCGTTTTTTATAATCACCTTTTCTAAAATTCACCCCCCAACGGCGAGTGATCCCTTTATCAGAAAAAACCTGCTTTATATATGAATCCAACTCTTGCCTGGTTTTAATTATTTTAATTCCAGAGCCACTTGCACCAATTGATGTCTTCCCTACAACGGGCAATTGGCAGTCTCTGGCAAATAACAATGTTTCCACTTTATTATAAAAAACATGTGTTACAGGATGCGGTATGTTATTTGCTTTTAACCAGTAAGAGAGAAATTTTTTGTTTTCATAAACCAGAATTTCTTCATAAGAAGGATAAATATGTTTTCCCAGTACTTTATTTATTATATATAAACGTTCATCACAGAGTGTTTTAAAATAACTTATACGGTCGGATGTACGAACAAGAAAGAGGTCGTAATTTTTGGCCAATATCTTTTCCATCCAATCATGTCTAGTTATGTCTACAACATCAAAAGAAATCTCTGCTTCAGATTTTTCACAGGCTGCAATCCATTCATGATGAGCATCAGGCCATTCACTTCTTAGAATACAAATTTTAATTTTCATATTATTTATGGTTTTTCTAGTTTAACATATATTGCTTCACATTTAAATGTGTCCAGGTAATTTCAGTGAATTTTCTCCAGTATTTTTCCTGGTCTGAGTGTATCTGGCTATTCAATTGTTTTATAGAACGGGGAATATCGTAAACGGATTGCGTTATACAATCTTCTTCAATTTGGCTTAAACTCCTACTTACATAATCCTCTATCCATTTGCCCAAATTAAAATTCACCGGACCTTTAGACCGATTAAAAAATTTCCGTTTGGCCCGTTTTAATACCAGTAATGCCGTTGGATCCTTTACATACTCTAAGGCAGTGTAATATCCTTGTTTTGCAAATGGAATCTTTGCCAGTTCAGGAGAGAAAGCCTCAATAAAATGGCAATATAGTTCCGCACCCTTAATTCTGTTCATATACTTTTTAAACTTGTTTCCAGAATCTTTGTTGTAAGCCAGGAAATTGTACTCTGAACTAAATATTAAATGTAAAAAATCTATATCAAGATAGATGGACAATGGGACAGGATTATAATGACTGAAAAGATTTGGGTCCTGAGAATGATGGTTCCCGGCCAGCAATTGAAAGGTCATATAAAACTCTTTCATTTCCACTTCTTTTTTAGGATCAAAATATGTCTGTGAAGATAAGATTTCATAGACCTCATCAATATCAACATTACTGCTTTTTATAAATCTATTTGATAAAACTTCTTGAATTAGTCGTTTTTTATCTCCATTTTCCTGTATCCAACGTTGTGTAAAATCAGAAATTATCACTCCGTCATAATAAAAATTACGAATACTTTCACCACCCATATAACCACCAATAAGCATTTGTGAATCAGGATGCATTCCTGATTCAGCTTTAACAGCCCACAAACGATGTGCACGGTGTAATTGAGTAATTGAGTCACCTATATCCGTTATTTCTTTTGACATACTGGCAAACCAATCAGCCGTTGGAATATCATAGTGATTATGATGTTTAATACCACAACTACGTGAAATCTGCTTCGCTGTCTCTGCATCTGGGGAATTTGCATGACCATACGTGAAGGTATAAGGCTTGCACCCAAGACTTAGAAGAGCAGCTAATATTGTACGACTGTCCAGACCCCCAGTTAAAGTCAGTGAGATTTTGTCTGGATTAAAAAAATCAAGATAATCCTTCATAATTCCTTTAAAAGAATCTGCCATTTCCCGAGGTGAAAAGTCATTTCTCTGCAATTTCAATAATTCAGAACAATCCCAATACTGTTGAAAATTAAGTCTACGGGAAAACTCAATCATTGCCGCAGGTTTTGTATAATTGATTTGCTCTAAAAAAGTTAATCCACCTAAATAATGATGGGTTAAGGATTGAACTACAATTCCTGCTAGGTTCAATTTCGTGTTTATTGCATCTGAAACATATTTAAAACGATTTGATAGTATGAATTTATTTTTCTCTGAATCATGATAATAAAATACCTTTTTCGTACCAAGATGATCTGTATAAAGAGTAAAACCTAATTGTAAATTCCCAATAATAATGATAAAATTGCCTTTGATAAAATTGATAAACTCATTGCCTTTTTCTTTATATAAACGTTCTATCAGTTCTTCCTGTGACTTTCCGTTATACTGATTCCGTAATTTATGTCTAGGCAGAACATATCCATCAATTATTAAAAGCCATTCAACTTTTTTTTCCCCTGCTCTAAATCGGTAAATCGTCTGTCCATTTGTATATATAAAAAAACCTTTACCTTTAATTAGAGATGATGATTCAGTATTGATTTGTTGGTTATTGTCAATATTAGTAATATACCATTCTTTTTTCATCGTTTTCATCTTTCTTTTAAATTTTTTTACTTTTTATTCGTTTTTATTTTTCGGTTTTTCCTGCTTTTATAATCACGAATACTGTATTTTATCTTCTTTAAGTTTGAAATACGAAGTAATTGTTTTATAGAGCTGCGATAATATCCAAAAAAATACTCAACTACCCTGTCAAAAAAGGTCTCCTTAAACCGGATGGCTTGATCTACCAACTTGAAACGGTTTTTCAACTTTAATAAAAACCATTTTCGAGCAAGAAAACCCCTAAGACTTTTAGGACTCAGAATTATAGTATTACCTTTTAATTCCCTGAGACTATAGAAATAATTCAATTTAATTTTTTTTCCAATTGTTAATACCGGGGCTATAGTTTTTTTTGTCTTGCGCTTGAGACTACGAAGTTTCCCTTTATAAATAAAGTCACCGAAACAGAATGAACCAAGGCTATAAAAAATATATTTGTCTTTATATCGCTCAAAAGGTTGTACTGTATGGGAATGGTGTCCCATAATAATATCAGCACCTGCATCAATCAGTTTCCGGTAGGATTTTATCTGATCTGTAGTGGGATAGTGGCTATAATCAACACCCCAGTGAACAGACACAATTATATGATCACTGTTTTTTTTTATGTTTTTAATTTGATTGATAACTTCTTCTTCATTATAAAGATTTAGGAAAAGATCAGGATTTTTTTCATCTCCATCAATTATTGGATTGGAAGAAGGATGGACATAAGCTAAAAATGCGATACGAATCCCGTTTTTTTCAATAATTACCGGTTTTAGATGTTCCGCCTCTGTCCCAGCTCCAGTAAAAGCTATATCTAATGAATTTAGTGTTCTAGTTGTATTCTGAACACCATTATTCAAACAATCATAAATGTGGTTATTGGCTATAGAAACAGCACTTATATTTAATTTGGATAGGACATCTGAAATAATCAGGGAATCCGAATATAGTAATACCCCCATTATTTCTTTCTTTTTCAAATGTAACTGACCATTTCCAACAACCGGTGTTTCAAGATTTGCAAATACCATATCAAAATCTGACAGTAATTCTCTTGCTTTCTGAAAACGGTTTTCATTCTTTTCGGGTTCACTGTAAAACAATCCATGCAGAGCTATATCTCCAAGTAAAGCTATCTTAATTTCTTTGTTTCCCATATATGTGTTATTTAATTTCTTCATAAAATTTTATATATGCTGAAATAAATTTTTTCAGACTGAATTCAGATTGTATTCTTTCTTTGCCTTTTATACCCATTTCATAGAAAAGTTGCTCATTATCAAGTAATAATTGAATCTTTTCTACAAGAATGTTAACATCAAATGGTGGAATAATAAAACCGGTTTTTCCATTCAGAACAATCTCCTTATTGCCGCCACTGTCTGTTGCGATAACAGGCTTACCTAAAGCCATATATTCAGTGATGGCATTGGAAATACCCTCACCATGCCCAGATATATTGTTTATCAATAAGCCTATATCGAAAATATTAATAATAGATTCAACGTCTACCTGTCTCCCCGGCATCAGTATAAAATTACAATGCTTTTTCTGGATCATATCTTTGATCCTTGTAAAATTCTTTCCTTCTCCAATTGCCAGAAAAGAGACATCCTTTCTCTCCTCTAGTATTTGTTCTGCTGCCTTAATAAAGGAGAGATAATCTTTCCTGTCTTCAAAATTAGCCACCATTCCAATCACTCGAGGGGTCTTTATTTTAAACACTTTGCGAACATCCTTTGCTGGTTTTGTTTCATTAATACGACTGGTATCAAAACCATTTACTATACAACGATATTTAGTGTCCGGTTTCTTATTATGAGCATATAATCCTGCAAGAGAATTAGATACAACTCTAAAAGAAAAAGGATAAGTTAAATGAGTGATCCACCAGAATTTACTCAGAAAACGAGGGCTTGCTGAATGTCGGATTGAACCGTTAACAAACTTTATTTTTTGAAGCAAAACGGCAGGTATGACATATATTGAAGTCATGCTGTCCCAAACATGGATGATATCAGGATTTATGTCCCTGCAAAGTTTTATAAATTGTGAAAAAACGGAAAGATCCCATCGGTATTTCCTGATAATAAAATGGATATTTAAATTAAGATCAAAAACTTCTTTGAAATAAACCTCTTTATTCATCAGAACAAGAGAAAGTTTATAATTCTTATTTTTAGAAAAGGCTTTTAACAGCGCAATTATTTGCCGCTCTTTTCCTCCATTTCGAAGACCGTCTATGAAGTAAAGTATTTTGATTGGAGTCACGAAATAATTATCCTTTCGTGTGTCTATTAAAATCTGGCTGCTCCAAATTCGGCATTTCCAGTAGATCCATCATTTGAAAAAATTGTGGGTAGAAATTACCCTCCACCCAATTCAGCTGCAAATCCCAGTAACCGGGACACTTTGATAATGTTCGGTCAGGAAAGGTATAACTTATTTCAATTAATCCCGGTTTTTTGTCTTCATCATAAATAAAATCATAAGCCATGGACTGAAACTTCATTTTTCTAGATATCTCAAAAGCGAGTTTCACGAATTGAAGATCCACATTTTTTGGATTTAAATCAGTATCATTACTTCCAGAAGCACGAAAATCATTTTTTCGATTAAATCGACGAAATGCATAAGCACGATCACCGATCACTACAACACGTGTATCATAATCATTCTCAGCCAAAAACTTCTGAAAATAGGCATAGTTCTTATCTATCTGCCAGAAAGGATATGGGTCATCACCCTTTATCCTATTTATCAAACTTCTTACTTTTTTCTTAATTCGTTTCCCATCAGTATAACTGATAACACCAGTTTTTAAACCTTTTCCAAAAATGCGTTTAATCCAATTTATTGCTTTGGTCTTGGTCTCTAACAAAAGAACATTATATGAACCGGCACCACCTTTTAACTTAAATACAACTGGATATTCAGCCGTATTTGCCCACTCAATTGCACGAGGTCGATCCCAGAAAACCCAGCTTTCGATTACAGGAAAACCAGCCAGCTTTAACATATAAAACTCCCTTATCTTATCATCATATGCCCAACAGGTGCTCATATTAGGGAAACATTTTATATTCATTTGATTTTCAACTAATGGTATTATTGTATTGGCCAATTGCTGGTCATTATGCTCTACCCGCCAATTATAAACAAATATATTACAAGTTTTTAGTTTTTCCCAGAAATCCTGTTCTCCAGCATCTAGACGTATTGAAGGGATACCGTTCAGTTTACAAATATCCTCATATTTCCTTATAAAATTAGAAAAGCCATTTACACCTCGGTGAATTCCAACTCTCATCTTATTTATCTCCTTAAAAGGACCTCAATAGATTCTCCTATTATTATAAATAATATATATTGTTTGTATAATAGGATAGTCAATTCCTTAATTCTAAGTAAAATTTAGAAAGCGGTCCTAAAGTAGCTTCAATTGAGTACTTTTCTGCAGCAAATTTCCTGCAGGCTATCGACATCTTATCCCGCAAATCCGGTTGAATTATAATCTTTACAGCTTCCTCTGCAAGCACTTCATCTTTATCACTAATAATACCCTGAATATTATGTTCCATATCAATACTGTCCAGAGCATTATGAGTTCCTAATACAGGAATGCCCATTGCCATTAACTCTACTACTCTTCCACGAAATCCTGCTCCAGTTTCCAGTGGCAGCAACACAAGAGATGCTTTTGCAAGATATTTGCGGGGATCATCAACAAAACCAGTAACTATAACAGTTTTCCCATTATGTAGTTTTTTTATATAATCAGGAGGATTAGATCCCACTACTATCAATTTTAAATCAGGTATTTTTTTGATCATTAAAGGCATAATATTATTCCATAACCGTGAAAATGCTCTTCGATTTTGCTGGCTACCCATAGTACCATAAAATACAATAGTATGAGGTTCTGGATTCACTTTAAAATCATTAAAATAATCTATGTCCTGCCCAATAGGGACTAACATCGAATTTACACCATTATATTCATCCATAATAATCTCCATCCCCTGCTTTGAAATGGACAATACCAGATCAGATCTAAAAAAAATCTTTTTCTGCTGATTTATATTTTTTTTAATCATTCTCAGATCAACAAAATTTTTTAAAAATCCTTTTCTTTTTTTACTTGATGTTTCCTGAATTTCTTCGACCATTGCAATACTATCAATAACTTTGAAAACACTTTTTTTTAGTTTACTGAATATCCCTCCCATATACCAGAATTCAGACTGAAAAATGTCATAATTATTTTTGTTGAGTAATTTCTGTAATTGTAGATGATTTTTTTTATTATTCTGGGAAGCATATGCCTTACTAATTCCCATAAAATAAAATGAAAATAAATGCTTTAGTCCATAGAACTTTCGAGCAAGGATTGAGTGTTTAGGATTCAGAGGTTTTAAAGGATAAAAATTATTACAGATTTCAGACAATCCTTTTTTTGATAAATCAACGTCTTCAGGGGTCCTGCAAAATGTAGCTACATCTACTTCATGGTCTTGGTGTAAACGTTTAATCATGTTTATAATCCGAACCTGCAACATCATTCTTGTTGGAAATAATGTCCCATAATTATAGATTAGGATTTTTTTCCTACCTTTTATCATTTTTTCCCATTCACCTCATTGTTTGCATTTTTTTTTCTATCTACACCACGCGGCATTTTTTTATAAAAGTAGATCATAGTGATTAGATAGATACTGCTGGCAGTTACTCGTGTTATGATGGCTCCATCTAATGACATATATTTAACAAGCACAGTATAGCCGATAATATTACAAATAGCGACAAGGAATGCACTATTACGCATATCCTTCCCTCTGCCATGTGCTCCAAGGAAACGGTTTATATAATCGGCAAAACCGTGAATCAATGAACCTATAGCAAAAAAATATACAATGTGTAAAGCTGGTTCAAAATCTTTGGTATATATCAGTAAAAAAAGCGATTTAATCAATAGTAGAAATAGTGATAGTGCCATAGCCCCCAAACCTACCGTGGCAATAGTTGCCTTAAGAGGGATATACGCCATATTTGCAAAATCTTTGAAAAAGGTTGTACCCACCACACGTGGGATCATGGATATTGGTTGCGAAACAGTTATTGCCAATGCAAAAAAACCAACATTGGTGTTATCAATAAAAAATGCAATTGACAATGCCGCAATTCGCATAGTCGCTGTGTTTGCTAAATGGCTAATATAAACAGGGAAACCGTAACTACGATTTTCGGTTTTTATAAACCGCCAATGTTCTTTTATATGCTCAAATTTTGGTTTCAGCAAAATTACCATCACAATACTGGTTAAAATCAGACCCAATAATTGGATCAATAGTGCAAAATGAAGTGTAAAATCAAATAGCCAATTTATTGTCAATGAAAAAAAAAGATAAAAAACCTTTGGAAGCAACCGGTAGAAGGACAATTTATATATCTGATTAGAACCGATCATAATGCCCTCAATACACAGTTTCATAGGGAAAATAAATAATAACGGTGAGAATAATCGGATCACTTTACCCAGGTTATTATTATAAATCTGATCTTGAAAAAATGAAAAAGAAAAAAAAGAAATAATCATAAACAGCGATATAGCCGCACCATACGCCAGCATAGCACCTTTAATTCCCGGTTCTTTATCTTTGTTTTCATCCTTAGCCAATAAACGACTACCTGAAAAAAAAACTCCAAATGTCAGGAACATTACAACAAAATTAAACAACTGTATCAGAAACTTAAAATCACCATAAGATGCAGGTCCAAGCAATCGGGTGTTTATTACACTTATACCAACACCTAATACCATTCCAAGAATCGTCGTTAAATAGAGTAATAATACCTGTTTAACTTTTTTCCCTTCAAGAACATTAAGTAATTTAAACCAATATTGTCCCATTATTATTAATTAAAATATTTGATCAATTAATCCGGTTTTAAAATGCAGGCTCCCGCCGATAGAAAAAACAAAGAATACAGTTTCTAAAAAAACATACAAAATATCACCAATTTTTTAATAGTAGAGTGAGTCTTATTTATTTTTAAAAAATAACGCAATGAGACTCATGACCAAAAAAATTATAACACTAAAAAAAATAAAATCAATTAAAAAAAATGTTTTTATTTTTTATTATATGTTAAAATGATTTTATCTTTTTAATTATAAGGGGAAATAAATGAAAGAAATTCAAATCGTAAAAGTCTTTTCCATGATTTTTATATTAATTTCTCTGATCTGCTGTAGTCCTACAGAAAAAAAGGAAACTACCCCCCCCCCTTCTACAACACAATGTGAAACTCGTGGAACTTGGATATGGGCCTCCAGTATTGATTCATTAGAAAAAAGATCTTTTGTTTTAGAAAAAATATCAAAAGCAAATCTTAATACAATCTTTATCAGTATCCCATCTATAAACGGAAATCATGGATATGGAAGGACCGATGATTTTATCGATTTTATATCAAATTCAAAAGCTATAGGATTGAGTGTTCATGCCTGGATGGCAAATGGCTGGAGAAAAGGTAGTAATATTGAGATCAACTTTAGAGACCCTGATGAACAGGAAGCTCAAGTTCAATGGGTTATGTCCTTAATGTCAAACTATGGACAGTATTTAGATGGAGTACATCTTGATTATATTAGATACCCCAGTGAAGAAGCAGTTAATATTAATAAAAAAATGGACGCTGTAACTGAAACAATCAATAAAATTCACACTACTTTATCAGCAAACTACTCAGAGAAATCTTTAACAGCAACTTCTTTTATCCTTAGCCCTCATAATAATAAAAATGGATCACCATCTCAATGGTTTATTAACTGGCGAATTAGTAATGTCAATAGTATTTATTCTGATGAAAAAGTTCCATATTTTATGCAAGTACAGCAGGACCCTATAGAATGGATAAAAAAAAATATTGTTAACGGAGTAATGCCTATGCAATATACTGCAGATGATGAAATATGGAATCGAGAGATCGATCTTTTCAAATCTTTCAATAACAGTTATAATAATGATCCAGCAAAAATATTAATGGGATTAGGCTGGATAAAAAAGTCTTCACCTACTAGTACTAGAGGATATGATCCGGCTGGAGTAGTAAGAAAGATCAAATATGGACGATTACAAGGAATGAAGGGATTTGTTATTTTTATCCTCTTCAATCACGGTTATGATGATTCTCCACTAATTGAAGCACTAACAATTGATTCTGCTGAAAACAATTATGATGCCCCTTTTAAAAACAGTGTGCTATCATGTTTCAAATGAATTTTATCCAAAAAAATGAAACACACCTTTTATCTATAAATTTCTGCCTTAATAATGTTATTAACTAATAAAAGAGAGGAATAAAAGAAATGAATATAAATCGCATTGCAATTACGTTTTTTAAGATACTAATCTCAAAAACAAAACTCAGTAGAGAACGAAAAAGATGGTATAGAAAAATTAAAAAATTAGCTAAAACAGTTGATCCTGAACAAAAATCTATTCCTCTAAATATTAAAAGCCATAAAAAAAAGTGGGAAAATCTGTTCCCAAAAATTAACCCTCTTTGGTATAAAACCTATTCCTATCTATCAGGTAAAGAAGACATTAACTATGTTCCCGAAGATATTTTTTATATGTTAATTTTACCAAAATTAAATAGATTTGATATGGTTCCATCTTATAGAGATAAAAACATGTATGACAAATATAACCCGAATATTCATGATTTATTTCCTGAAGTTATTCTACGAAAAATTGAGGGTTTTTATTATGATAAACATTTTAATAAGATCGATGATATCAATGGTTTTTTTAATACTATTAAAAATGAAAAAATAGTGATCAAACCATCTATTGACACTGGCGGTGGAAGAAATGTACTTGTCTTTTTAAAAAAAAATGACTCATATATAAACTACAATGAAGAAAAATTGGACCTGAGATTTATCGAAAGTAAATATGAGAAGAATTTAATTATACAGAATTATATAAAACAGCATAAATATTTTGCATTATTTAACAAAAGTTCTTTAAATTCAATCCGAATAACCACTTACCGGTCAACCACCAATGAAGAAGTAGTGATATTAAATACATATCTTAGAATGGGAGGTAAAGGGTCATATGTTGACAATGTAGGTTCAGGAGGAGCTGCTATTCAAATATTTCCAGATGGAACCATTCAAGATTTTGCATCCGATAAATATGGGAAACACATCTATTCTCCTCCATCTAAAAAAGAACTTATGTTTTCAGAAGTTGGAGAAGTACCTTATTTTAAACAGATCTGTGATATTGCAAAAAGTATAGCAAAAAATTATCACTATTTCAGAATGCTTGGCTTTGATTTTTGTGTTCAAGAAAATGGGCAGATCAGGTTAATAGAGATTAATTTTTCTGGATTAGGGACATTTCAGACATGGAACAGATCACTCTTTGGTGACTATACAGATGAAGTAATTGAGTACTGTAAGGAATAAAACTGATTTTATATAATTAATTATATATTTTTTTTTTTTTATCTAATTTTCATTGTTTACAATTTGTTAACTTATTGTATGTAAAGGTCATCAATAAATAGAGACTAAAAATAAATAGAATAAAAAGACTCCAATTAATTAAGCCCATTATTTCAATGTTTTCACTATAAAAATTTTTTTTTACATTTACTGGATGTTTGGCATCCATCTTGCCTATACAGTGTTATGGAAAATTTAAGTTGTGAAAGAATAGATATTTTAAAGGAGAAAAAATGAAAAAACTAGGAAAAGCATTTAAATTGTTTTTAATAATGCAATTTATTATTTTTGGGATTGCATCACTATCAGCACAAGAGAATATTAATATTACATCTCCAAATGGTGGTGAGGTATGGAACAGTGGATCTGTTCATCAGATCAGATGGGAGACTAATGCACAAAATGGATTTGTTCAAATAGAATATTCAACAAACAATGGTCTTGAGTGGATGACAATTACATCTTCAACAGACAATGATGGGGTTTATGATTGGATGATCCCAGAAAACATCTCATCTGAATGTTTAATAAGAATTAATCAGGTTAGTTTACAGCAATGTGAAACAAGAGGTACATGGGTATGGGCGAGTGACATTGAAACATATACAAAAAGAAATGAAGTTTTTCAAAAGTTAAATGATGCAAAATTAAATACAATATTCATCATGATTCCGAGTTTCAATAATAACTGGGGATATGGATCTCAGTATATATTTCTAAATTTTATTATGGAAGCTAAAAATAAGGGGTATAGTGTTCATGCTTGGTTTCCAATTAATAGAAGATTATGGGCAAGTGGGATAACCTATTTAGAATATCGAGATGTAATCGAACAGGAAGCTCAGTCTCAGTGGGTGCAGGATATTTTATCAGCTTATGGATCATACCTTAACGGGATTCATCTTGACATGATTAGATATCTGGAATGGGATGAAGTAAATAATGAAGGAAAAATGGATGGAGTAACGGCAACAGTTAAAAAGATCCATGATGACCTAAAATTAAATTATCCAAATATGACATTATCAGCTGCTGTTTTCACACTTACATCTAGTAGATTTGATCGAAAGGATAGTGGAGAACTATGGTTTAGTCAGGTTCCTGTATGGTATCGTAACTGGTGTGACAATAATCCTGGAACAACATATACAAACGATAATTATTATTATGAGGGACCACATCACATGAAGGTTCAACAAGATCCTATTGGATGGTTGAGAGATGGAATTATAGATGCAATTATGCCAATGCACTATGCAATGGACGATACTTATTGGAATTCAGAGATAAATTTTTGGAATAGTTTTAACAGATTTGTTGGAAATGACATAAAAACAGTTACGATAGGACTTGCATGGAAAAGAAACAAGTATAATGCACCTGGAGTAGTAAGAAAGATCAAATATGCTCGTTCACAAGGTTTAAATGGATTTGCTCTTTTTAAACTTTTTAATGAAGATATAGACAATATTGAAGACAAAGCACTCATTGATGCCCTTACCATTGATTCTCTTGAAAATGATAATAATGCACCTTTTAAAGACGCAGTACCTTCATGTTTGGAGAGCAGTTCCGCTAAAGGTACAGAGTTGGATACAAGTGATTCAGTCTTCACTATTACAGAAAATGACAATAGCTCAAATAATCTAGCTATATTGTCACCAAATGGTGGTGAAGAACTAGTGTCAGGCTCCACATATAATATTAAATGGGAATCAAACGAATTTTCGGGTAATGTCAAGTTAGAAATTTCTGTAGATTCAGGTAATACATGGATAAGTATAATTAATTCAACTAGAAATGATGGAGATTTTTCGTGGACAGTATCTGATTTAAACTCATCCACCTGTCTTTTAAAAATCACGTTATTAGAAGATTCTACCGGCACAGATAATAGCAATGCATATTTTTCAATAAAAACCGAAATCACACCAATACTTCCGGGACAACTAAAGAATTTTTCAGTTTTGGCAATAAATAGTATGTTTTTTAGAACGGCAGTAAAAGTTTTCAGTGGTAACATTGGTGTTTTGAATAAAAGCTCTGTCCCACTGATTGAAGATAGAGAAATAAGCATAGCAGATAATGTATATCTGCATAATGGGGTCTCATTATATGGCAACAGAATTAAAATCAACTCAAGATCTTCAGTTGACAATGTTTTCTGTAATTATTTGAATAACTATGGAACTATAAGGGGTAAAGTAACAAAACCATTAAAACTTCCAATGAATGTTAAATTACCAAATTTCCCAGGTACGAAGTCAAATAGAGATGATATAAAAATTTCAGATGAGCAAACAAAGTCTTTATCCTCAGGGACTTATGGAAATATTGATTTAGGAAAAAATTCTAAACTTATTTTAAACGGTGGTATATATTATATAAAAAACATTGCGATAGGAGATTATTCTCAAATCCTTTTTTCTTCTCCCACAAAGTTAATTATAGAAAATCGTTTAGGAACCGGTATAAATCCCATATTAGGACCTGAACCAGGAGCCAATATTTCAGCTAAAAATATAATTATCTATGTAAAAGGAAAAAACGGTAGTAATGGTGAAATTACTGCAGAACCTAAAGCAGTGACCATTGGAATTCGCCATTCATTAAAGGCTAATATCTTTGCGCCAAATGGTACTATCTGGTTTAAAGCAAGAGGGTTTTCAGAAGGGGCATTTATTGGTAAAGATATAGAGGTCGATTTTTATGTAGAATTTATACTTAAAAGTGCATTTTAAGTAGATTAAACATTAATTACTTTATTTACAAATTGAATATACTCAACCGGAGGAGAAGTTATAGAAATTCCTGTACCGCTCTTAGTATCCGGTTGAGTATAAGTCCATATTGAGGCCCCTCTTACAGCAAGAAAATTACTGTCTGTCGCAATTAAAACAGATATTTTTTTATTAATGGGGATATGTGTACTCGAGACAATACATATGCCGTTTTTAGAAATATTAGAGGTTACTCCACCATATTTAATAAGTGGGTTCTCTTTCTCTTTAATAATAACCAAGAGTTTTTCGCAATACCTTTTCTCTTTTCTATTTGTTTTCACTTGAAAATTTATAACAAATTTTATATAGGTTTATTATTTATTTTTCCCATTATCAAGAGGACAATTGGCTTCATTCCAGATTGCTAGTTTTCCTGCCTCTGCAAGCATTGCTTCTCTTTCATAATAAAAATATTTATTTCTCCACCATATAAAAAATTCTGGGCTATGTACATAGTAAAAATATACATCAGAATGTGCTACATTTAATAGAGCGGCAACAGCATGCCTGAGATAAATTCTTACAGCTCCTATCATACCTTTTCCCCCCCTATATTTTAGAGCATCAAAAAGAGAATCACCTTCCAGCTCTGGAAAAAGCATGTTCCTGTTTTCATCAAGCGGCATTTCAAATACATCAAAAATCCTCATGTCTGGGTGATAATCTATGGGCCACATATGTGTGTGATTTTTCCAATATCCCGGAGTACAACCCTCATCTCCATGTGGTGGGAGTGAGTATACCAGAGTACTAAAAACCATAACGGCAAACAAAGTTATAGCAACTTTTTTAAATTGTTTTGAAAATATCATGTTGAATCCTCCTTATTTACTAGCATGAAACTAGGTATTTTACTTGCAATTTTTATGCCAAAACAGAAAAATAGAAAATAAATCAGTATTTTTTTTGTAATTCTATAAAACATAATCTATATGTTGTTCTAGGCCCTATATAACAGGTTGTTTTTGTTCATGGTTGTCGACGGATTTTTTTGTTTTATGAACTTTTTAAATTGTTTTGTTTTTTATTGAAATAAACCACTGAAAAGAATATTGACATACTTTTGTTATAATTGGAAAAACCCATATATGACGGTCTGTTTAGGGTAATAAAAAAGTTGACAAGTTTCAAAAAGTTGCATACCTTTATATTGACAAACATAAAAACCAACAGTTAAAAAACAGATTTTTCTTTATACTTAATTAAATTCCATGTTATAATTTTTTAATAAAAAAAATCAGTTTAAAAAGAAGACAAAAAATCTTAAATATAATATAATTTTTATGGAGGGTGGGATGAAAAAAAAAAATTTTATATCGGCAAGCATAATTATTGTTATACTGGCTGTTTTAATAACTATATTGCTTTTTTTTACAGAAGGAGAAATAGAAATGAATAATATTGCAATGAACAAACCTAATGATCTGACAAAAAATCAATTAGAAAGTTTTAAAAATAAAAGAATTTTATTTGGGCACCAATCTGTTGGGGCAAATATTGTAAAGGGATTAAAAGAGATCTCAGACACTTTTAAAATAGTTGAATTTGAAAAAAAAGCTCTTTTTGAAGAACCTGTTTTTATGCATTTCAGAGTTAAGAAAAATGGTGATCCTTATTCAAAGATTGATCATTTTGTTGAAACTGTAATAGAAAATAATAATACGGAAATAGCTCTCTTGAAGCTTTGTTATGCAGATATAAATAAGAATACAGATATTAATAAATTATTCAAATATTACAAAAAAGAAATGGATGAATTGAAAAAAAAACATCAAAATATAAAAATAATTCATTCAACAGTACCACTGTTTAAAAATTCTGGTGGGATTAAAGCTAAGATCAAACATTTTCTTAAACTTGACAAAAATATAAAAAGAAATAAATTTAATGAGTTAATGAGAGGGGAGTACAGTAAAGAGATACTTTTTGACCTTGCTCTTTTTGAATCCACCTACTCAGATGGAAGAAGGGAAAAGGCTGGAAATGGCAACTATTCACTAGCAAATGAATATACAGATGATGGCGGTCATTTAAATAAAAAAGGAAGAGAGATTATTGCTGCAAATTTAATAAACTTTATTTCAAAATTATAAGTATTTATTTATCATTTGCTTTTATTATAGATAAAACCGGAACAAATTTTTTAGAGTAAAAAAGCATATCCGAATTTTTTGTAGATTTAAATAGGTTTTTAATACTTCAGGGTAAAATCCATTAAAGCATTTTTCTGTATAATGAAATAATTTTATCTGCGATTATTCTTTCATCCAGATGAACAATATCGGCTCTCCCATTTGTTTTTTTTCCAAAAATCATTGCATTTTTGATTTTTTCGGCAACATCTGCAGGATTAAATGTTACTATCCCACATCCCTTTGTCAGCCCAATCACTTCTCTAATATCTCCAACATCTGTAGCGACTACTGGACAGTTACAGGCCATCGCCTCCTTGACTATATTAGGTGAACCTTCTGTAAAAGACATCAATATAATCACATCAACAGCATTCATATAAAAAGGGACTGCCTCATGTTTAATAGGAAATGGTGATAGCAAATTGTATTTTTTATTCGGAAAAAGCATTAATGCTTTTTTTAATAAAGTGATATTTTTCTTGGGATCGTCTGGATTTCCTAAAAATAAAATCAATTTCTCATCATGTGGTAAATTCAGTTTTTCCCGACACTCTTTTTTATCCATTGGTTTAAATTTCTTAAAATTAACACCATTAGGAATAATATAAGTTTTTTTCTTTAAAAAGACATGCTTTTCCAAATTCTTTGATTTTACTATTATTTGTTTCACAAATGGTTGCAGTAATTTTGTTAATATAATATTCAGTACATTTATACGTTTACCCTTAACACTAGAACCACCAAGTACATCACTACCCATAAAAGAAACCACAACTGGAGTAGAAGAAAAAGCCAGAGTTGCAACCCAACCGCAGAAAGCATAGTGAGCGTGAAGTATATCATATTTTTTCTCTTTCAAGTATTTCCTGAGATTAATAATAGCTTTTATATATCCTTTAATACCGTTACTTTCAATTGTAAAAAAGTCTACATCCAGTCCTTTTGCCACCAGTGATTCGCTTTGGCTCAAAACAAATGGAGACACTCCGTTTGTGAAATATCTACTGCTTATAAATAAAACTTTCATATCACATTAAATCCTTTTTGTACTTTTATGCTCCAGACAGTTCATTATTTAGTAACATCAACACATCTCTTTTCTTAGATTTTAGCTTTATTGATATTAAACTCTTCCAAATTATTTTTGAAATGTAGGCTATTACCTTTTCTAAAAATAGAGAATAAATTTTCTAATTAAATCACACAACATCTTTCCCAATTATCAATAATACAAAGAACTTTATTTTTATTAAAATAAAACAAAAACCATAACATTAAAACATTAACACTTTTTACAAAATAAATCAATTATTTGTACGAGTCCATAACATATTAGATTTAAAAGAATTTTTAATCACC
>CBDUZW010000054.1:0-37160 GCA_965371805.1 uncultured bacterium | reverse complement strand
ATTACACATCCAATTCTGTTTACCGTTATACATCCGTTTCTATTTACCATTTCCATTCCTGTAGTGATAGCGATCTTTCTATTTTAAATGTAGAGGAATTAGCCAGAAAATTAAACAGAAACAGGTGTACTTTATCAACAGAATTTAAAAAATGCACCAATTTGTTGCTTAAAAATTATATTATTCAAGAGAAAATTATAAGAATTATAAAAGCCATGGAAAGCATTGATAGAGTCTGTATACAAACAATTATCCAGAAATTTGGTTTTAAAAAAATCGAAAGGTTTAATAAATATTTTATAAAAATATATTTCGTAACACCTTGTCAATACTTGAAGATGAGAAAGATGCAACAAAATGGGGATTGATATAACCTATATTTTTTGTTATTTTAAAAAAGTCTAAAAAATTAAATTTTTAATTTACCGATAGTTTAGATATTTTTCGTTGTATTTTTTTTATGATTTATCTATTAATATTTTATTATGGAGAATTGATGAATTTTAATATTATTACTATTAAAACCCAGATGAAACCTATAGCCTATTTTTTATTATTTATTGGAATTCCATTTCTATATTCATGTAAAAAATACCCGTTTTTTGCTACTGCAGGAGCAACTATTGTCTTGAGTACTGACAATAAAATCATAAACCTTAATAACAATATAACCGTTTATATAGCAGGTTATAATGAAGATGGGACTCCTCTTTGGGATGGAACACAAGTTGACCTAACAATTTCAAATGGTTCATTAAGTGAAAATAGTGTCGAACTTGAGAATGGGAGAGCTCAGGTCGAGGCCTTTGGTGATCAGGAACGTGGAGAGATGAAAATTACAGCAAAATCCGGATCTATTTCAACATCAGAAGACCCTCTTATTATTATCGTTGGCAAATTACCTGAAGTTTCACAAATAGTCAGTAGTTTAGACCCACCAATATTGAAACCAGAAGGTGGAATTATGAAAATCACAATCAGTATTTATGATGAATATTATGAGCCAATCTCAAACTTTCCGGTTATTTTTGAAACAACATCTGGTATTTTATTATCAAAAGGCTCAATAGTATATACAGATGTTTCTGGCATTGCAATTGACTACCTTGAAACCTATGAAGATGGAAATGTAAATATTTATGCCGGCAATAAAGAAAAAGTAATCGAAATTAAATTAGAAGAGGAAGAGGTCATAATACCAAATGAGCCACCAGTTCCTACTTTTCAATACTCTCCCCAATCTCCCTTGAGTGGCGAAACTGTCTATTTTAATGCAACAGGCAGTTATGACCCGGATGGGAGAATTACTCAGTTTAAATGGGATTTTGGAGATGGAACTTATGGTTCTGGAGCAATTACAAGTCATGTCTACACTTATACAGGGAGTGATTCATCTAAAACTTTCATAGCAACTCTCACTGTTCGGGACTCAGATGCGGAGACAAGAGCTAAGTATGAATTTATCTACGTTTATCCTCCTGCTCCTTAACTAAGGTTTATGACAAAAAACAGTTCTGGATTTACTTTAATCGAAATTGTTCTTGTTTTTATTTTAATAGGTCTAATTGCTACATTAACTTTACCCTTTTTTTTTAATTCAATAACTAAAATTAGTAATAAAAAAAAGCTATCAACAATAATATTGACAATTTCAGAGTTAAGAAAAAAGTCCATATCCTATTTAGAATATGGAGAGATAATTATTGATAATAATG
Organism: uncultured bacterium; assembly: GCA_965371805.1. Taxonomy (GTDB): domain Bacteria; phylum Acidobacteriota; class Aminicenantia; order UBA2199; family UBA2199; genus JAOZTV01. The sequence continues at coordinate 35,445 of CBDUZW010000054.1, read as the reverse complement.
AAATATTGTTTTTCTTAGGCGGCAAATTGTATAAAAAAATATCTGTGCCTTTTGTGGAAATGAAAAAAAATAAAATTGTTTTTAATAAAAATGGATATACGAATGGAGGAGAGATTATCCTTAAAACCGAGAGAACTTTTCGCTTGATTATCAAAAAATTTAATGGAAAAATCGAATTAAGATGAATAAAAAAGGGTTTACATTAATTGAGGTCTTAGTTTCTATAACTTTATTTTTTATTACAATGGTCTCAGTCTTTCATTATTTTTCTAATCATATTCAAAACCATAATAAAATTAGCGAAAAATATAAAATATTGAGAATTACTAAAGATTTTATTGATTCTTTTAAATGGAGCACACCTTTACAGAAAGAAGGGACATCTAATATTGAGGAGTATGTAATTAAATGGAAAATGTTTCCTATAGAAGATAAGCGGAGAGTTCTTAATACTTCAGGAAGATTAACATATTTTCAGCTAAGTTTAGTAAAAATGAGTTTAATAAATAAAAATAGTAAAAAGCAATTATATAAAACAAGTTTTTTAGTAAATAACTATAAAAAACAATGAGATCAAAAAAAGGATTTACTTTAATAGAAATTGTTGTGGTAATAGTTTTAACATCTATCCTCATTGTATTTATTACATCAACACTATCAAAAATAAGACTTACTGAAGTAAAAATTGAAAAGAAGACAAGTTTTGATAAAGAATTGTATTTACTTTATAATTCTTTATCTTCACTTATTAAGAATGTTTCTTCATTTTTTCTATTTAATAATGGAATTAGAACAAATTATTTCTTAGGTAAAGACAATGAAATAACTTTTTTATCTAAATACCCAATAATTTTTCCATATCGCAGTAAACATTTTATAAAGATTTTCTTTAGAAAAGGGAAATTATTATATAAGGAAAAAAAAATTCAGGGGAAATTATTAAATGTAACATTTGAAGAATTAAATGAAGTTGAAACATTTACTTTAATTGAAAATATTACTAAAGTAGAATTTAGTTATTTTACTTTTAATAAAGTATTAAAAAAATATGTCTGGAAGAATTATTTAAATACATTTGAGAAAGATATACTTCCACAAAAAATACTTATAAAACTTTACCATAAAGAAGCAGAATATAAATTTACCTTTAACTGCATTTTGAGAGATAAAAATGAAAAAATCCCATTACAATTTTACAAATAACGCTGGTTCAGTTTTATTTATTGTATTAATAATAATCTTTATGGTACTAATGACGGTGATAATAAGCAGTATTAAGCTAAATGGAGAAATAGATTTTATTGAGAATGAATCTGCGAAACTAAATGCATATATCATGTGTCATAGTGGATACGAATATGCAGAGAACAGAATCCTAACAAGTGCAAAAAACAGAATTGAGCTTATTGAATATAAAAAAAATCATAATTTTTCAAGATTACTTTTAAATGGAGATGATATATTCATCTCTATATCAGAAATTCTACAAAACAAATATAAAACTAACTTAGGATTAAGCGATAAAGAGATACAGGAAATGAATTTTATTCTGAATCTTCAAGACAGTGCAGGCTTGATAAACTTTTTTAAAATAAATAAGAATCTGTTTAAAAATTATTTAATTCATAATGGCGTAGATCAAAATAGAACCAGAATTATTATAGACTCCATATATGACTGGGTGGATCCTGATGATTTTTCAAGACCTTATGGAGCTGAAAAATCATATTATTCAAGTAACTCAGATTATTTACCTTCAAATAGACTCTTTGATTCTATAGATGAATTGCTGTTGGTAAAAGGAATAAAGAAAAACATTTTTAATAAAATAAAAAACAGCATAAATTTTTCAATTCAAAATAGTGGTTTAAATCCGAATACAATGCCTAAAACAGTATTTAAGATTTTTAGAGATCTTAATGAGGACATAATTAAACATATTCTAAAAAGAAGAATTATAAAAGAAATAGTGTCTGTTGCAGAGTTGAATTCAATATCCAATTATAATTTTTCAAAATTTCCCGGAGTATTTCAATTTTTTACATCAAATACAATATATGTTCAAATTAGACATCGAGTAAATAATGGAAGATTGTTTTTTGTAAAATACAAATTGCTAAAGAAACATTTTGGCACCAATGTAGTCAAAATTAAAAGTAATGAAAGAGGACTAATGAGCAATAATGGCAATTATTTTGGTTATTTAGAAAACCTATCAATACTGGAAAGAGTAGAAGGTACAGAAAGTAAATAATAATGAATAATAAAGATAATTTTGTATATTACTATAACTCATCGACAAACAAAATTTTTACTTGTAAATCAGAATTACCCCAAAAAAAAGCCAATGTTTATTTGATTTTGAATAGAGAAAAACTTTATTTTGACACTTTCCAATTAAATCAAAAACAAAAATTAAAGAATATTGATATATTAAATATACAAAAAAACTTTATTCCATTTAAAGACCGATATCTTAATTTAATATACAGCATAGAGAAGAAAAATGAAAAAAATGTTTTTTTCTGGATTAGCCCATCAACAATACAAATTGACAGTTATTTTTATGATGAGGTCCCTGAGTCACTCTTATTTAAAGGTGATCCCAGTAAAAGAAATAAATATAATATATTTGTTTTTAAAAGGCAAACAGGATTTGAGGTAATATATTTTAATCAAAATATTTTTTTTTCAATTTTCACAAAATCACTTTCTAATATTTCTAATAATATTAATTCTATTGTCAGGAAATATTCATTAAGAGATAAAACTAAAATCCTGACTGATATTGATTTAGGGGATTTAGCAAAAATTTATTCTATTACGTTAATTAGCTCAGATAGTGAATATTATTTTTTGCCGGATTTTTTTGATATAAAAAAAAAATTCTCTGATATCTCTAAGGATAAACAAATCAGAAGTATCAAAGATATAGTTAAACATTGGAACAAGAGGTTGTCAATTATTATTAGTTTACTATCAATCTTTATTCTTATAAATATAAGCTTTTTAATAATTTTAAATATAGATAAGAATACATATGAAAAAAAGTATAATAAAATAAGTAAAGTAATTAAAAAATCTGAAATAATTGAATTCAAAATAAATAGAGAAAACAAAAGAATCTCTTTATATCCAGACCATATGTTATTTTTTAAAAAAATTACTGAATCGATTATTGATGATTCATTTTTAACTAATTACTCCCTTTCAGATGGAAAAATTATTATAGAAGGTTATTCAAATGACAGTAGACTAATTCTTTCAAAATTACAAAAAAGTAATTTATTTGATAATGTGAAATTTAATTCTACTATAACAAAAAACATTCATTCAAAAAAAGAAAAATTCAATATTGATATTAAATTAAAAAAAAATGAATAAAAACCAATTTTTCAAATATTACCTCAATCATAAAAAAATTGTAATTAAAATACTTATTTTGTTTCTATTACTGATTATATATATGTCTATGTTTTTATTAACAAACAAGATTATAAATAAAAACACAAAAATGTTAAAATATATAAATAGTGGCGTTAAAATTGAACAAAACTATTCCAACCTAAAAAGCACTGAAAAGCTTTTTTCTAAATATATATTAAAAATTAACAACAAAATTTTATTGGAAAAGACTAAGGCAGATTATATTAATTTAATTTTAAATGAGATTAAAAACAATAATCTTGAAAATATCTCATATCAATCAGATTTATCAGAAAAGGATGGATTTATTATTTTAAAATACAATGTTACGGTTATAGGAGATTTTATAAATTTAATTAATTTTTTCTCTACTCTAAAAAAGAAAAATAAATCAATCTATATAAAAAAATATGATATTAAACTAAATGGAGATAAGTGGATCAGAGCCTCAATAGTTATAGAAGTCTTAGGAGAAAAAAACTATTAAATGAAAGTTATAAAAAAAATAGAGTTTAAAGTTATTCAAACTTTTGTAATGTCTTTTATAATAATTCTGTTTTTATTTGTGTGTTATAACTTTTATATTACTATAAATGATTATGCAAAATTTAAAAAAAAAGATTTTAAAAACACAAATATAATAAAAAAAATCAAACCCCTAGCTTTCTTTAATTTTAATATTTCAACTGATCAAAAAAATAAGTTTAATATTTTTTCATATAATAAGAAAATAGTCAGAAAATCAAAAAAAATTAAAAAAAAAGAAACTTTCGATTTTATAATTGCTGGCGTGGTAAAAAAAGACAAACTTTATCTTGTCGGGAAACTTAAATCAGACAAGAATTTAAGCCTGTTTTCTGAGAATGAACTCATAAAAAACTATACTATAAAAAAAATATATAAAAATAGAATCATTATTATAGATGAATTGGGTAATGAAAAAATTATAAAGATTTTTAAATTTGACAATATAGTAAATATTAAAAAGAAAAAACCAGAGGTTGCAAATGATAAAAAAGAATGAAATTTACAAATTTATATCAGTTATAGTTATTATTATGATTTTCTATGGATGTCTGGAGCAATCACATAGCCCAGTAACTTTTATTCCAGAAAATAAAGCTATTGTAAAAAAAAAACAAAAAATTGTTTCAAAGAAAAAGAAGAATAATGAAAAAGTCACATGGGTACAAACTCCTATTGAAAATGAATCTATTATTAACTCTATTAAAAAACCTGGAAGAGTTGATATTATAAATTTTGAGGACGTTGATATAAAGAGTTTTATAAATGTTATGATGTCTGAAGTTTTTAAATTGAATTTTTTATTCACAGATTCAATTAAAAATGTAAAAAAAAAAATTACAGTTAAAATAGCAGAGGATTTAAAGGAAGGAGAAGCATTTGCTCTTTTTACAAAAATCCTTGAATTACATAATATTTCCATGGAAAGGATTCAAAACACCTATGTTTTTAAAGAAGAAAAAAAAGCAAATTTCACAGTAAAAGGACCAATTGTTTATGGACGCGAATTTCCAAGAAACCTTAAAGTGGAAAATGGAGATGAAGTAACTGTTTTAGTACCATTTTTCAATATCTCTCCAAAAGCAATTCAAAAAATCCTTGAAAAACACTTGTCATCAAATGCAATAATCTATCCAATTACTGAATTAAATGTTCTATTAATAAATGGAAATTATGAAAACCTGAAATATACTCTTTCTTTAATAGATCTGCTTGACCGTTCTCAATTTAAAGAGAAATCAATTGTAATGTTGTCTCCACAATATTGGAATATCCTTGAATTCCAAAATAAGATAAAAGAATTGCTTGCCGCTGAAGGCATATCATTAAAAAATGTTGAAAAAACAAAAGGAATAATGTTTATTCCTATAGGAAAATTAAATAGTATTATTGTAATATCATCTGTAAAAGATTGGATTAACAGAGTTTTATATTGGATGAAAAAAATTGATGTTCCTGAAGCTTCCGGTGATTCCAAAAAGGTTTACTCTTATAAGTTGCAAAATGTAGAAGTTGGATCAGTCACAAAAGTACTAAAAGAATTCAGTAAAGATTTACCATTAAAAAAAAATGTAAATATTGTAAAAAGTAAAAACAGCCAAAATGTTTATACAAAAAAAAAAGACAAAGATTCTATAATGATTTTTCCAATAAAAGAGACGAATTCAATTATTATTGTCGCAACGCCAGTTGAATATAAGCAATATTTGGAAATTATCAAAAAAATTGATGTGCCAAGGAATCAGGTTTTTGTAGAAGTAATAATTGGAGAGATTACTTTAGAAAATTCAAAGCAAATGGGGTTGGAATTCTGGATTAACAGGTATTTAAATAACGTGAGTTTTGGAACAAGAGGAGGATTAGGCTTAACTTCATCTAATAATACTAATACTAAAACTCTTTCATCAGGTACTAATCTTTTCATTGATGGAATTTTACCGGGAACCCAATTTGATTTATTGATAAATGCATTAGTAGAGCATAATAAAATAAACATAATATCTTCACCCAAGATAACAGTTGTTGAAAATGAAGAATCAGTGATTTCAATTGGATCTGATGTTCCCGTAATTTTCAGTGAGTCGTCATATGGAATGGGATACAATAATACAAACAATGGTGTGAATAATTCAACAAATAATACTCAAACAAATCAATCAACAAATTACAATATGCCTTATAGATCTATTCAATATATTAACACTGGTATAATTCTTAAAGTAAAAGCCTCAATTTTAAAAGATAATAGGATTATGCTTGAGATAAATCAGGAGATTAGTGAAGCTCAGGAAAACACAAAATCTGCAATTTCATCACCGGAAATTTTAAAAAGAATGATAAAAACAACTTTAATAGTTCATGAGGGTGAGATTGCCTTTATGGGTGGCCTTTTTCAAAAAAAGACTACTTCAGGACACACTGGTGTTCCCATATTATCTAAAATCCCATTATTAGGTAATTTATTTAAAAAATCAGCTAGTAAAATCAGAAAAACAGAGCTAGTATTATTTATAAATGCTAAGACAATAAGAAAAAGCAGCGATATGAGCACAATAGTGGACAGTGTAAAAAAAGCTGTTTCAGAATATTTTTATTTGGAGAATCGAAATGAAAAAAAATAATGAAAAAGGTTTTACATTAATTGAAATCATAATAGTCGTTATGATAATGAGTTTAATTGCAACATTGGTTGTACCTCAATTATTTAAAAAAGTTGAATCCTCTAAAAAAAAAATTGCAAAAACTCAAATCATTTTACTTGAGAATGCTTTTAAAATGTTTAAACTTGATACTGGCAGATATCCTTCAAGTGAAGAAGGATTTAAGATTTTAATGAATAATACTGGAAACATATCAAATTGGGATGGACCCTATCTTGAAAAAGGAATTCCAAAAGACCCATGGGATAAGGAGTATCATTATGTATATCCTGGTAAGAATTATATATTTGAAATATATAGTTTTGGAGCAGATGGAAAAAAAGGAGGAGATGGAGAAAACATTGACATTAACAACTATAGTGTTGGAACTAAATGATGAAATCTCTTTTATTTGGAGAAATTCTCAATAGAGATTTTTCTATTAGTAATAAAGAATTAGATAAAGCTCTTAAATTTCAAGAGGAATATAATGGGAAAATTGGTGAAATTCTTTTAAACTCCGGTGTTATTTCAGAAGATCAAATAACTTCAGTTTTATCATCTCAATCTGAAATTGAAGAACTTAGTAGTATGTTTAAAAATCACTCAGACTATACATTTGAGCCATTATTAGATATCTCACCAGTTTGGTTTGTTAGAAATGAGATTATTCCTCTAAAATTAGTGGAAAAAGAAATATATTTTGCAATAAAAGATCCATTAAATTTATTTCCTATAGAAATTATGAATGGGACGTTCTCACAATTCGAAATAACGTTTTTAATAGCTGATGAAAGACAGTTTAGAGAAATAATAAATTTATTTAATCATAAATATTTAAAAACAGAAGAGACTGTTTTTAATAAAAATGAAATTGAAAAATTAAAAGATCTTGCTGCAGAAGCACCAATTATAAAGTTCGTTAACTCTATGATATCCAGAGCTTCAGAATATAGAGCTTCAGATATTCATCTGGAAAGTCATTCTGATTATTTAAAAATCAGGTATAGAATAGATGGAGTTTTAAAAGACATGGATAAGATTTTATCAAGTACTGCATCAGCAGTAATTTCAAGAACTAAAATTATGGCAGATATTGATATAGGTGAAAAAAGATTACCTCAGGACGGAAGAATACAGATTAAAGTTGCCGGGAAAAATTATGATATCAGAGTCTCAACCCTTCCAACTATCTATGGCGAGAATATTGTTATGAGACTTCTTGAAAAAGAAAATATAAATTATGACATTAATACTTTAGGACTTAAATCGGATGAGCAAAAACAATTAGATTCGCTTCTTGCAAATAATTTTGGTTTGATTTTAGTTACAGGGCCCACTGGTTCTGGTAAATCCACATCACTCTACTCAATTCTAAATACTTTAAATATAGAAGACAGAAAAATCATTACAGTAGAGGACCCTGTTGAATATCAGCTGGAAGGAATTACACAGGTACAAGTTCAGGAACAGATTGGATTAACTTTTGCATCTGTTCTAAGAAATATATTAAGACAAGATCCAGATATTATTATGATTGGTGAAATTAGAGATAAAGAAACCGCAGAAATTGCAATAAGAGCTTCATTAACGGGGCATCTTGTTTTTGCCACACTTCATACTAATGACGCTATATCAGCTATTACTCGTTTGATCGACATGGGAGTAGATGATTTTTTAGTTAATTCCTCCTTATTAGGTGTTATTGCCCAAAGATTGGTAAGAAAAAATTGTATATCCTGCTCAAAAGAACATTTTGTAAAAGATTCGGTATTGAAGGAATTGGAAGCTGACAACCATCAGACGATTAATTTATATAAAAAAAGTAATTTTAAAATTGGAGAAGGATGCGATATTTGTGCTGGAACTGGGTATAAAGGAAGAATTGGTGTTTTTGAAATACTTGATTTTAATGATAGGTTGAAAAGTGAATTAATGAAAAACAGAGAATATGAACATCTAAAAAATTTCCTACGTAAAAATAAATTTAAAACACTTAGAGATGATGCTCTATTAAAATGGGTTGAAGGAATGACAACTTTAGATGAGGTATATAGGGTTACTTAATGGCATTATTTACAGTTAAAATTCTAAAAAAAAACGGACATATTGAAGAATTCAATAAAGAGTATTCTGATACAGATACCTTACAACATGATATGCTGGAAAAGGGATATATAATAGTTGATTTTAAAGAAAGAGCGAATAGAAAAAGACATATATATCAATCTTATTATTATATAAAAAATTTTTTAAGCTCAAAAACATTGACCGAGACCGATGTTTATAATCTTTTTTATGAACTGGGTATTTTCTTAAAATCGGGTATCCCAATAGTTCGAGCCTTCTCTATGATTCATGAAGAGTCAAATAGTAAAGTTTTATTGAAATTTATAGAAAATGTAATATTTTTATTAAAAGAGGGAAAAGATTTTTCAACTATTTTAGAAAATTCAAATGAATATTTTAATTTTACTCCATTTATCCCAATTGTAAAAATAGGTGAAAGTACAGGTTCTTTAGATAAAAGTTTTTTTAATATTTCATCTAATTTAGGAAAATGGATTAAAATAAAGGGGGAGATTACATCTGCATTAATGTATCCTTTTTTATTGACAGGAACCAGTTTTGCTGCAATATATATTATGCTCGCATACGTTATTCCAAGATTTGAGGACATTGTAAAGAGCTTTAAAATTGCTCTCCCACTTCATACACAGATATTATTTAAATTAAGTATATTTTTGAACAAAAACCAAGATGCAGTAATAATATCCAGTATATTATTTTTAAGCATTTTACTGCTATTAAGTAAAAAAGAGAAATTCAGACTATTTATAAATGATTTAATAAATATTATTCCTATTGTAAAGAATATAAGATTTGCTACTGAAAATATTAGGTTTTTAAATTCACTTTCAAATTTACTAAATGGCGGAGTTCCCATACTGATATCTTTAGAATTGTCAATTGGTAATTTTTCTTCATCAAAAATAAAAAGAAAAATGATCAATGTTTTAACATCCATTAAGAAAGGAGGGCATTTAGCAGGAGCTCTTAATGAAGCAGATATATTTCCTGAAATTATTCCTAATATGATTCGGGTTGGAGAGGAATCAGGAACATTACCTGAAGTATTAAATGAACTATATAATTTTATGAGTGAAAAGTTTTTAAAAAAAATTAAAAAATTGATGAATCTCCTTGAACCTCTTATAATAATATTCATCTCAATTTTCATTGGAGTGATGATTATGTCGATTCTTCCAATAATAATGAATTTAAGTGATGCAAATATTTAAACTATTAATATTAAAAAAAAATCTATTTCTCTAGAAGCTGGGTTCCATTAAACATTTAGGGTAAATCTCCTTATAGATTTCATACTGAAGAATGGTTTACACTGCTATTTAAAACTGCAAAATCATTATCTTCAAAATATAAAGAATTATACAAAAATCATAAAGATGCTATTGAAAAATCCTTTTTTTTTGATAGATTAACTGATCTTGCCGATGAATAAAGTCATTGAATTCTACTTAATATAATTTGTTTTTACAAGATAATTATAAACTTGAAGCAATATGTATAAAAAGAGAGTTGTAAGAGAAGTGGTTCAATATGTTATTTCCTGTAGTGATAGCATTTTTCTATTTTAAATGTAGAGGAATTAGCCAGAAAATTAAACAGAAACAGGTGTACTTTATCAACAGAATTTAAAAATTTCACTAATTTGTTGCTTAAAAATCATATTATCCAAGAGAAAATTATAAGAATTATAAAAGCCATGGAAAGCATTGATACAGCCAGTATACAAACAATTGTCAAGAAATTTGGTTTTAGTAAAATGGAAAGGTTTAATAAATGTTTTAAAAAAATATATTTCGTAACACCCTGTCAATACTTGAAGATGAGAAAAATGCAACAAAATGGGGATTGATATAACCTATATTTTTTGTTATTTTAAGAAAGTCTAAAAAATTTATGATTTTAATTTACCGATAGTTTAGATATATTTTTGTATTTTTTATTGAAGCTAAATTAAAAGTTTATTGTTTCAATTTTTTTAGGAGGAGTGTATTATGATTTTATCCAAACGGAATTTTTTCATTCTTTTTTTTCTGATTTCAATATTTTCAATTTTAGTACCAAATTATTTATATGCACAGAGTACTAAAACTTATACCTTGTATACTACAAATGTTAATAATCCTTGGAGATGGGATTTAGCCGGGAGGGCACGATATGCACCAAATGGGATGGAAGCAATTCAACCATTTTACGATGATAATGAATATTCTTCTCCCTTAATAGCCACTGGATTTGATAGTTGGATATTACCTGCTGGTGAAGTCATTACCAATGTGAAAATTGGAGCATATGTTGCATTTAGAAGGGTGTATCATAATGCATATGTTAACTTAGGTACCAATATCTCTGGAATTGAGACAGGTTGGCATAACATGGCAGGAGCCTTGCATTGGGAAGTCTATGATATAACCCATGCTCGCCCAAGCTGGACCAAAGCCCAGATTGATGCTTTAGATGTAAATATAAGTAAACAAAAGAGCAATAGGCCGGATTCAGAGTTTAAAGTCGATGCCATTCGAATTGTCATTACCACAGAAGTTCCTTCAATTACGGTTACATCCCCTCAAGCAAGCGCAAATTGGAATATAGAAAGTACACAGAATATTACCTGGACTAAAACTGGTACTCAGAATGCAAATGTAAAATTACGGTTATTACAAAATGGTGTAAAAATATTAGGAATAACTGACTCAACACCTAATGATGGTAGTTATAGCTGGACAATACCAGCTTCGATTACACCTGCTTCAAATTATGTGGTTAGAGTAAAAACCATAGATAATCTTGTAACTGATGATAGCGATTTAATGACAATTTCACTTGCACCCAGTATTACGTTTGGAGAGATTGCTGGAGACTTTTATCCTGGTTCTCAAATTCCAATAAATTGGACATGTTATGGTAATATATCCGGTACTTTAAGTTTATATTTAATGAATACCATTACTTCAGAACAATTTGTTATTGCAGAAAACATTCCGTTTGATGATAATATTTATAACTATACAGTACCAAATGATATACCTCCCGGTAATTATATTTTTCGGTTGGTTATTAATAACACAGCTGCTTTTTTTGATAGTGATGGAAATGAAATTGCACTATGTGAGCCAGCAGAAGTTCATTTTTATTCTCCAAGTGGTGGTATTTTAGAAAAAGGAAGTAATGTTGAAATTCAATTCAATATTTTTCTGTGGAATAAAGTAAATGTGACATTGTGGCAAAATGGTGAATTAAAGGGAACAATTTTGCAAGACTTTGTTGGTGACACTACTCCTCCAAATACTATCCTTTGGCGTTCTGTTAAATATAATTGGGAAGTCGGGAAATGTCTTGATGGCAACACATATTCTGGAACTGGATTTAAAATAAAAGTTGAAACTACACCTGACTATACAGGACCTATCGGTATTGGTTATCCAATCCCAATGGCTGAAAGTGAAATCCCATTTGAGATAAAAGAACTGACCCCGACAGTTAATTTTACATCTAATGTGTCCTCTGTAGATATAGGAGGAGCAGTAGAACTAAGTTGGACTTCAACCAATGCGACCTCCATAAGCATATCTAATGCTGTAGGTCCATTCACCCCAATAGGAGGTGGTCAGGTAACTGTAAACCCAACAAGCAATACAACCTATGAGATAACCGCAATGGGTCCAGGTGGAGAGGTCAAGAAGACAGTAATAATTTCCATCAATGCTCCGACTGTAAATTTGGGTGCAACAGAAACAACTATAATAAATGGAAATAGTACTACCTTAAATTGGACTTCAACAAATTCAACTGCACTAAGTATAGATAATGGAGTAGGAACAGTAACACCGGTAGTAAGTGGGAATGTATCAGTAGGTCCAACAGTAACAACAACCTATACAATAACAGCAACCGGTCCAAGTGGAACCGAGACTGCAACAGTAACAGTAACTGTAAATGACCCGGAACCAACAGTAACTTTAAGTTCTGACTTATCGACAGTAAATATAGGTGATCCGGTAGTATTAAGCTGGACTTCAACAGATACAACCAGTTTAACAATAGATAATGGAGTAGGAACAGTAACTCCAGTAGATGCTGGAAGTGTAACAGTAAATCCAACATCAGCCACAACCTATACAATAACAGCAACATGTCCAGGAGGAACTAAAATAGCAACAGTCACTATTACCGTACCATTACCAACAGTGACATTAACAGCAGGTGAAATAACAATAATCAGAGGCAGCTCAACTACCTTAAACTGGACATCAACCAATGCAACTGTACTAAGTATTGATAATGGAGTAGGAGCAGTAACACCAGTTTCAGCTGGATCAACAACTATTAGCCCAATAGTAACAACAATTTATATAATAACCGCAATAGGGCCTAGTGGAACTGAGACTGCAACAGTGACTGTAACTGTTAATGAACCGGTTCCAACAGTAACTTTAATTTCAGATGTAAGTACTGTAAATATAGGTGATCCAGTATTATTAAGCTGGACTTCAACAGATGCAACTTCTTTAGATATAGATAATGGTGTTGGAGCAGTAACTCCTATTACTTCAGGTTCAACATCAGTTAATCCAACTGTTACGACAACTTATACAATAACAGCTACAGGTCCCGGAGGAACAGAGACAGCATCGGTTACGATAACAGTCCCAGTTCCAACAGTGACCTTAACTGCAACAGAAACCACTATAATAAATGGAAATAGTACAACTTTAAACTGGACATCTTTAAATGCAACAAGTTTATTAATAGATAATGGCGTAGGAACAGTAACTCCGGTAGCAAGTGGCAATGTAGAAATAAGTCCAACAGTAACAACAACTTATACAATAACCGCAACTGGTCCAAGTGGAACTGAAACTGCCTCAGTAACAGTAACTGTAAATGAGCCGGAACCGACTGTAACTTTAAGTTCTGATTTATCAACAGTAAACATAGGTGAGCCGGTAGTCTTAAGCTGGACTTCAACAGATGCGACAAGCTTAACTATAGACAATGGAGTTGGAGCAGTATCTCCTGTTTCTGCTGGATCAACAACTGTAAATCCGACTGCCACAACTACCTATACAATAACAGCTACAGGCCCTGGTGGAACAAAAACAGCAACAATCATTATTACTGTTCCATTACCAACAGTGACATTAATAGCAACAGATCCAATTCTTATAAGAGGCAACTCAACCACACTAAATTGGACTTCATTAAATGGGACTTCTTTATCAATTGACAATGGAATAGGAGCAGTTACACCAGTTGTAAGTGGAAGTGTAACAATAAGCCCTACAGCAACCACAACCTATATAATAATAGCAACAGGTCCAAGTGGAACTGAAACTGCGACAGTAACTGTAACTGTAAATGATCCTCCACTAATAATTACTGTGACTTCACCGGGAATATTTACAGATTGGGAACGAAATACTCAAAAAATGATAAATTGGACAAAATCTCCTGAACTTACTACCAATGTGAAAATTGATTTAATGGATGTTTCAAAAACAAATATAATTGCAACAATTGTAGATTCTTCAGGGACAGCAAATGATGGAGAATTTGAATGGTCTATTCCAACAATAATTGATCCTGCCAATTATTATATTAGAGTAAGTACAATTGATGATATTGTTATTAACTATAGTGAACAATTTGCAATTTCAAAAGGTACAATTAGTGTTACTACTCCAAATAATACAACTGACTGGGTCAAAAATTCATTTCAGAATATAGAATGGACGACTTCAGCAGGAATAACATCTAATTTAAGTATAAATATAACATTATTTAAGGACGGAGATGCATCTCCGATTGCGATTACATCAGGAACAGAGAATATAGGAAGCTTTGATTGGGAAGTACCGATTGGTTTAGTATCAGGTAATTATTATGTTCAAATAAAAACGGTTGATTTAGAATATGATGCATTAGGGAATAGTAGTGTGTTTACAGTTCTGGGTGGAAGTATCAATATTTCTTCTCCTCCAAGTGGAGCTCAATATTTTGCAGGAACAACAATGCCAATAACATGGGCGCCTGATGAAATAACTGGAAATGTGTCAATAGAATTACGTAAAGTTGATGAATCGTCATTTGTTGTTATAAATCCACAGATAGCGTATAATACCGGAACTTTAGAATATTTGATTCCAAGTGAATTGTCACCTGGAGACTACTATATCAAAGTTTATCAAGGATTAATTATAGGAAAATCCAATCCGTTTACCATTAACCAGGCAATACTCCCTACAGTAACACTAAGTGCAAATCCAGCAATAATTTATTCTCCTGAAACTTCAACAACTTTAACATGGGATTCTGAAAATTATGATGATCTTCTAATTAGTAATAATATTAATAGTGACATCGTCGATGTTATTTCTTTAGCTGAACTTGTGGTAAATCCAACAGTTACGACAACCTACACAATTACTGCAAGCAAAGTAGGTGCAGCATCTGCAACTTCACAAGTAACTGTATATATGGGTGTTTCAAGAAATTGTAATTTATATATAACAAATCTTAATGATAACAAATTGAAGGTATTTAATGCGGATACATTTGCAGAAATTGATTCAATAGATTTAAATCCGTCTTCTTCCAACTTAGAACCACTTGGCGTTTCAATTGATAAATATGGAGATCGATTATTTGTAACAGGAGTAAATGACACTCAGTTATTGGAAATTGATGCTGAAAATTATTCGGTAAGAAAACACTCATTATCTAGTTTTTCAAAATATTCTGCCATTCATCCCAATGGGAAATACATGTACGCATCTTCTACCAAAGGCTGGAGTCCAACCAATGGAAGATATGATAGAATACTATACGTGTTTGGTCCATATGAAGTAGGAAATCCAACTTCATTAATGATGCAGAGCTGCTCATTTTATGTGGGAGAAGATCCTGGTGATATTATGGTTCATCCCAATGGATTAAAATTATATGTATCCAATCCAAGTGATAATACCATCTTTGTCTTAGATGTTGAGAAATTAAATAAAGATTGGACATCGTCAACTTCTGAACTAAGTGATCAATTGATAAAAACAATTCTGATTTCATCCAATATTGATATTGAAGGATCAGCTACTGGATCGATTCGGGGTAGAACTCATAATATTGATCTAAGTGTTGATGGTAGTAAGTTATTTGTAAGCCATCTGGATAAAATTACAATTATTGATACCCTGACTGATGAAATTGAACGTACTATTGATTTGACAGGAGCAAAAATTTTGAAGGTAAATCCAAGCGGAGATAAACTTTATGTGATCAGCAGTGGGCAAATATCCATTATCACTCTGGAAGGAGAATATCCTTCTACAACAATTCCTATTAATACCGATTATGTATATAATATGGGGTTTCATCCGGATGGATCCAAATTATTTCTGGTTACCAGTAGATACAGTAGTAGTGGTGGTGGAATTCGAGTGTTTGATACGAGTACAAATTCAGTAATCACCACCATAAACACTGGGAATAATCCATATGCTTATGGAAATTTCATTGGATATATATCTCATAAGGTCTCTGGAAATGTTAAAACCAATGGTATCGTCAGCAGTGGAGCAATCGTTGAGTTTGAAAAAAATGGTGAATATAAAAGTGTAAAAACTAATGCAGATGGGGATTATTCTATTAAACTTCATAATGGTCTATATAATGTCACTATTTCAAAATGTGGTGTAGATAGTTTTGGCTCGGAACTTTTTCAAGTAGCAGTTCCCGGCCCTGTAACAGGGAAGAATTTTGATATAATACCAAAAAAACCTGAAATTATTAATTTTAGCACTGATTATAGTAACTTTCATGGGTGGGGATTATTTTTTCAATATTCTGGAGCAGAAAATATTACCTTAAACGATGGAACCAGTACATTTTATGATGTAAATGTTCCCGATTGTTACTCATATGACAACTATTCTTTGAGTGTTGATAAGACGACCATATATACTTTTACTGCTACAAATCAGGTCGGATCAACGTCAAAAACGGTGTCAATTATAAAAAACGGTACTCCTCCGGCAGTTATTCTGAAAACTGACTCCAATCCGATCAATATCGGTGAATCTATAACATTATCATGGATGACAGCAGATGCGACGACTGTAACAATTGATAATAACGTAGGAACTTTTGATCCAAATATAACTACTTCAATAATTCTAGCGCCACAAACAACAACAACATATGAAATAACAGCAACCGGACCTGGTGGTACAAAAACTGCTACTGTAGAAGTAATAGTAAATGTCCCATTACCGACAGTTTCTCTAACAGCAAATCCGGATACTATAACTGTAGGAGATCCGGCATCATTATCATGGGCAACTACTTATACAGAATCAGTTGAAGTAGATAACGGAGTTGGAACTTTTGATCCGCTTGTCACTACTTCTGTAATGGTAAATCCTCTGGCTACTACAACATATACAATAACAGCAACAGGACCTAATGGACATACTGAGACAGCTACAGCAACAATTACTGTATTAATCCCACCAGCACCGACTGCTTCAATTTCAATTTCCCCTGATGCAACAAATGCAGGTGATCCGGCAACTTTAACCTGGAGCACAACAGATGCAAGTAGTGTCGTAATTAGTCATCTGGGACCTGTTGGTTTAAGTGGCAGTGTGACAGTAAATCCTATCGAAGACACTGAATATATAATTACTGCAATCGGTCCGATAGAAAGTAGAACTGCCGTAACTAATATTACTGTCACAAACACGAACCCTAAACCTGAAATATATGTTGAAGCATTCCCAAAGAGTATTATGCCTGGACAGTCGACTACTCTATATTGGAGTGCAACAAATGCAGATTCGGTTACTATTGATGGATTTCCTGAAACTCTTCCGGTTTCCGGTCAAAAATTAGTTACTCCTGGTGGTGAGACAAGCTATACTTTTACAGCATCAGGCCCTGGAGGAACAGCAAGTTCAACCATTAATATTACAAGCAGTCTTCTTAGTATTGCAATAACCTCTCCATCAAATGAAGCTGAAATACATAAGCCTTTTGTATTAGTGGAAGGTACATATATAAATGCTACTGGAAAAGAGATATCTGTTTTAGTTAATGGTGTCCCGGCACTTCTGATTGATGACACTCATTTTGCTGCTTATCATGTTCCTGTTCAAGCAGGAGCAAATATTATCAGGGCAGTTGTAACTGATGTTGAAGGAAATCAGGCTGGTACTGAAGTGACTGTAACAGGGTTGCTGGATGAAGATTATATAAAATTGGAGGCTGATTCAAATATGGGTCCTTCACCAATGACAGTTACCCTTAGATTAGAAGGATCAATTAGTATATCTGCTATAGGTCTCTCATCTATATCCTCTCCTGGTGGATCAATTGAGGCTGTACCTGGTAGTGAAGAGTATGTTTTTAAATATACATTAACAGGTCCCGGGATATATTATTTTACTGCAACAGTTACTGAAAATGGGAAAACCTATACCGATGTTGAAGCGATAAAAGTTGTGGATGGTGCAGACCTTGACACAATGTTTAAAGCAAAATGGAATGGAATGAAAACAGCTCTGCTTCAGAATGATATAGAGGCTGCAGTAAGTTATTTTACTTTAAAAACATCATCAGATTATAGAGATATGTTTACTGCAATTAGTGACCAACTTACTTCGTTTGTAGGAGATATGCAGGAGATAGAGTCTGTAATTTTTACACAGGATGGAGCAAAGTACCGAATTAGAAAAGAACAGATTATAGAAGGCGAAACCCATACTATTACTTATTACATATATTTTGTAATTGATTATGATGGTGTTTGGAAAATATGGAGGTTTTAAAATGAAGAGTAAAGAAACTAAAATCATAAAAAAAATAGATGGAGAATTTAAAATGAAGAGATGGATTCTTGTTAGTTTTATATTATTATTCATGTTTATTCAAAATCAAAGAGTTTTAGCACTAAGTGGTCTCACTCATAAGCTGGTTTCTAAATATGCTTTATTTAATTCCAAAACATTTTATTATATTGATGAACTTGGTAATTATTTTGAAACAAAATTTTTAAAAGAAATTGGCTATGAAAACGGTATTAAAACTTCTTTATTTCAATACAGTTCTCTCTCATCTATTTTTAAATTTTCAATTGAAGATATTATATTTCAAGCATCAATTGATGAAGATAAAGGGCCAGCAGGACTTATTGGAGATCTTAAAAATGATTGGATGCGCTCAAGTAATCATTTTCACAATCCACTTGCATTAAATTGGGATGAGGGGAAATTATCTGATGGACCAACACAATTTCATGGTGATAATGCAGGGTATAGATCTGCAATTATATGGGCACAATCTATTTCTCAGCAACTATATATGGAAGGTGACAATTCTTGGGGTACTATTAGAAACAATTATTATACTGCTCTGACTGAAACTAATAAAGAGATAAAAGCAATTGCTTTTTCTTCTGTATTTAAAGGACTTGGACATCAAATACATTTAATTGAGGATATGTCTGTGCCAGATCATGTACGAAATGATTCTCATTTTTTAAATGGAACTCCATTTAATATTTTCAAAAGAGCAAGAGATAGTTATAGAGCTTACGAAGGATGGGAAGCTAATAATCGTCCTTATATTGAGGAAAATATTTTTAAACAAACCGGTAATATAAGAAATCTTGATGATTTTAGACCAAAAATGAATTTACAAAAAAAAACTAATACATTCCTTGGTTTACCTCTAATATCAATATCGGAATTAATCGATACGGACACTTATTTAGGTAATAATCCATCTAAAAGTCTTTATCAAGGTTTAGCTGAATATACTAATGGGAACTTTTTATCTGAGGACACTGTGTTTACTTCAGAGGAAGACTTTGGTCAGTACCATGAAGAAGGTCATAGGTTCCCATATCCAAAACTTTCAAGTACAAATTATAATCCAACTGGTATATCTCTTGCATTAATTAGAATGATTACTGCAGAGGATGGATTCTTGGATAAAGTTGTATATTTAGATAAGATTAATCATGGTGAAATAGGATTTAAACTTGCTCAACAGTCATATATAAGTTCATTATTTCCTAATTCCAACTCCTCAAGTACATTTTACATTGGAGATAAATGTAATCAAGACTATGCTCATAAACTCTTACCTAGAGCTGCGGCATATAGTGCTGCGCTCATTGATCATTTTTTCAGAGGAAAAATAGAGATAAGTCCTCCTGATGATGGTTATTATGCTACAGTTGAGGACCATGAAACTAATCCCAATGTAACAGATGCCTTTTATACAACAATCAAATTAAAAGCAAAAAATATTACTTCTTATTTAGAAAATGAGGAAACTAAATATGAAGAGATGAAACAAGGGAAATTTAAACTGGTTGTTAGATACAGAGTACTACCTGGGGGAAATATTTCAGATGCAAATAATGTAGAGGTTAACAACTTATCAGAGGAACAAAAAAAAACAATTGAATATAAATTTGCGGTTTCAGATTTTGGTAAAGATGAAAACAATGTTGATATAACATCACTTCCTCATCAGCCAGAAGATGATCCAGTTGAAATTGAATTTGATTTTGCAGATAGCCTTATACCGGTAAATTCAACTGATGTTGCGTTTATAATAGTATTTAAAGGAACACTAGGTTTTGAAGAAAATAATGCTGTTGCAACTGGTTTCTTAGATGTCAGTGAATCAACTCCGGTTGATATTTACAATAATTATGACAAGGTGTGGATTACAGATCAATTTTATGACTCAGGGACACAAGCTGCATTGGATGCTGCAGACATTAATGGGAGCGGAAAAATCGAAGCAGGCTCTGAAGCCCAAGTTCGGAGATATATCAAGAGGGAAGGTTATATTACATTTAATCCTCCTTTACCACCTCCGCCAAATGGAGTTTATATGTATCTCATGTGTATAAGTGACCCTATTCCACCAGAGGATAGTCCACTCCCAAGTAAATATTTACCAGATGAAACAAATAAATATTTTCATTATAATCTTAATTATGGGGAATATAAAAGATTCCATTTTCTGCTGGATCATGATCAGGCATTGGTAATGTCAATAAAAAGATTTGGAGGGGAATGGGAGAAACATCCAGATATGTCGGAAGCAGATTATCAAATATTTCGAAACAAAACGAGTGGATTCAATATTTGCTCATGGGATTATGTTTTTCGTTATATTAAAGGTGTAAAGGTTCAATGGAAGTATTCCTATAATGAAGAAACTGAAACTGGAGACTATGAAAGAGAATTTCCGAAAGAAACATTTCAATCTATAAGACATTTAAAGTATTACTGGGCCGGGAAAATCCAAGGATTTTATTGGCCTATATTTTATACTCAAGGTCATGGAATTATAGAGGAATATTATAAATAGAATTTAACTGTTTTTTGAACTATAATTAAAAAATAACTTATGAAAATAAAATGGAAATAGATGCTGTATTGAATATAAATTGCAAATATTTTATAATAAAAATATGAATAAAAACAGGAAAATATTATTAATAATTGTTATAGTCTTTTTTATACTACTAACTTTAATTATTTCAGTCATCTCTACAAGCGGAAAGGTTGTAGATGCAGAAACCGGTGAACCGCTAAATGAAGCAATTGTGTTAATAGATGTCAACAAAGAAAGTGGCAATTTTACTGGCACTAAGGGACCTCATGAGGAATTTTTAAAAACATTTGATCTTATTACTAATAAAAACGGAAGATATAGTTCTCCGTTGGAAATCAGATTACATATGCCAATTATGGTTTATTATAGTAAGGAATACAGTTGCTATAAATTTGGATATTATAATGATAGGAGATCTGATGATTATTTAAAAGGTGATTTAAAATTATTAAAAATAAATCATTATCTGGATTTAGTAACAAGGTATCCATGGGAATATACATCACAAACAAAAAAAGAGTATTATAAAAGCAATAATACCAATTCAATTAAAAGGGTGACTGAATCAAAATACTATAAAATAATGTTTGATAAAGTCAATTCTATGTATATAAAACCATTGGATAAAGAGGGAGTCTTTTTTAGAAAAAAAGGGAGCGAATTTACTAAAATCTATAATTATGATAATAGAAAATATTTTATGGCATATGATAATAAAAACAAAGAGTGGATCAAAATAAGTTTTCAAGGTAGATTATTAAAAGGCAGATCACGAAAATTTGTTTATAATGATATGGAAGGTTTTAAAAAAGGATGTTTTAATTGGAGAAATCTTAATTTAAATAAAAAAATCCATGACATTTGCGGGAATAAATCAAATTATTTTATAATAAATAAAAATAAGGAGATATTATATCATAGAGGCAATAGTAGTAATGAATACAAGTATTATTCGAATATAAGTAGGAAATCTAATTATTTAAAAAATTATACATGGAAAGATTTACCTGGAAAGAAAATTGATGATACTCTTAATACAAGTAGATTCTTTTTTCTAATCAATGATGCTGATTTTAATTTTACATATACTTATTTTATAACAAAAACAAATAAATTTTGGCATGTTTATAAGTTTTGTCGCCCTGATAATATAAAGAATAATAAGAGAATTGAATTAATTGGGTCATTAAATATTAAAGATGATATTTTACATGTATCAATAAATAACAATTATTTATATACTGTATTAAAAAATAATGGAATAAAAGCATATAGAATTATTAAATCAAGATCTGAAAACAGAAAAAAACGTACTTATATTAAAGAACGCCCTCTGTTTTATCAGAATACAAAACATATTTTATTTAATAAAAATATTATTGATATAATTGCTGGGTATAAAGTATATATCGTTACTGGAGATGAAGTTATTTATGGATTTAATTATAAGGGCTGGCCGGATAGGCTTATTATGCTTACAGACAAATATAATGATGGTAGTTGGGCAAAAAAAATGAAAGTAGAATTTGGATCATAAATATTATTATAAGTAATTTAATTTTTTAAATATAAAGTTCATATCATATATCACATAAAGAGATACTTCTTACTTTTTGTATTACAGTCAAATTATATTAATTGATCAACAACAAATATCTTAATTTGTTTTAGATAGTATTTGAGTAGTCAAAAATAAATAATAAATTTGTGAAAACATTTATTACAAATCAGTGAATTATTTATTCTAGATAATTACAAGTGTTTTTTATATATAAATATCAAAACTGGGAGATAGAATATTATACTTGAAGCAACATTAAGATTTCTTGTTTTTTATATATCCTTTATCAAGATGGAGATATGTATTATATATGATCACCTAAATATATAAAATGTTTTTTTTATAATAAAATTTAAAAATTTAATGTAAAAATATTTTTTTTGATGTAAAATATATACATTAAAATAACCAAAAAATATTAGGAGTAAATGTGAAAAAATATATTTTTTTATTAATTATTACTATTTTTATTATTGCGGGATGTAAATCTGAGCAAGAAAAACTTGCAGAGATTATCAATATAGAAAAACGTGCAAATAGTGTATTAAAACTTGAAAATCAAAAGATTTTATCAGATGTAGCAAAATATGAAAAAAATCAAAAAGTTCGATATATTGCAGTATATAAACTTAATGATCAAAATGTTTTACATTGGGTAACAAAGCATGACAAAAACTGGGAAATTCGTCGGATTGCAGTAGAAAACAAATTTTTTTTTGATCAAAAGTTATTAATGAATATTGCAAAAAAAGATGAAGAATTTAGGGTTCGAACTTCTGCAGTGAAAAAAATTAAAAACCAAAAACATTTAACATACATTTATATCAATGACTCTTCTTTTTGGGTTCGTAAAACTGCTGTTGAAAATGTATATTTTAAAAATGAAAATGTTTTAATTAATATAATTAATGATCATAAAGAACATATAGAAGTAAAAAAAGCTGCTGCAAGCAATATAAATATAAAAAATCAGGAAAGATTAGCAATTATAGCCAAAAATAATCAATCTTGGGAAGTTCGTTATGCAGTAGTAAAAAATAAAAATTTTAAAGATCAAACTTTATTATTAGATATTGCAAAAAATGACAAAACTGATGGGGTTCGTCATTTAGCAGTCCAGAAGCTTAAAGATCAGAAAGTTTTAGCTAAATTTGCATTAAATGTTTCTGAAAAAAACTTACGTTTAACTGCAATAAAAAATAAAAATTTAACAAATCAATGTTTCTTAATTAATATTGCTATTAGTGATAAAGAAATTTTGGATATAAGAAAAGCCGCTATTAAAAAAATTACTATTCAAAATGTTTTGATCTATATATCACAAACGGACAAGAGCAGTGTAATTCGAGAAACTGCTGTGAATAACAAATATTTCACAGATCAAAAACATTTGGCAATTATTGCGAATAATGATCAAAGTATTGGAATTCGCGTCAAAGCAATTACAAAAATAAATAATATAAATTTTCTAAGAGAAATAATAAAAAACAGCAATGATATTGGTGTTCAAAGAGTTGTTATAAGAAGAATAAAGTATTTAATTTTATTCTCATTATTCGAAATTCATAAATCACTAATTTGAAATGTTATTTTATTAACAGTATATCTGGCACATATATCTATTATAGAAGCCTGGTCTGAAAGTGAAGTCGTTATAGATATT
The DNA here is from genome assembly GCA_965371805.1 of uncultured bacterium. Taxonomy (GTDB): domain Bacteria; phylum Acidobacteriota; class Aminicenantia; order UBA2199; family UBA2199; genus JAOZTV01. Next base: position 11,132 of record CBDUZW010000054.1, on the reverse strand, counting down.
ATCCGATGGTTTGCTAATGGGGCTAAATCAGAACTTCCTAAAAACCCATTTTTTAATGGCATTACACTACCTGATGCAATTCCCCAAATCAGTTTAAATCATATATCTGAGTTAAATGAAAACCTAGTACCTATTGCACGTCTAACAGATCGAAACTATTATCTTGAAAATGATGATCCTCCTTCAAATACTTTAGAACAGGGATTAGCAGAATATACATGTGAAAATTTTATGACTGAAGACACCATTTTTGCAAATAACAAAGATATTAGTAACACACAATATTTCCGTTATCCTAGAGAAAGTAGTACAGATATTGAGGCATTAATAGATGAAACTAAGTTTCCAGATATTGTAAACTCATGGGATGGTAAAGAAGATAAAATATGGCATATTAAAAAAACTGGTGATGGTGAAGTTATTGATAATTTTTTAACTGTCGGATACTTAGAAAGAAGGCTGAGGCTTTTTCCTGCTGATTATGCTTATAAAAAAACCTTTTTTCAAGATGAATCTTGCTATATGGATGCAGCAAAATTATTAGTACCAAGAGCTGTTGAATATTCAAAAAAAGCATTTGAATATTTTTTTAGAGGAAAATTAGAGATTAGTTTGCCTAGTGCTGAATCTGCAACACCTCATCCAAAAGATGGTATATATGCTTATACTGATCAGCTTCAGGGAAATGTTGTTTTTAACGATTTAACTGTATGTATAAAAAACAATACTAAAAATAACGATGGGATTGTTGTTGAGGATATGGTTGGTGGAACTATCAGCTTAGTAATAAGATATAGACTGCCTGAGGGAGGAGAAGGAGTTGATCAGTTTCAATCTGAGGAGCCACCAATGCCAGATGAGAATAGTTTAATATATCAAGTCTTTCATCAAGATAAAATAGTTGAAATTGATAATGAAGAAATAAATTTAGCAATTGATGAAAAGCAAAAAATTCCTTCAGATAAAAATATGAAAGTAAAGTTTGATATCAGTTCAAACCCAATTCCTGTTAATGCAACAGACCTGAGTATTCAAGTGATATATAAAGGAGATATAGGTAAATTTGAAGAAGGGGAGACTCCAGAAATAGTAGTATATGAAAAGGACTCTGTTGCAGTGGGCTATAAAGACATTAGTGAGCCTACTCCGATTGATATTGTTAATGATTCAAATTGGGGGTTTTTTGGAGGTATTTGGTATAATCTTTCAGAACCATGTATCGAACCAAAGTCTTCAAATTGTACAGGTTCATGGAAAACAGCTTTTGATCAAGCTAACTGTAGTAATGATGATAGAATCGATCCTTCTTTTGAAAAATCAGTATACCCGGTTACTCTTTGGCTTGGTCTAATAAATTTTAATGGAACACCTAATACAGTAAGTTATAATGAAGGTTCTGAAGCTACTGACAATTATTATATTAATTATAACGTAAACGATGAAGGAATTAATAAAAAACCTGAAACTCTTGTACTCGGTTCTTGGAAAACAGATACTCTTGTTCTTCCTGTACCAATTAATAGTGATTTTAGGTATTACATTTTAGCTGATATAGATAAACCTGTAGTCGTAAATTATCGTCATTATGTTCAACTTGGAGTTAGTTATTCACAAATGACAGATACTGTAGCATTAGGTGATCGTAGTGTTAAAACATTCCAGAATAAATTAAAATGGAGTGATACAAATTATTCTCGTAGCCTAAGTAATTTATTAACACTATATAGAGGGAAATATCGGCATAATTATTTGCCATTTTTTCATTTACTTGAGCCTTCAATCACTGCTTCTATTACAGAGATGAAAAATAATGAATTAGTAGATGTAGTTTTAGCCTGGGACGCAAGTCACGATTGCATAACAGAAGTAAAATTAGATGAAGAATCAAAGGCGCTTATTGGGGAAGTCATTAAAAAGCCTTCAGAAACAACAACTTATACTTTTACATTCACTAGAAATGATAATACTACTTTTGAAAAGAATATTACTGTAACTGTTGTCGATCCAGAATAGAATTATTGTTAATATTGAGAGTTTAAAAAAGAATAAAAGATTGTATATATGTCAAACTTAAAGTATTATAATATATTCTATTTTTTAATATATAAGGAGATTCGCTTTTGAGAAAATTTAAAAGAGTTGATTTCATTGCCCTAATAATTTATAGTTTTGTTATCTTAGTGATCATTTTGGGGATTTCAAAATGTTTTATCTCGAGTTCTTCCGGATATGTCAAAGATGCTGAAACAAATAGACCATTAAGTGATGTAGAAGTAACATGTGATGTACATAAAATTAATTCTTCTGGGAGGCTTTGGAATTTTTTTTCTAGACACGGTTATTCTGACAAAACTGGATATTTTATTGTTTCACCACACGAAACCGTTCGACATTATATATTTTATACAGGAATAACAAAAATGTTGACATTTGAGAAACCTGGATATTTAATGAAAAGTGTTTGTGAGGATAATATAGAGGACGATACAGTATTGCTGGAAAAGAGAAGAAAAAAAATTAATATATCTAAAGTCAGTAAATTGAATCTTAAAAAATTTTCAGAATTAGTTATGAACAAAGAGGGTATTCTATATGATAAAAACGATCGACTTTTTTCAGGAAAAATTTTAAATAAATATCAAGAAAAAAGGAAAACTATTTATGATATTATTCCAATAACCCTTGGAAAAGTTAATGGATCATGGCAGGTTTTTAATTCTAAAGGGGAGTTGTTTGGAACTGGAGACTTTAAAAAAGGATACGGAATAATACAATATTATAATTTGAAAACAAATAAAAAGATAAAGATAGACAGGTATATAAATAACTTGCTTTTAAAAATTTCAAAGAATAACATAGGTGATAGAATTAAAACTTATTATTATATTAATGGAGAAAAAAAAAGAAAATACCTTATAAAAAAAGGATTTAACTAATCCAGAAGATAAATTTGTCGGAGTCGATTTTAAAAATGGCTATAGATGTATGGATTTAATCAGTGAATTTAATTTTTTATTAGACACTTCAAATATCGTTTGCCAGATTTAAAATCAAATATCTAAATCTTAAATTTCTTCTCTCAATTTTTTAAAAACAGTTGATTTATGAAACAATCTATCTAAAATTGGATTTACTACCATTTGATCTTAGAAAAAAAAACAATTCTTATTTATAAATGTTTCTATCATAAATAGGCTTTGGTGCATGAATCAACAAAATACAATTATATTTGACAAAAGACAAAGTTTTTACGATACTCACATAGCTTGAAAATATTAAAATTTAATGGAGTATATTATGGCAGAACCGCATAAAAGAAAACGTCATCCAAAATACAAAACAAAATACCAAGTTAAAAACTGGTCTGAATATGAAACATCTCTTCGTAATCGCGGTGATATAACTATATGGATAAGCAAAACTGCAATAACAACCTGGATGTCTTTATCAAACAGAAAAAGAGGAGCACAAAAAAGATATTCAGATCTGGCTATCGAAACAGCATTATCATTGAGGTTATTATTCCATTTACCCCTTAGACAAACCGAAGGTTTCTTAAGATCAATTTTAAAACTTATGAATTTAAATCTACCCTGCCCAGATCACTCTACTCTCTCCAGGAGGAATCAATCGTTGAATATAAGTAAACAATTGGACAATATCCAAGATCCAGTCACTTTTATTGTTGACAGCACAGGACTCAAAGTTTGTGGACAGGGAGAATGGCATGAAAAAAAACATGGAAAAAAACAACATAAAAAATGGAAAAAATTGCATATTGGAGTAAACAGCAAAGGATGGATCATGGCAAGTACTATCACAGATGGACAGGAGCAGGATCCGGTACAGATCCCTGATTTATTAAGCCAGTATAAAGGTGAAATCAAGAACTTTATTGGAGATGGGATCTACGATCAATCAAGTGTTTACTCTTCTGTTCAATCACATTCTTCAAATGCAAATATTATTATTCCACCAAGAAAAAACTCAGTCCCCTCTTTAGACTCAAAAAAACTAATAAATCAAAGAAATAAACATATCAAATTTATTCAAAAAGAGGATTACTTCAAATGGAAAAGGATTTCCGGATATTACAAACAATCTCATGTAGAAAATGTTTTTGCCAGATACAAAAAAATCTTTGGTGGGAGGTTACATTCCAAACGAACAGATTCACAAGAAATTGAAATAAAAATCGCAACAAAAATACTAAATAAAATGCTTACTCTTGGATCTTCAAATTCTTATCCTGTAATCTAATTTATAGTTAAAATAGGAGAAATTTTTAAATTTATTAGATTCATGCAACAAAGCCGGTTTGACGTATATTTTCAAGCCACCTGAAACTTTCTTTTTTTTCAATCGGAACACGAGTCGGGTTGATATGTCTTTTTAATTCATTTGTACCTTTAAATTTTTTTCGTGTCCAGAATTTTATAGCAGATACTCCAAGAGGAAGTCCTTCTGATGTAAATATCAAGCTGGAATGCATTAAAATACCTCTCAGTACTACTGAACTTTTAAAAAAAGATTTTTTTTTAATATATAATTTTTGAATTAATCCTTCCAGAGATTTTGTGTGGTAACTAAATTCAGTTGTATCATGAAGAACCAACATTATTCCTTTATGATTATTAAATCTATCAGAAGTAGAATCAAAATGCCCCTTTAAAATATGGTTTTCTGATACCTTTTCATTATTTAATAACCTGTAAGCTGCTTTTGCACCAGCCCAATTCTCACATGCTAAGGGGATGCTTTCACCAATATTTCGATATAATTGTTCAGACATAAGACTTAATCTTCTGTTTAAACGCTTATCGCCCAATTCACAACTTTCAAATTCTTCTGATACTTTTTTATTCATTAAATTCTCCCTCCTAAAAAAATTATTTAAAACAAATTACATTTTTATGGCAGGTTAAAAAGATATCTTTAATCAAGATTTCTGTTTTTCATTTTTATAACTATTTAGTATCTTTATTATCTGATTGTGGCTGTGATTCTCTATTTTTTTGTTAAATTTTCTCCATTTTTTACATAGATCTGTTATCTCTTTTACAAGCGATTTGGGCACATATACTGTATGTGTTTTGCCGTCCTGTCTATAGGATAAATAATGGGCTGAATGAAGGATTCCACGAGCACAGGAACAATTTGTTTTACCACATTTAAAATGATTTTCACCTATTGAAGCCTTTAGCATAGGGAATAAGTGTTGAAAGTCTTTAATGCTCATCTTGTTATAATATTATAATAAGACAAAAGTAAAAAGTCAAGCTATAATTTTTAATTTAATGATTTTTAATTATTTGTGGGTAATTGAAAGGTCATTAACAGCACACTTACAAATAACCGATGGTATAGAAAAAAAAGACCAACATGTTTGGCTCGAAATATGTGTCTATCTTTTTTTATTTAATGTCCTGGCTATGTATCTGCCAGACCTCATCCTCTTCATTCTCGACAAGACTGTAAATTTTCCCCTTATATACTGAATAAAGTATCGGGTATACTGGCAAATGCGCATATTCACTTAGCTTGATGAATGTTCGTCCCCTTTCAGTTCCCTTCAGGTCCAGTTTGATACATTCCCATAGGTCGTCTTTTCTTTTGAAGGTCAGCACGTATATAGAATCTTCGGCAATCATCAGGTCTCTAATGGGGGGAAAGAATTCCCGGATATGAAGGATCTTTCTAAAACGCTCATATCCCCCTTTAAACACCGGGCTCTTCTTTAAAAAATCCAGTGCCCCCTGTCTGAAATTTTTCGGCACTTTTACCCGGGGATAATTTTTTTCAATTACATATTGAATTTTCCCCTGGTTGTCATACACATTGATTTTGAATTCGTTGGAATTTGCATTCAGGTAGATCCGGTTCTTGAATACCGGGTTAAAGGTAAAGTTGGTGACTGGCAGGACCATTTTTCTGATATTACCCATTTCAAAGTCTGTTAACTGCAAAATTTTTTCAGTGGAATAATCATGATTATGCAGCGTATAACCAAGCAATCGTCTGTTATCCTTTGTGCGAATTTGACCGATCCCCAGGCTTTTTCCATTGATTGGGAAGACCAGCTTGTCCACTTTCACCTTCTCTTCCCGGATATAATTTCCATCCAGATCAAAGAATGTCCTTTTAAAGTCACTGTTGACCAGCAACTGCCGGTTATGGATACACATAGACAGGGGTTTGGCACTGGATTCCCGGTATTTAAACTCTTTGGGGCCTTCCCCGGCCTTTCCGAATTTTTTAATTAGTTTCAAATCCTTTATGGAATAGATATACACGGTAGTTTTTTCCAGGATATAGGCCCTGTCCTGATCAACAATGAACATAGACGGCCTGGACAGTTTGTCCAGGGAACCTTTGAGCACAGGAAACAGGAAGGCGGATCCGGAAAAGATAAGAGCAATCATGATACATAGGGGTACTGTTTTTCTCATTTTTTTCTCCAATTTATTATAATATTCTATAACGATCGATAGAAACCAAAAGTTCCCAAGTGGTTAATTAATCGCTTACAAACAAATGAAAGGTTATTTATCCAGTGACCATTTAGTGACCATAAATAGTGTAAATAAGTAGAAATAAATAATAATACATGTTAGTAGATATAATCAAGCAAATCTTTAAAATGCTTGATAATACAGGTTTTATCAAGTATAAAGAGTGTTTTGATGAGGTAATAAAAATATGGGTATCGTGATTCGTAATCAAAAGGTCACGAGTTCAGCCGAAGCATTGATATATATGCGAGACCTGGATAACTTAATCTAAAATAAAGTGTTATCCTCACACCCTTCGCTCATCGACTTTTAATGCATTCCTATATATCAGTATTATTAGTTTCCTATCGGAGAAGTATCAAAAGGTCTGAAAAAAAAAGCAAAGAAATTCTTCTTTAGTTGATACTTTTGTCACATAGCATTACCGAAATGTTACAAAAGTTTCATCTTTGTTGACACAAACACCATGTATATATATAATTGTTACATGGTGAACAAGACAAAAGATATAATTAGAATTCTTACAAAAGTCGGGGGGTATGCATATCTTCGTGATTTCAAAGAACAGAAGATTTATTCAAGAGATCTAAAAATACTAATTGAAAATGGTACTATTGAACGTATTAAGAGAGGACTTTATAAACTATCAGGTCTACCACATCCGAAGAATGTTAATATGAGTTTTGTAGATATCAGTAAAGCTATAAAAGCTGGAATAGTATGCTTGATATCTGCTCTTGAATATCATGGTTTAACGACGCAAAACCCAGATGCAAATTATATTGCTGTCCCAATGAATTATACAAAATTGCCTAAAATAGAATATCCACCTATAAGAATGTTTTATTTCAGTGAAAAATACTATAAATTGGGTGTTGAAGATATTGAAACCGAATATGGAGTTGTGAAAATATATAACATTGAAAAAACGCTCTGTGATATATTTAGGTATAGAAAAAAAATTGGTGAAGATATTGCAATTGAGGCTCTTAAAGATTATGCAAATAGAAAGGAAGCAGACTTTTTTAAACTTAATAAAATGGCAAAAATGTGTCGTGTGGATAAAATTATTGATATGAATTTGAAGGTAATAGTTGGTTAATGGATAAGAAAACTTTGAATACTAATCCTGAATCTTTAAAACAACGGCTGAATAATATTGCCAAAAAACAAAATAGAGATTTTAATTTAATTCTTATTCAATATTTTCATGAAAGATTTCTATATAGACTTTCAGTATCTAAGTTCAAACAACATTTTGTGTTAAAAGGAGCTTTGTTATTGTTATCAAAAAACATTGAAAGATCACGTCCAACAAAAGATATAGACTTTCTAGCAATAGGAATATTAAATGATAAAGAAAGCATAGATAAAATAATAAAAACAATTTGTTCTATTAAATATGATGATGGTGTGACTTTTGATTCAGAACAAATTGATATCTCAATAATTAAGGAAGGAGCAGAGTACGAAGGGATACGTGCGACATTTAATGCTTATCTTGGAAGGATAGAAAGAAAAATTAGCATTGATATCGGTTTTGGAGATATTTTTGTTAATAAATTAAAAGAGATTCAATATCCTACTATGTTAACTGATGAAGAGTTACTAATATATGGATACTCTCTCGAAACAGTCATAGCAGAAAAATTGCAGGCAATAGTATTTTTGAGTTATCAGAATAGCAGAATGAAGGATTTTTACGACCTATATTACGTTTTCACAAATTATAAAATGTCTAAATCAATATTATCAAAATCAATTTATGCTACATTTAAAGCAAGAAAAACTGAGACTGAAAATATAAAAAACATTTTTTCATTGGAATATAAACAAGATAAGAATATGAACTTAAAATGGCAAAGCTATATAAATAAAAATCGTTTGGAATGTGTATTTAATTTTGAACAATTGATGGATAAAATAGAACTAAATCTAAAAAAATATATTGAAATTAATATTTAAGAAAAAAGTGAATAAAACGAAGCAAAAACCACGAATTTTTAAAACAAAATTTTGGGGACAAATTGGGGACAAAACTTACTCGATTTTACTTCAATTTATTTTATTTTTATTTTGTATGTTTAATTATAGTGCGTGTTTATGGGCTTTGTGCAAAAAAAACATTTTGATTCGTAATCGAAAGGTTCGGGAGTTCGACTCTCCCCATCGGCTTTGAACAGAATTGAACAGGTGATAAGCAACGCGAGTGCCCGGAGTGTTTAAGAAAAAAGTTCAGCTGAAGCATTGATATTTATGCTGAGACCTGGATAACTTAATTATGGATAAAGCGTTATTCTCACACCCTCTGCTCATCGGTTTTCTGTTTATTATTCATTTTTAAAATAAAAAAGCTATCTTAATATTTAATAGTAAATTCTTGCCTGTCCCCTTTATTTTTATATGAAGTGCCAATCAATTCATATAGCCAACGTTGTAGGGCATTAAAAAGAACGTAAGCGCATAAAGAGCACTAACATCCATATATTACTGGATCAAAATATTAAATTCAAGTGTTATTCACATTTTTCCAGTTATCACAAGCAGGATCATCGACATGGAAAGCTTCATCACTTCCTTCAGAGCTAACGGAAACATAGCTGCCGTTTTGTCCTGTAGTAATTCTTAATTTATATATAGCACTGGAATATTAATCCCTTTTTTGCTAAAATTTTAAATAATTAGCTGTTGTCTGAGTCCAAGAGTCATTGGCTGCTGGCATCTTAGACAAAATTAAGGTTAATTAGTTAGGGTTTTAAACTGGAATTTTACGCTTTCATATAAGCTCATGTAAAATTCCAGATTGAGGAGAGAAGATGATTAATATGAAAAGATGTTTGAAATTTTTCTTGAGTTTGTTTTTTGTAGTTTGTATTTCCAATGTAGTACTCTATTCTGTAAAAAACGGTATCAACAATCCGTATGGAAGTCAGAAGGAGCTGAATAAAAAATATTCAAAAGCGACAAAATTCTTTGAGAAAGGAATCAAGCTTTATTCAACGGCTCAGATTGAAGAGGCGCAGAAAGAACTGGAAAGATGTATTGGGATTTTCCCTCACTATTATAAGGCCCGTTTTACACTGGCCAGGATTTTTTTAAAAAAAAGGAATCTCGGGTCTGCCCTTAATTACATTGAGGAAGCAAAAAAAAACCTGGTTTTAATGTTTAAATGGGACAAAGACACACGAAAAACCTCGGTTAATCGATTAAAGCAATTAGAAACCTACTGGTTGGAACGATTGGATAAAAAAAGAGCTATCGGTGAGGCTACTGAAGTCAAGGATGCGGGTCAGTATATGGTTTGTGCAAATAATATTGAAGCATATATTATGAAGATACGGAACAGATTAAAGGAGTTAAGAGAATCGGAAATGTCGATTCCTGTGAAGTACTATTATGTTCATGGCAATATTTTTTTTAGAAAAGGGGAGTATGCAAAAGCAAAAGCCCAGTATTTAAAAGCGGTAGATCAGGATCCTGATCATGCGAAATCTTTTTTTAATCTATCCACAATATTTTTCAGGGAGAAACATTATCTGAAAGCGTTAAGGTATCTGAAACTGGCAGCACATAAGGGGATTGAAGTTCAATCGAAATCAATGACAATGTTAAACAGGGCTCTGGATAGATTTGGAGAAGGGGATTGGGGCGCACAGTATCCTGCAGGTGTTTACGGGATTTCCCTGAGGATTGGCCGGGCCAAAAACCAACTCTATGAAAATTTATATCTGGCCTATGATGTTAAAACCGGGGATGCTGTTATTATAGATCCAGGAGCAGTAGATAAAAAGGTAGAAAAGTTTATTAAAGATAGGAACTTAACCGTAAAATTTATATTAAATACCCATGGTCATTATGATCATATTGGAGCAAATCGATATTATGCCGATTACTATGGTGTGAAAATTGCAAGTCATATCGGTGATAAAGGGCTTTACAACGGACTAAATAAAAAAAACATTCCTGATCAATATTTTTCAGATGAGAATAATATAGAAGCAGGAAGTTTGAAAATTACACTCCTGCCTGTTAAAGGGCACACTTCCGGAAGTACCTGTTTTCTAATTAATGGTACTTTATTTACAGGGGATTCTCTTTCGAAGGGAACAATTGGAAATGTTGATGGTGATGATAAATCAGACAGCCAGAAACTGTTAAAGCAGATGGTAGATGAAATAGGAATCAAATTGATGAAATTACCGGGAGAAACATTTATTTGTCCGGGGCATGGTCCTCCTTCTTCTATAATGTATGAGAAGAAGTCAAATCCATTTTTAAATGAAATATAAATTCATAGCTGAATTCTCTGAATTTAATTGATACATAGTCAAAAAGGTGCCAGACAAAAATTTCTAATCATATTAGGTATAAGCTGAATATCTGGGTAGAAGACAGGTTGGCGGCAATGGAAAAAGTATTTTCAGATTGTAAATCATGTGGGATATGTATAGAAAAATGTCCCTATGATCTAAATATGCCGAAAATATTTAGTGAGATGGATAATATTTTAAAAAACAAGGAAAAATGAGAAGGAATGGGTTCTAACAACTCTGAAAAAAAATAAGTACTGTTGAAGTTCAGAAACATATTAGACTCTGATCCCCCAAAAAACCCAAATGA
>CBDUZW010000053.1:0-37913 GCA_965371805.1 uncultured bacterium | reverse complement strand
AATAACTCAAGGAGGTTTGGACTTTTGAGACAGCCTCCGCGAAACGCCCCTACAGTCAGACCGTTTCTATTTAGATAAAATAATTTTAATAATTAAGTTTTTCCGGAAATTTTCTGGTTTATTAAAGTTGCCTGAAATGCAGCGCCAAAACCATTATCTATATTAACAACAGATATGCCCCCTGCACAGGAATTTAACATTGACAGGAGTGCAGCAATTCCATTAAAATTTGTTCCATATCCTACAGAGGTTGGAACAGCAATTATTGGTGTTGAAGTTAAACCGGCAACTACCGAAGGCATAGCGCCTTCCATCCCGGCAATAGCGATTATTACAGAACTTTTATTAAACCTTTCCTTAAGATCAAGGACCCTTGATATGCAGGCTATACCAACATCATATTCTTTTGAAACTCTATTACCAAGATATTGAGCCGAGATAAATGCTTCTTCTGCTATATTTTCATCAGAAGCACCTGCAGTAAGAATAAGGATCTCTCCATCAAATTTTTTGACTGGTTTACGATCAAAAGTAATAATTTCTGCCTTTTCATTAAATACCAGATTATTAAATGATGTTTTTAAAATATTATATTTTGCTTTGTCAATTTTTGTAATTAATATATCTTCCTCTGATTCAATAAAACTCTTAATGATCATTGAAAGTTGCTCAATATTTTTACTCTTTCCATATATTACTTCGGGTAATCCACGTCTGATTTTTCTGTGGAAATCAAGCTTGATATCTCCCGTTCTTTTATATGGCATATCACTCATTAAAGAATAAAAATTCTCTTCAGAAAGATTTCCTGACTTAAGTTGCTTTATCTGTGCTTTTAGCTCTTCTTTTGTCATTTTCTATGTGTTTTGTCTTATTATGGTTATTATTATTGTTATTATTATTATGTTTTGATTCTTTATTAAATTTACCCTGATCAGAATTATTCCTATTATTACCTTTAGAGTGGCTTTTTTTTTGACTTCCTCCCTTGAATTTATGAAAAATTGGGTGGGGTCTATATGGAAATTTTACTATTTGAGGTTCTACACCTAAATTATTATTCCAGTCTGAATTCCCCAAACCTTCTTTCTCTGCCATTTCTATATATGGGATTTTGCTTTTTTCAAATCCCATTATATATGCTGCAAGTGAATCAACACATACAGGATCTTCAGAGGCAATTGAAAAACCATGGAAAACAGGACTTCCCTTTACAGGTCCCTTTCCTTCCATTCCGAATAATCCATCTAAGAGCAGTAAGGAAGCAGGAACTTTTTTATATAATGAAATTATGTTTTTAGAACTAATTTCGAGTAGATTCTGGTATTTATGAAAGTTTAACTGATTAAGTTTTCGATGATCTGCTCTGTATGAACTGAAAATCAGGTTACGGTCCTTAGGTTTTACAAATCCCAAAACTGATGATAGAGACAATGTTGCTGGAAAAATATTATGTGTCTTCGGGGGAAGAACAAAAATCGTATAATCTGCGTCAAAGGTTGTATAAGAAATTTCTTTTTGTCCATATAGGGTATCAATCTGTAATTTGTTATTATGAGGAAGATCATCCAGATTTACAAGTTTTGCCCCGTTTAATTCAACTTCCTTATATCTGAATTTATAGAAAATATCCCAGGTTGTTTTACCACAGCTCTGTGCACCATCAGATCCTTCAATTACTGTCATATCTGTGACACCAAAATTATCTTTTAAAAAAAAGATCAAAGATTCAACAGTTTCATAATGAGTATTGGCATAAATTTCTTTAGATCCATCTAATATGATCTTAATGGCTATTTTATCTGAGCTTTTGATTTGTAGATGAGGTGAAATTGTATTCATTATCCTTTCAACAAACTTGCTCTGCCTTGTTTCTTTTACTAACGCTATCTCTTTTCTTTTCATATTTACTATTCCTCAGGAATGAGAAATTATACCATCATAATGGATAAATGCAAGTCCAAAAAAAACCAATACTAATATACATAAAAAAAATATCTAAATAATTATAATATAGAATACTTTATATCACCATTAACTAATGTATATACAGGAACTCCTGTCCCTTTCCAGTTTAAAAAAGGGGAGTTTGTAGATTTAGATACAAAACTGTCCTTTGAAAAAATAAAGGGTTTATTTAAATCAAGAATAGTGATATCCGCAGTAAAATTCTCTTTTATTTCTCCTTTATTTTTCAATTTTAAAATCTTCGCCGGATTTGATGATAGGAGCTCAATCAATTTTTTCAGACTTATTATATTTTTTTTTACCAGTTGATCATATAAAACTGAAAATGCAGTTTCAACTCCTGTAAGTCCAAATGGAGCAGAATTGAATCCGGAGTTTTTTTCCTCACAAGTATGAGGTGCATGATCTGTGGCAATACAGTCAATAGTTCCATCTATGATTCCCTCAATCATCATTTTTCTATCCTCATCTGTACGCAGGGGAGGTTTAACCTTATAATTAGCATCACCAGTGAGCAGTTGCTCTTCAGTCAGTAAAAGATGATGTGGTGTGACGTCTGATGTTACTGAGACTCCTCTCTTTTTTGCATCTTTTACAATTCTATAACTGCCCTTTGTTGAAAGATGGGTAAGGTGTAAATTAGCTTTAATCTTCTCCTGGATTATAAGATCTCTTGCTACTATAATATCTTCTGCAATGTCTTCAATTCCCTTAACTTTTAAAAGTTCAGAAACCTTTCCCTCATTAACCATACCTCCATTAGTAATATGATGGTCCTCCGGATGTTCTATAAGGATCGAATCCAATTCCTTTATTGTTTTCAATGCCGTTTTAAAAAAATCAGATCTAACAACTGCTTTACCATCATCAGAAAAACCAATGGCACCGGCTTGAGATAATTTTTTTATGTCGGTTAGAATTTCACCTTTGAGTTCTTTTGTAACAGATGCAACTGGAAGTATGTTTATAATATCCAGCTCCTTTGCTTTTGATAGAATATATTCAGTTATCTTTGGATCATCATTAACAGGATTGGTATTGGGCATACAGACAATAGTCGTAAAACCACCTTTTACAGATGCCTTAGCGCCACTCTCTATTGTCTCTTTATCTGTTTGTCCAGGATCACGTAAATGAACATGCATATCTATAAAACCGGGGCATACAATAAGTCCTGATGCATCAATTAATTCGTCATAATCTGCAGTTATACTATTTGCCACTTTAACAATCTTTCCATTTTTAATTAAAATATCAAGCTCATTATCAATCTTATTTAAAGGATCAATTACTCTTCCGTTTTTTATTAATACAGTTTCCATATTTTCTCCAAATATAATTATAACAAATATTTTACTAAATAAAAAAAATATTATATAAATTCTTGAATTTAATTACTATTTATGTTATATTCACCACTTGCCGAGGTGGCGGAATTGGCAGACGCACGGGACTTAAAATCCCGGGAGCATTGTGCTCGTGGGGGTTCGATTCCCCCCCTCGGCATTCTTCACGTGGCCCTATCGTCTAGGGGTTAGGACGGGAGGTTCTCAATCTTCAAGCCGGGGTTCGATTCCCCGTAGGGCTACCAAAAAAATCAATAAACAATTCACCTTTTTTTTGTATATAAAGGGGAATAGAACCCCGGGAAGAAATGGGGTTTGATCGCTTTGGAACGCGCAAAGCACATGGGAGTGAATTATCGACCACCCGCAGGGTAAACAATAGCAATTGTTTATACTTCCCCGTAGGGCTACCATAATCATAATCATGCTTTCAAGGTTTTTCATGTTGGAAAAGTCTTTACCACCTCAACAGGATTCCAAAATGAGTCAATAAACTCGTGCGAGCCTTTAGGGATATTTTTTACTTCTTTTTATCCAGAACTTCCCTTATCACTTTTGATAGTTCACTTTTAACTACCGGTTTCATAACCAATGCACTGATACCTTTCTCAAGATGGTTTGATTTATTTATACCATTGCTAAATCCTGTGCAGAGAATAATTGGGATATCCGGCCTTATTTTATGTATTTCAGCAGCAAGCTTAACTCCTGTCATATTCGGCATCGTCATATCCGTAATGATCATATCAAACTTATCAGGATTAGCTTTAAATACTTCAAGAGCTTCAATACTGCTGGTTATTTTCTCTACTCTATACTCAAGTTTTTCCAGCATTCTAGTCCCTAAATCAGCGAGCTGTATTTCGTCATCTACAAATAGGATCCTCTCATTATTTCCAGTAAGTGAGACTTTATCTTGTATTGATATGCTGTCGGTCATTCCTCCATCCAAAACAGGAAAATAAACATTAAATGCTGTCCCTTTGCCAGGTTCAGAATATACATTTATAGATCCTCCATGGTTCTTAACAATTCCATAAATTACAGCTAGTCCCATTCCTGTACCTTCGCCTGCTTCTTTTGTCGTAAAGTATGGTTCAAAGATACGCTCTATTATATCTTTATTTATTCCTGTACCCGTGTCGCTAACAATAAGCTGTTGATAGGTTCCCGGTTCCAGATGTATTAATGATGCTTCATCTGTTTCAAGTACTACGTTTTTTAATTCTATGTTAAGTAAACCACCATTCTCCTTCATTGCATGGGCTGCATTTGTACAAAGGTTCATAAGTATCTGATTTATCTGCGTTGCATTTCCGATTACAAGTGCCAAACCTTTTTCTGTTTTTGAAGAAATCTCAATAGTGGTAGGGATTGATGAACGGAGAAAAGAAATTACTTCTTTTACAACTTTTCCGATATTTACAGATCCCATTGTCTGCTCATCCTTACGACTGAAGGCAAGGATCTGATTAACCATATCCTTTGCTCTATAAGATGCTTTCATTACACGTGTTATGTTATTTATAACATCTTTTGAATTGGAAGGATCTTCTAAAGTAAGATCAGCATATCCCATGATCACACCAAGTATATTATTAAAGTCATGTGCAATACCTCCGGCAAGAGTTCCAATTGCCTCCATCTTCTGAGCCTGTTGGAGTTGCTCCTTCAGCTTTTGTTTCTCTTGATCACTTCTCTTTTGATCACTAATATCATGAATGAGTACAGCAAATTGACCCTCTTCTGATCTATAAGCAACAATTGAATACCAACGCTTTATTTTTTCAGAATAACTTTCAAATAAAATGCTTTGCCCAGTTAGGACAACCTTTCCATAAGTCCCAATCCAGTCAAACTTGTCATTTTCGATTCCAGGAAAAACTTTAGTTACCGGATATCCAATAATTGATACTTTTGGTAGACCAGTTTGCTTTTCGAATGCTTCATTTACATTCAGGAAAATGTAATCTATGGGAGTTCCATCTTCATTAAATACCATCTCATGAAGTGCAAATCCATAATCCATATTTTCAAACAAAGACCTGAACTTATTTTCATTTTCTCTAAGTTTTTCTTCAATTTCTACACGTATACTGATATCTTTACTCACAGCAAACGTCATACTTTGCCCTGTAAATTTAATTTTCTGCCCTTTAATTTCAACAGGAAAAACAGTTCCATCTTTTTTCTTATGTAAGCGATATGGGACCTCTATATGTCCCTCTTTTGAGATATATTTTATAGTTGATGCAGATTCTTTAACATCTGCACTGAATTTAAGGCATGACATACCGATCAGTTCATCTTTATCATATCCATACATTTTTGATGTTGCTGTATTGGCTTCAATAATATTAGTTGTGTCTGGATCATAAATAAATACTGCATCAGATTCTCTCTCAAAGAGTGCCTTATACTTCTCTTCATTCTCTTTTAATGCAATTCCTGACTCAATTTCTTTCAGTCTATTCAAACCTACACTGCCAATTACATTAATCATTTCTTTGATGAATAATAGGTAACTGTTCACTTGTTCTGCTCGCCATATAGGTACTTTTTGAACTGCTTGAAGGTAGGTGTCCTCGTCAAATCCGTATTTCCCAGCCTGAGCTCTGAAAAATTCAAGATCGGGTTCTTCCATAAAGAACTGACCAGTAAAGAAATTTCCCAAATGCTCACCACCAAAAATTATGGGCATAGCGTTATCGATCAATCCATGCGGGCAACGGTAACTCACTGCGGGATTGGCTTCAGAAATGTGTTCCAGAATATATTGATCACTCTTAATGCATTCTACCTCACATTCCTTATTCTGTCTGTGGAACTTTGTACAGACATCCTGCCATGCTGTAGCGGTCAGTATCACACCTTCATTGTCAATGATTGCTAAGGGAAAAGGATAGATTGAATTCAACCGATCTTGGAGTGATTGGAATTGCTCAATATCTATCAGGTCCTGAATTCTATATTTCATAATTTTTAACTCCCACTAGATAGTTCCAAATCAGGAAGATATAATCCATATAAAAATAATAAAATACTGAAAAGAAAATCGCTCTTCGATGAAACTTTTAGTAAACTCATATGGAAGTACCTCCTCTATTTTAATGGAAAATGTCTGGAATTCTTGTTGAATGATTTCATAAAATGTTCAAAACTAAAACAAGATATTAACATAAAAATATCCTAGCATAATAGAAATTAAATATCTATGAAATTCTGAACTTTATATATCTTCGCAAAGTGGGTCAACTTTATTAACTTTATATAAACTGAACCCATGATTTCTTACATACTCTTTTTGATTGAGTTTCATCTAAAATATATGGCTCCAAACCTGATTTTTTACACTTACGGAGAAATCCGGGTAGGGCCTCATATACGATCGCTTTTATATAGAGTTTATTTATCGCAATAATGAGGTGATTCTGGAGTGAATATTTCCAACATATTTCCAACATTTCTCCAAAATCAACTTTTTTTGATACTCAAGAAATAGTGTTCCTTAAATTCTGCATATTAAACGGTATCAATATTATACAGTCCAACCTGATTCCAACATTAATATGATACACTTTGACACATTTTGACACTAGAAATAGAGTGTTAAATATTTGCATATGACGTATAAAACAGAGAAATGGCCTGTTGAAAAACTAAGATTCTCAGTCTTCAAAAGGGTTTGATCGCTTTGGAACGCCCAAAGCATATGGGAGTGAATTACCGACCACCCGCAGGGTAAACAATAGCAATTGTTTATACTTCCCCATAGGGCTACTAATCAAAAAAACAAAAGAGTGTATAATCAATAAGCAACATTTTTTGGAGAAAAAAAGTTTGAGCTGCTGCTTATAATTGACATATATATCACCATTATGTTATATTTTATTTTATGGATAAATTTCTTAAATTGTTACAACAGAATTTATTAGAAGTATTAATCCAAAGGAAATTATGAAAAAACAAACTGTACACATTATCGGCTCCCTGATTGAAATGACCGGTCACCGTGATCGTGATTTAATTGGTGTCAGTCTGGTAAAAACATTGTTTCAATTGTTATCATCTACCAGGGTTGAACTATATGAAGTACAAAAAGAGGATGAAGCTGTAGTGCTTAAGCATCTTGCGCACATCGATGAAAAAGGTGTTTCGTCCAGATTGGATACCACTTCAGATGATTTTAAGAATAAACCCAGTGAATCCATTCTGCAATGTATAAATACGGGCACTGAAGTTACTATTGATCTAGAGAGAGATGAAAAACAATGCATTGTTCCAATCTTTGATGAAAAAGAGATGGTCGTGGGACTGCTTATCCATACAGGTGCCAATTGTCTCCCGGAAAGCCAGCAATTAACAAAAGGGGTTTTACAATTGTATCAAAACTTTCGCTCCCTGGTAGAAAGCAGTCAGCGGGATCCAATGACTGGATTATTAAACCGTGAGACCTTTGTAGAATCATTGAGCAAAATCATGTTAGATTCACAGTTAAAAGCAGGCGTGTTAAAAAACGCCAATACTACCCGTCGTGAGTATAATGAAGAGGAGTTTTCTTATTGGATAGGACTCTTTGATATCGATCATTTTAAAAAAATCAATGACAATTATGGACATCTGTTTGGAGATGAAGTGATCTTATTGGTGGTTCAACAAATGAATGAGACTTTCCGGAAGGAGGACCTTCTTTTTCGATATGGTGGGGAGGAGTTTATAGCCGTTATCTCAGTTCCTTCCAAGGAGGATGCAGAAAGAGCCTTTGAACGTTTAAGGATCGCTGTGGAAACTAAAATGTTTGGGATTGCCGGGCAAGTGACAATTAGTATCGGTTATGTTCAAATCGGAAATAAAGAGCTTCCATTATCAGTCGTAGGAAAAGCTGATAAAGCACTCTATTATGCAAAGGAAAATGGTCGAAACTGTGCATATGACTATACTGTATTGCTGGAGAAGGGAGAGTTTGTTGAGGAGCCCATTGATTTAGATGACGAATCAGGCTTCGAATCTTTTTGAATTTTGTAAATGCATTTAAATATAGTAACTAAGAGATAAAAACATCATCCTTTAATCTTCAACATTTTAAAAGAATACTATCCAAATTGCAACTAACATCATAAATAATGAGATTCCTATTACGATCCAGGTTCCTTCATTGTCATTTTCAAAAACAAGTTTGGTATAATCGAAAATTTTTTTTTCAATTTTATCGTTAGTCTTATCCATCATATCCTCTTCAAATTAACTATAGTATAAATAAATGGTTTTTTCTACATTTAATTTTAATTAGTTTAATAAATGATAGAGTTGAAAAAAATTCATTTATTTATTAATTCAAATTTTATTAAAATAAAATAATACTTATATTTCTTATTTATAATCAAATCTATAGTTTAGAAAGTTGTGACTCTATTTGAGTTTTTGCTTTTTCAAGAATTTGTAAGATTTGATTTTCTGAAATATTAAGTTTGTTCAAATAGTTATCAATATTATTTCGTTTATCGTCTTTTATATAATAACTTAACTCATTGGCCAGCCCAATTATCCAAACCATATAATCATTATCTGAAGAAAATTCAGGATTATGATGATATAAAACAATATTTTTCATGTTTCTTAAAAAACCGAATTTTGTAAGTAAAAAATATCCAGTTTCAATGTGGGAAAACCCAAAAACACTATATTCAGAGTCAACAGAATTATTTTGCCTGGATTCTAACTTAATAGATTTTTTAAATTTAAATGGATTATGCATATATAAGACAATCTTGCCAATGTCATGAAGTAGTCCACAGACATATGCCTCGGAATGCACTACTTTAAAAACATTTTCACTGATTAGGTTTGCTAATATACCAACTGAAACAGAATGTTCCCATAAGATCGTCTGGATTTTTTTATCTTCTAAATTGGAATAAATGGAATGAATACCATATCCGATTAAAAGAGTTTTTAAATTACTACTTCCTAATAATGAAAGAGCTCTGGGAATTGTCAAAACTTCAGATCTCATATTATAAAAAGGAGAGTTAATTATCCTGAGTATATATGAAACTAAAGCTGGATCCAGGGAAATCAAATCTTCTATTTCTTTAAAGTTAATTTTTGGGTCATTTAATTTAGCAATTATATTCAATATTATAATTGGCATAGCAGGAATATTCTGAATTTTTTCAATGAATTTTAATTTACTTTTTAATGATTTTGGAGTTCTTTTTTTAGAAGTGGTTTTATTACTTTTTTTTGTTGAGGAATTCGGTGTTTTCTGAGATTTGTCCTTAATCATAAAAAATATTTTATAATATATAAAATAAAAAATCAACAAAAAATAAATGTAAATGTAGATTCTTTTTGATTGGATATTGAATATATCTTTGAGAGTCACATAACATTCATAAGAGCTCTGGTAATATTAATCATTGAAATACCATTGCCTCTATCAATTCTTGTTGTAAATTCATAAAGTTTACTTATTAGGAATGCTTTATATGTATCTATATCTACAGTTGTATTCATATTAATTAAATTGATATATTCTTCATCATTAATAATACTGCTATATACTCTCAGGATTACACCTTTTTTGTCTACATATTTTTGACTTAATTTTTTAAAAAATTCTATTCCTTTTTGCTGTACTTTTGGACTTATCTTTTTTCTTAATGGTGACAATTTACCATAACTATCTAATACGATTAGATCAAATAGAAGAGATTTCATGTTTTTTCCCCTATGACCTCCTCTTCCATTTAAAGTTGTGTTTATATAAAGTTGGTGAAGAAGAGCTGCTTTAATAGAAATAAATCCAGCGGGAATACTTAGATCCAAATTATTTTTACCTGCTTCCAATATTTCATCATTTAATTCGCTTAGATCACCATTATATACTTTTAAAAGAGTTTTCAATATTTTAGGGTTATCCAGTTTTTCTGAAATAAAAAAATCTGCATTAATCTGGTTTTTTTTAATAATTTTTTTCAAACTGAATATTGAGAGTCTTAAAATTTGATTTAGATTTTGTTTAGGCTTATCTTCTTTTTTTACATAAATCTCTGGAGAATTTGTTGGCTTGTTTTGTGAGGAGTTAATTTGAGTAGCTTTTGAGGAGATCTCAAATCTTCTTCCATCAAAGCTTTTTCCATATAAATTATTATTATCTTTATCTTTAAATAGAATCAATTCTTTTTCTTCATCAAATCCACAGAAAGTATCATCAGTAAAATATTCAAAAACATCCACTCCCAATTCATTATATAGAAAAAAAAATCCTCCTGCTGCTTTTGCTGCGAATTTTTTACCTTTATAAGTTTGATCAAATTTTAATCCAGGCTGAATATATATAGTTTGCTCTTTTTTTTCGGGTTCATCTTTTTCAGCATTATTTTCAATGTTGATTTCAGGATTTTTAACTGGGATCTTTCCTAATAAAAAATAGTTTTCATCATATACTTTTAAAATGTCAGTTTCTTTCAGTATAAATCCTGGATTTAAATAGGCTTTCAGTGAATCATTTAACTTGTCACCAATATCACTGTCTTTTGTTTTTTCTAAAGCATCTGTATTTGTCATTCTATTCCATATTTTTAAAATATCATTTATTCTGATATTTTCTAAAAGTTAATTTTATCTAATATATCTCTGATTTTATCTATCTCTAAAAATAGTGTGTTAAAATCTTTGTTTACAGATAATTTTTTGTTTCTTCTTAATAAATCCAGAAAGTTCTCAATTTTATGTGCACTCTTTTCAATTTCAAAAAAATTAAGAAGATTTGCACCAGCTTTAATTGTGTGAGCAGACCTGAAAACAGTGTGTATTATTTCTTGATCTTTAATACTTGTATGTTTTTCAATTTCAAGTAAAAATAATTCAATTTTATCGAGATGTTCAGCCGTTTCATTTTTAAAAGAATCAATGACCTCTGAATCATTTGAAAAATCCAAATTATTTCACTTCTACTTATTTTTTTCGATCAACTCAATAGCAACTTCAGCAACTTTATTCAATTCTGGTTTTGATATTTGACGATCTGCTTTAACAGCTTTCCCTTTATGTCTTAATTCTTCAGTAATTATTGAAGAGTAAAGTATTACAGGAAGTGTCTTTAAATTTGGATCTCCTTTTATATTTTTGGTTAAAGTAAATCCATCCATTCGAGGCATTTCAATATCTGAGATAACTATGTCTATATCAGTTTGTCCCTCTTTTAAGTTTTGTAGGAATTTTAAGGCTTCCGCGCCATTACTTGTGAGAGTAACCTTCATATTAGCAGCTTCAATATTTTTTTTAACCATCATTCCTATTGTTGGGGAATCTTCAGCTATAAGAACTGAATATTGTTTTGATGCTTTTACAGTAGTTTTCATACTCTCTTCTGATTCTGTAGGATTCAGAACAGTTATAATATGTTCAAGATCCAGGAGTTGAGTTATATGGGTGTCGATATTAACTACTCCAGTTATAGATTGAACTCCAAATGAAGATATATATTGATGTGGGGGCATAACTTCAGTCCAACTTATTCTATGTATATTTGTTACACCTGAGACTAAAAAACCGGTTATGGCCTGACTGAATTCAGTTACTATAATTACATCTTCATTACATTCCTTTTTGTCTAAATTGAGCCAATTTCCAATGTCAATAATAGGTAAAATTATATCCCTGAGGGGTATAGTACCTAAAAAACTGGGATCAACTGTAGATTTTGTTTTGGAAAGAACAGGTTTCTCAATAACTTCTCTTACTTTCGCAACATTTACACCAAAATAATGTCTGTTTTTTATATCAGTGCCACCATCCATTGAGTCTGAGTCTATATAAAATTCAAGAATCTCAAGCTCATTTGTACCTGTTTCAAGTAGTATTCTAGAACCATCTTTACTACCACTTTTTAGCAGTGTATCCATTACGTCTGAATAATTATTGTTTTCCATTTTTTAATTATAGATAAAAAATATAAAAAATTCAATATTATTTTAAATTGTTTTTATTTTTTTATTTTAAATTAAATATTTCTCTTCAGTATTTAATTTGATATAGATACTTCCTTTATTTTTTCATTCCATGGAGCAACCCAGAATAGTAGTATAATTCCTGGAATTGCAAGGATTGTACATATAATAAAAAAATAGGTCCATCCAACAGATTCTATTATAAAACCTACAACTGAATTGGCAAACGTTCTTGGCAATGAAGCAAAAGCAGTAAATAGCGCAAGTTGAGTAGCAGTGTACTTTGGATGAGTGGATTTTGCAATAAAAGCTACAAAGGCAGCAGTACCGAGACCAACTCCAAGGTATTCAAAACTTATAACTATCGCTAAAACAATTTTATCATTGCCTACCTGAGAAAGAAATACGAAACCCAATATTGTAAATATTTGTACAAAACCAAATAACCAAAGTGCTCTGTTTATTCCTATCTTAATCATTAATAAACCACCTAAGATGCCACCAATAATGGCTGGCCAGAGAGTTGCATTTTTAGCTATTAATCCTATTTCAGATAGAGTAAAACCCATATCCAGATAAAATGGTGTTGCTAATGCAGTAGCCATATTATCACCTATCTTATATAGAAACATAAAAGAAAGCATCAATAAGGCTTCCTTTAATCCTTTCCTATTAATAAACTCTTTAAATGGTTCTACAACTGCTTCAGTAAGGGATCTCGGTTTTGATAATAATTCAGGTTCCTTTATAGAAAGTGTTAGGATAATTCCAACTCCCATAAAAGCAGCAACTATAAAGAATACCAACTTCCATTCCATGAAGTCTGCAAGGATTAATGCAAGTGAACCTGGAATAAGACCAGATATCCGGTATGCATTTACATGGATAGAATTTCCAAATCCCAGTTCATTATCAGGGAGTAATTCTCTCCTATATGCATCTATAACGATATCCTGACTGGCACTGAAAAAAGCTACAAGCAAAGCTATAAATGCGATATTTATTAAAGAATTTTTTGGATCAAAAAACCCAAAACTTGCAATTGATAATATCAAAGCTAGCTGTGATACAAGCATCCATCCACGTCTTCTCCCAAAAAAAGGCAGGGCAAACTTATCCATAAAAGGTGCCCATAAAAACTTCCAGGTATAGGGAATTCCAATTAATGCAAAAAGCCCAATATTTTTCAAACTTAATCCCTCTGAACGCATCCAGGCTGGTAGCAATGAAATCAGAATATATAAGGGTAGTCCAGATGTAAAGCCGGTAAAAATACAAATCAACATTCGCCTGTTCCATACAGACTTCCAAAATTCACTTTTTTTTGTATCCATTTTATATTATAACCTGAAATTGATCTTATTGACAAAAAAAAAATATTCAATTATTATGAATATATGGATCATAAACAAAGAGAAGAATTGTTTAGAGAGGAGTTCATTGAACTTTATTCTGAATTGGACTTTAAACTACTTTTGAACAAGATAGCTGAAAAAACAAAGAATTATCTGGATTGCGAAGGAGCATCATTTTTTTTATATGATCACTTACGGGAAGAACTATATTTTGAAGTAGTTGCTGGCGATAAAAGCGAGGTTTTAAAAAAAGTAGTTTTAAGAAAAGGGGAGGGGATTGCTGGATGGATAGCTGAATCAGGTGAAAGTGTCTTGATAAATGATTGTCATAAGGATAGTAGGTTTAATTCAAAAATTGATAAGAAAGTTGATTTTAAAACAAGATCAATTCTTGGTGTTCCTGTAGTAATGGGTAATAAACTGCTTGGAGTCCTCGAGGCAATAAATAAAAAAACAGATGAATTTAATGAGGATGACCTGAAAATATTAAAATATATTAGTGGTTTCATTACTATTCCGATGCATAATGCACTTCTTTTTAATAAAGTTACACAGGAAACAAAAAATAAGGACCAGCTACTTGAATTAGCAAAAGGAATTTCGTCTTCACAAAGTCCAGATGACGTCTTAGAAATTTTAAAGAATATTATTATCAGTCTTATAGATCCAATAGAGATTACTGTATTTGTTCATTCAAAAGGAAAAAGTTATAATCTTATTTCAAAAAATAAAGAAAAAATTGGCGGGAAGAAAAATAAGGGACTTAACGATACATATATTGGAAATAAAACTGCAGTATTTCCTCTTAGAACCCAAAAAAAAACAATTGGTTTTATAGAGATAGATTTAAAAAATATAATTTCAAATGAGATGTCATTTATTATAAAAGGTCTCTCTGTCTTTGCTGCGATATCAATAGAAAAATTTGAATTGTATGAGCACTTAATTGAGAAAGAAAAAATTGAAAAAGAACTTCAGATTGCTCGGGAAATTCAACAATCTTTTTTACTGAAAGACGAAATTATAATCCCAAATATTGATGTTGCTTTTGTCAATATCACATCGTCAGAAGTTGGTGGAGATTATTATGATATTATTAAATTAAATGAAAATGAAACTGTTTATACTATAAATGATATCTCTGGTCATGGAGTTCCTGCCTCTTTATTGATGGCTATCTTCAGGACAAATTTTACATATCTTACAAATAAAAATAAAAATATTCTAAAAACCATAACTGAATTAAATGAACTTATTTCAAAAACAACTGACCCAAACCTATATGTTACATCTTTCACTGCTGTAATTGATACCAATAAGAAATGTATAAAATACATTAATTCTGGTCATAATGCTCCATTTATAATTCGTGAGGATAAAGCAATAAGCCTGGATGAAGGAACTCTGGTACTCGGAATGTTTCCTGATGTTCCTTATGAAATACACAATAAAGAACTGATTAATGGCGATATTATTGTTCTTTATACAGATGGTGTTATTGAATCCGAAAACAGTAGTGAAGAAGAGTTTTCAATTGAGTTATTAATAGATATAGTTAAACAAAATAGAGAATTGTCGGCAGAAAAAATTAAAGAAGTGATTATTTCTGAATTAAAAAATTTCACAAAAAAAGCAAGTTTTATAGATGATGTTACCTTTATGATTATAAAATTTGAGAACTCTGATTCATAAAAAATTCTATTCTATATTCAAATATATTGATCCGCCAGTCTTTCCTTTAATTTATTTCTTGCTATGCTTAATCTTGATTTAACTGTTCCTACAGGAATATTCAAAATCTCACTGATTTCAAATTCTTTTAAATTATCAATATATTTAAAAGTGATAATTATCTTATATTTCAATGGTAGTTCTTCAATTAATTCCAATAATAAATAATAATTATCCTCTTTATTATTGTTTCTGAATCTTAAAAATTTTTCTGCAACTGATTTATCTGATAATAAATCAATATTTTCGCCCTTAAAGAGAAGTCTTTTCTCTTTATGAAGAAGATTTAATGCAGAGTTTACAGCTATTCTATAGAGCCAATACTCAATTCTGTTTATGTCTTTTAATTGGTTGATTTTTCTAATTGCTTTAATAAATGTATCCTGAATTATATCTGCAGTTTTTTCATCATTTTTTATTATTGAAAATAATAATTTGTATAAAGGAATTTTAAAAGTTTCATATAGTTTTTTAAATGATGGTTTATCTCTTTTTAAGAGCTTTTTATGAAATATTTCATTTTTTATATCTTCATACATATATAGGTTATTTTTTTTTTATGCTATTTGGAAGTGGCTCAAACCCTTCTCCATATACCTGATGTATATCTTGAATTATTACAAAAGCTTTTGGATCAACCGCTGCAACTATTCTTCTTAATTCAGGGATACTTTTTTTAGGCACAACAGAGGTAATCATAAATCGTTCTCTGCCGGAATAACCACCTATTGCTTTAAAAATAGTTAATCCTCTTCTAAGGCTGGAAAAAATTTGTGTTTTCATATTTTCAAGTTCATCAGTAACTATCATAATTCTCTGATTAGCTCTTAATCCGTTAAGCACCATATCTATTGCTTTTATTTCAATATAAATAAATATCATTGAATACATTATGCTCTTTAATGGGATAAATATCATGGTTGCTATACTAAGAACGATTATATCGACAATTATTAGAGTTCTACCTATTGGTATTCTTCTTAGTCTCCATAATATTTGTGCAAAGGCGTCTGATCCTCCAGTTGATGCTCCAGAGAAATAAATCATTCCTAATCCTACTCCAACTGAGGCACCACCGTAAAATGCTGCCAGTAATATATCAGATTTTTCTAAACCAATTGATATATTAAGTATTGTAAAAAAATCTATAAGGATATTCATTAAAATTGTAGCATAGATAGACTTTGCTCCAAACCCTTTTCCTAAAATTTTTATTGCAATTATAAACACAAAAGCTGTAATTATAATTGATGTAAGACCTACAATAGGTTTGCCGGTTATATGTCTAAAGATGATTCCAACTCCTGTAACCCCCCCTTCAATCATATCAAATGGGAGTATAAATAATACATATCCACCAGCTGCAAGAATAGAACCGGCTGTGATTAGCAGCCATGGCCATAATTTTTTGTTTAATTCTTCTTTGATAAGTTTCACTTTAATTTTCCTCGATTTCTTTTGATATTGTTTTATATATTATTGAAGAGGGATCTTCGTCCTGAATTAATGATAATTTCATTTTTTTAAATTCAATCAGCATTTTATTTACAAACTCTTTATCATCTATTATTTTAATTGATTCTTTGTAAATTTTTTCTGGAGTCATATCATTCTGAATTAATTCTGAGATTACTTTTTTGCCAGAAAGAATATTAACAATAGAATAAAGATCAATTTTCAAAAAACTCTTTCCCAGAAAATATGAAAGTTTATTTACTTTATATATTGAAACAAAAGGGACTCCTAATAATGCAATTTCAAGATTTGATGTACCACTGGTACTTATTACCAAATCAGAATTACTAATTAATGAATAGCCAATTTTCTGTTTATAAATTGTAATATCCAAATCCGGGAATTTTTGTGTTTTGTCTAGAATTTCTTTTTCATCAATTGTTTCTGCAAGAAGCAGAAAAATTCTTATATTATGTTTTTTTTTTAATAAGACAATTGATTCCAACATTGTAATTAGATGAAAATTGATTTCAGATAACCTGCTTCCCGGCAGAAGTGTTACCACCTTCTCCTTTTTAATATGTTCCCTTTTGAAGAATTCTAATTTTGTCTCTGAAGGAAAAACTTTTGAAACTATTGGGTGTCCAGTATATGTATAGGGGATATTTTCTTTTTCATATATCTTCTTCTCAAATGGAAAAATAATAAAAATCCTTTTTATATATTTTTTTATCTGTTCTACTCTTGAATATCTCCATGCCCAAACAGTGGGGCTGATATAGTAATAAACTGAAATGCCTGCTTTTTTTAATTTTTTTGATAATCTTAAATTAAAATCAGGATAATCTATAAGAATCGCAGTTTTACATTCTCTTTTTTTTATCTCTTTAATAATAAAATTCATTAATTTTTTTAATTTTATTAGACTGGACAAGACTTCAATGATTCCTACTATTGATAAATCCCTGCTATTGAAAATTATTTCAACGCCACTTTTTTTTAATTGATTTCCTCCAATTCCGAAGAAATTATAATTAGAATTATTCTTTTTAAACTCATCAATAACTAATGAACCATATTTCTCAGAAGAGTTTTCTGCGGAAAGGATAAATATTTCTCTATTTTTGGTCTTTGAATTAATTTTAAACATTAGTTATTCTTTTACAAATTCCATTTCGGGCATTGCTTTATCTTCTTTAGCACCCACAAAAAAAGCCCATTCATTATAGTTTTTTTTTGTCCGGTATTCGTAATAACCCACATCGTCAGCTGCTGAACACACACCAATTATTTTTGCTTTAGAAATATAAACTGAGAGAAGCTCTTCAGGAACTATCAATAGTTTGCCTCCACGGCTGCCTGCCTGGTTTTTTCGCATGACTATTTTCCATTTTCCATCTTCACTCAAAGGTTCGGTATATAGTCGTCTAATAAATCTCTTTTCAAATAGA
The DNA here is from genome assembly GCA_965371805.1 of uncultured bacterium. GTDB lineage: Bacteria > Acidobacteriota > Aminicenantia > UBA2199 > UBA2199 > JAOZTV01. The sequence goes on along the minus strand of CBDUZW010000053.1, from coordinate 19,653 downwards.
GTATCAAAATCTTTTAATGGTATATTATTATTTTTTTTATTATATTTTTCAATTGCATACACATATTGTTTTCCTCTAAAGATCAATTCCTGTTCCAATTCTCTTTTTATTTCCAGATCCCAAATTGTATTTGCTCTAATGGTTAAAATTGCAAAAATCCCCACTATCATTATAGCAGGTATAATCATAATTCCTTTAAAGGTCTTCATACTTTTCTCCGGAAGATGTCGTACCGGAAGCAAGTGATTTAACATCAATAATTCCTTCAGATATCTCGGGATCATAATCTTCAATATCTACAGGTTCAAAATGGATCAGTTTCCATTTCTTTTTTTTTATAATAGGGTCAAATGGGATATCTCTTAAATAATTCATTGTTACTAAATCTTCAAGGGAGGTAGGGTATCTTTTTTTATCAAAATAAAATTTCGATATACAATCTCTTAGAATAAAAAGGTTTTCTTTGAGTACGGACTCTTTGGAGGTTTTTATTGATCCTGAATAATTAGGAATGATAATTGCAGAAAGAATTCCAACTATAGCCATTACAAAAATTATTTCAATCAGAGTAAAACCAGATATTTTGGCTCTATTTGGTTTACTATAATCTTTAAATAGTATAAAAGTTTTCATAAGGGAATATTATCATTTTTTAGTTAAATTAACAAGATGGCTTGACTTTTTTTAATAATAATATGATATAATAATATTTACATAAAAAGGAGAAATTATGAAAAAATTAATTTTATTAAGTTTAATGGTATTATTTGTATTTTCAGCTTTAAATGCTGATTATTTTGTAAAGCAGGAGACAAAAACTCCTTCTATCATGGGGCAACCTGCAACAACAGTTATCCAGAAATTGTGGATCGGAGATGGTATTTATGCAAATGTAACAGATGGACAGACTACTATCGTAGATAGTAAAAAAAAGATTATGTTGATTGTATATCCAAGTACAAAAACATATGTTGAAATGAAATTACCATTGGATATTTCAAAATATATTCCAGAAGCTGCAAAAGGACCTATGGAAACTATGTTAAAATCAATGACTATGAAAGTCACTCCAAATGGAAAAACTGAAAAGGTAGGTAACTGGAATACAAAGGGATTCACAGGAATAATGACTATGAAAACTATGGGTATGGACATGAAGATGAATATGGAAATGTCTGCTTCAACCGATGTTCCTTTTGACTGGAAAAAGATCTCTGCTGAATATCTGGGAAATATGATGATGTCAACAGGTAAAACAAGTAGCAATGTTATTGAGGAAATGAAGAAGATTGAAGGCTATGTTGTAAAAATGGTAATGACCATGGATATGATGGGTATGAAAATCAAAGTTGAAAACAATGTCTTAGAAATTTCTAAAAAGGATGCACCGGCAGGTACATTTACAGTTCCAGCAGTATACAAAAAAGTAGAAAAGATGACTTTAAAAAGAGGCGGAATGTAATTCAGTTTTTAAATATAATAAGGGCGTGATTTATCACGTCCTTTTTTTTTACTAACAAATCAGATCCAAAAATGGAGATACATTGTTTAAAAAACTTTTATTAATTATATTTATTTTTATTTTAAGAATCATAGCTTTAAGTGATATACAAATCTTACAGGAAGTACAAGTCGAAGATCTTGACCCAAAATCTGGAATTAGATCTATAAAAAAAACAGAACAAATAAAATGGATTATTGGAGATAGGATTGTTACTATAAATGGAGATGTTATAACAATAGTAAATCTTTTTAAGAATAAAAAAAAAAACAATATTATTATCATTGACAATAAGAAGAAGGAGTTTTTTAAAATATCTTTTCCTATAATTTTTTCAAATTTATTGCCGAAAGAATTGACAGCAATCAGGATTAACAAACTTCCTAAGCTAAAAGTTAAAGAATTGAATTTGATGGAAAAAATTGGGAAATATAATTGTAAAACGTATAAAATCACATTAAATTTTATGATGATGATGATTAAAATTAAGATATGGTCTTCTGAAGAAATATTTAATGATAGCTACCTTACAGAAAACTCCTCTTTAAGTATGCTTAACTCAAGTTCTTTAATAAATAATTTTTATCCCAATTTACCTGAAGTTGAAAAAAAAAATAGACGAAGTTTTTATAATGTTTTAAAGAAAATAAAAGGAATTCAAATTAAATCTGTAGTAGAGATGGATCTTCTAATTAGAAAATTGATAATAACTACAGTATTAAAAAAAATTTCATATAAAAAGGCTCCTGCGGATATTTTTGTCATTCCAAAATCTTATAAAGAGAGGGTTTCTTTTCAAAAGTAATGTTGTTAAGTATCTTTTTTAATGATGAAATCACATCTGCCGGATTGATATCTTCTGATTGATTAAATCTATTTTCATTATCTAATTTCATAATATTTGAGTTTAATAATCTTTTAATAAGTTTATAGTCTTTATGAATTGGACTAATATCAATCGGTTCAGTGATTTCATCTATATCTTTAGGTTTAAAATTAATTAGATATTCTGAATCTTTTAAATAATCCAGAAGGAGAGTAATAATTTTTGCAAATCCCGATCTCTTTAAAATAGTCCTTCGTGAAAATCTATGACCTGGCCTCACCTTCATTATATCCAGTGAGCAAATTTTTATTATTTCTTTTCTTGCATATGATTTTTCAATATCTGTAATAATTTTTATTTTTACTCCCTCAGAATTAAGGTATTTATCAAAATAAAATCCTATCAAAGCTGCGAGATCTTCTTTAGTCAATTCTGTCTTAAAAAAAATATCTTTAAATTTTCTGGGAAGATTATTATCAAAAAACTTAATTTTCAAGTCATTTATTTTATTTGAAATTGTAATGTTTTCAGGTTCAATATTTGAAAGTTTTTTATATACAAGCACTGCTTCATCAATTTTTTCCATTTTTTCATAGAGCATCCCAAGTTTGTTTAAAACTTCAGTGTTTTTTGGAGACTCACTTATTAATAGTTCGTAGTATTTAGCAGCTTGTATATTTTTTCCATTTTTTTCATAATAATCAGCAATTTTAATTTTAATTTCAATTAATTCTGGAGAATAATATAATACTTCCTTAAAATGTTTTATGTATTCCTCTTCGTTTTGTTGATTCTCCATATCTTCAGCTTTTGATAAATATTCTTCCGTTTTTTTCTTTTTTAATGTTCTGTATTTTTCATTTATCTGTTCATTTTTCGGAAATTTTATTAGTAATTCTGAATATGTGTCAAAAGCTCTTTTTTCGTTTTCCGTTAATTCAAATACCAAACCTATTCCCATTGCAGCTAAAATATTATCTGGATCTATTTCTAAAGTTTTATTAAAATTATCTAAAGCAAAATTGAATTTATTTTGATATAAGAATACATATCCATATCCTACAAATAACATATCATCTTCAATTGTACTTTTCTGAAAATTTTCCATTGCAAGTTTATACTCACCATCTCTCAAATTTCTCCATGCTTCTTTATATGCTGGGTCGAAGTAATTTCCACTTGTCAACTCAGGCAAATCAAGACTGATATCTACTTTTGTGACCGTTGTAGAACAACTTAAAAAGAATATGATTAATAAGATTAAATATATGTATTTCATAGATCCTCCAATTTGATATTTTAACATAAAGGTTTCAGTTTTTCAATTTTTCGATTTTCAAAACAGCTAAATTCAGTCCCATTAATCCCCAATATATTGGGGCAACTGAAACTACACTTATATTAAAAATCGCCTGGATCCAATATGCAAGAATTGCAAAGAACAAGGCCAATTGATATGGATTGAAACTTTTATAGTTATGAAAATTATTTTTTATAATACTTAATAAAAACATCAAATATAGTAATAATCCCGGGATACCAATTGTTATTCCAAGTTGAAAATATTCATTATGAGCTTTATCAAGTAAACGCATGTTCTTTTTTTGAGGGAATACTTTATTAAATGTATCAAGTCCTGAACCTAATAGAGGATTTTTTTTAAGTAATTTAAAACTTGTTTTATAAATATGCATTCTTGAAAAATCTTTTTTAAAAACAACACTACCTGATTTTTTAGTTTGTAACTTATTTACAGTTTTAATGTCTTTTTTTATAGTAATATTTGAGTAAAAAGAAGAAATTCTTTTAAAGGGAGTTATTGGTTTACCGGTAAATTCAATAAAAATAGATATTCCTATTAAAATAATAAATAAATATGACAGTTTTTTCTTATATATCACAGCTTTCTTGATGTAAAATGAAATAAAAATACTAATGCTGAAAAAAGCTCCAATAATTCCAGATTTTGAGGAAGTAGCGAGTAGAAAAGCAAAAAATAGTACAGTACAACATCCAAATATATAGAATTGCTTTCCTTTTGAGAAAAAATATAGAATAAAAGATAAAGAAAATAACATTGCAATATAAGAACTTGCAAAGACTGGATTCCCAAGAGTAGAGAAAGCTCTATTTGCATAAACTCCGGTAATAATAAATGGGTCTTTATAAATAGGGTCTATATTATAATATTGCAAAAGTCCATAAATACTGATAATTGCAGCTGAGGATAAAAGTGTATATAGTAATATCTTTATTTTTTTTGTATTATCTGCAAAAATATATATCATCAGGAATAATACTATATAAGTTGAATAAGCTATTAGTCCCTCATGTCTAAACGGTCTTCCAAAAACCGCAATTTTCCAATAATTTGAAAAAATAGTAGAAAATACCAATGTAATATAAAAACCTCCGAGAAGGATAAAAATATTATTAATTTTATATAATTTTTTATTAATCTTAAAATATACTACAAAAAGTAAAAGTAAAATTATTTCTACTACAATTAAAAAAATTTGTTTAGGTTTAAAAATCACATCAACTCTATATGGGACTAATGAAAATTTGTCATAGGGAAAATAAATTAAAGGCATTACTCCAACACAGATTGAAAGTAAAAAAAGAATTGATCTGTCAACAAATAATTGTAATGATTTAATGCTCATAGATTGCAATTATAGTCTTTTTAAATTTATTTGTATATGCTTCGACTTGACCCATAAAAAAACCTCCATTTACAAAGAGATAAATCAATAAATAATTAGTTAACACCATTAATTTCATAGTGTTTTAATTTTGAAGCAGCAACCGATGTCTTATAGTTTTTTTTTATGAGGCAACCTGTGCTTGATAAAATGTCATAATTAGTATAAAATATACATTAATTAATTGGAGGTATATCATATGGAGATTAAGATAGAGTCTGAACATTTAAATGGTCTTATTGTTCTAAAACCACAGGTATTTGAAGATGAAAGAGGTTTTTTTTTAGAGTCATTCAGAACTGATCAATTTAAGGAATTAGGATTACCAACTAATTTTGTACAGGATAATCATTCCCGATCAATAAAAGGGGTTTTAAGGGGACTTCATTTTCAATGGGAGCCACCAATGGGAAAATTAATGCGAGTTACCTATGGTTCTGCTTTTCTTGTTGCAGTTGATATTAGAAAAGATTCTCCAACTCTGGGACAATGGTATGGGGAAGTCGTTTCGTCTGAAAATAAAAAACAAATTTATGCACCTGCTGGATTTGCAAGAGGTTTTTATGTTTTATCAGATTTTGCTGAGATTCAATATAAATGTACTGGATTGTATAATAATAAATGTGAATCAGGCTTTTTATGGAATGATCCTGAGATAGGTATAAAATGGCCAATAACAGAATTAACACTATCCGATAAAGATAAAAGTGCACAATCATTTTCTGAGTGGTTATCAAAACCTGAATCTGAAAATTTTAAGTTAAAATAAATAATATAAGGAGATAATGAAATGAAAATATTAATAGTTGGAGGAGCGGGATATATTGGTTCTGTATTGATCCCTGAACTACTTGAAAGAGGGTATGATGTTGATGTAATAGATTTGTTCTGGTTTGGAAATCACTTACCAAAAGAAGTAAATGGAATAAATAAAAATATTTTTGATCTTAAAGTTGATGATGTGAAAAATTATGATCAGGTTATATTTCTTGCCGGTCTTTCTAATGATCCAATGGCTGAATTCTCACCATCTGAAAATTTTATTTCTAACTCTGCTGCTCCTGCTTTTTTGGCTTATTTATCAAAAACTGCTGGGGTAAAAAGGTTTATCTATGCCGGGTCATGTTCTGTATATGGTTATACTGTTGATGAATTATATGATGAAACTTCTCCTGCTATTTCTATGTATCCTTATGGAATGTCAAAATTACAGGGTGAGCAATCGGTAATTGGAATGAAGGATGATAAGTTTTCTGTGATAGCTTTTCGTCAGGGAACTGTATCAGGGTATAGCCCAAGGATGAGATTAGATCTTGTAGTCAATACAATGTTTAAATTTGCAATGAGTGAAAAAACTATAACTGTCAATAATCCGGCTATATGGAGACCTGTATTAAGTATTAAGGATGCAGCAACTGCTTATATAAGAGCAATTGAAGCAAATGAAGATATTTCTGGGATATTTAATGTAGCCTCTGGCAATTATACTGTGGGAGAAATAGGGGATCTAGTTAAATCGGGTATAAAAAAACATCTAGGAGAAGATATAAAACTAAATATCAAACATATTCAGGATTTTAGAAATTATAAGGTGAGTATTGAAAAGGCGAATAAGGTACTCAGTTTTCATCCAAAATACGGTGTCGAAGATATCATTGAGGATTTAATTGACAATAAAGAAAAGTTTTCAGATTTTTCAGATCCAAATTTTTATAATATCCAGGTGTTTAAAAAGCTAAAAGAAAGGGTATAATTGAAGAATTACAGCTGCCTCAACTTTTTTAAGGAGATAAATATATGAAAATTGCAGTTATTGGTGCTAATGGACAATTGGGAAGTGATATTTGTATTGCTTTAAAAAATAATAATGATAAGGTTAGTGAATTAATAATTGAAGATATTGATATTTCTGATAAAAAATCTGTATCAAAAGTATTCGAAGGCTCTTCCTTTGATATGATTATTAATACAGCTGCCTTTCATAATGTGGAGGCTTGTGAAGATGCTCCGGAAAAGGCTTTTTTAGTAAATGGTATAGGCTCAAAAAATCTTGCAGAGATATCTAATAAACTTGATATTCCTGTTCTCCATATAAGTACAGATTATGTTTTTGATGGGGAGAAAAAAAAACCATATATTGAAACAGATCTTCCTGTCCCCTTAAATGTCTATGGAAATACAAAGCTCTCAGGAGAACATTTTATTTCGACTATTGCTAAGAAACATTATATATTGAGAGTTAGTGGCATTTATGGTACTCATGATTGTATGGCAAAAGGTTATAATTTTGTTGATCTGATGGTCAAATTATCTAAAGAAAGGGATGAAATTAGAGTTGTTGATGATGAGTTTTTAACACCTACATATACCGCTGAAATTGCGAGGCAAATTGTAAAAGTTATTCATAGTGATTTGAAATATGGTTTATATCATGTTACAGCTGAAGGTAGCTGCTCATGGTATGAATTTGCTAAAGAAATTTTCAGATTGTCAAAAAGCAACGTTACGTTAAACAAGGCAGATCCCGGTGAATTTGCAATAAAAATAAACAGACCAAAGTACTCTGTTCTTGAAAATGATGGATTAAATAAGCATAAATTGAATATAATGTCACATTGGAAAGGTGGATTAGCAGAGTATATAAAAAAAAAATATTAAAATAAATAACTTTAATCTCTAATAATACTTTTTTTGCTAATTTCCTCAATTATTTCATATTTTTTCTTTAATAATCGTTTATTTATTGGTGAAAACCCATTTATAGAATTCTTATCCAATACTCCCATATATTTTCCAATAAAATCTGCTGTAAGGGTTTTTATATTATAAAGTGTCCAATAAATTTTACTTTTTAATGGAATATTAAGTTTGAAAAAAGCTATATATGTTCTATGTAAAACTCTTATTGATATAGCTTTAATAACTCCAATTTTTCTTCTTACATAGTAAATATTAAATTCAGGAATACTAATATGTTGATCAATACACATCCTTCTTAACATATATTTAAAACTTACTTTATGCCAATGATAGAATTTTGCCTTTTTACTCAATCCAATTTTATAACCTCTCCTGAGAAGCTTTTTTGCAAAAAGCATATCCTCTCCATATGGAACATCCGGGAATTTCAGATCTAGTAATAAATTTCTGTCTATAGCTGATGCGCAATTGTCAAAATTACTAAATTTTCTTTGAGATTCAGCAGGAAATAAATTCCAGCAAAAGTCATTTATAGGTCCTATTGACTTGTCAAAATTTAAATACCATCCATTATTAAGGTAAGCATCAATTGGATCACATTCTTTCTCATTTATCTGAAAGACTCCGTATGTAGCTGGTACATCTTCTTCAAGAAGCGGCATTGTTAAATTATCTAAAAACATGTCACCAATTGGAATGACATCATCAGTCAAAAAAACAATATATTTTCCTGAGGCTAATTCAGCGGCTTTCATTCTGGTTCCACTATGGCTAAATTCACCTTCAGGAACATTATATATTTTTTTGTTTTGAAACATTGTTTTTTCTAAGTATTTAACTGTCTCATCTGTTGAACTATTATCCATAAAGATAACTTCATATGTTTTGTCAAATTTTTGTTCTAATAAAGAATCAATCAATCTGTTTACTGTTCCTAATGAATTTTTTGTTAATATTATTATTGAAAAGTCAAATTTATTCATAAAGTATTCTACAATAATTAAACATATTTTACAATTAATTTTTATAATCTCTTAAAGTTTTTTTTAAAAAATCTTTTACATTTTTCTCAAAATGTTCTCTACTGAATTGAGCACTTTGTGATAATGCATAATTACTTATATTTAATAATAAATCAGGTTTATTTATTAAGGATATCGTATGGTCTATAAGTTCAAAAATAGAGTTTATGAGAAATCCTGATTTTTTATGGTCAACAATCTCTTTTTGTCCTCCTCCATTAAATACTATTGGAACTAATTTGTTTTGCATTGCCTCTACAATTGTCATACCAAAATGCTCTACTAAGGCAGGATCGGTTTGATCTAATCCACATAGATGCCAAAAAATTTTTGCCTTACAGTATAACTTTTTAAGCTTATCACCCGAAACATTAATAAACAATTCTATATAATCAATCTTCTTTTCCAAGAGAAGACTCTTTAAACTATCCAAATATGGGTTTTCACCCTGACTTCCACCTACTAAACAGAGTTTCCACTCCTTTAGCTGATCAGGATATTTATTTTTTAACCTTATAAAAGCTTTAACCATTTCAAATTGTTTTTTACTTCCGCCACTTTCAAATCTTGCTACTGAAAGTACTATTTTTTCCTTCTTAAAGACATTGTTTCCGATATTTTTTCCCATATCAACAGGAGGATATATATGTTTATGGGGATCAAAGCCCCATTTTTTTTTTATCCATCCCGCTGTATACTTACTATTAAAGATTACATATGTATATCTATCTGAATAGAAATAGCTTTTAGCCCTTCTTTCTGGAAAATGGCAAACCATAAGAGAAATATTAGCCAATGGATAAACCATTTCATTCATACTATTGTTGATAAAGAAATCATAATTACCGGATTCCTTACTGATGGCATGGAATGGGTTTTCCATTTTACGTGTTATTCTGGCAGGATCAAGATGAATAGAATCAAACTGATCAAAATAGGGGATAGAAATTATTTTTATTTTACACTTTTTTAGATCTAGATGATACCATTTTTTTATATCACTGTGAGTTACTTCTTTGTTTAAAATGATTGTAATATCAAAAAGGTCCTTGAGTGCATGGGCCATTGTAAATCCATATTTCTGACCACCACCAATTATATGTGCTGTATGATCATAGATAGCCAATGAAGGTTTTCTAATTTCATTAGAAACTTCAAATCTTAATAGATAATTATAAGCTTTTTGAATACCTGATTGATTTTCTATTTCTTTAATTTTTTCCTGTAGTAATTTTATGTCATTTTTTCCAATATTTTTTTTCAAATTGGTTGAAATATTTTCCAATACTAACTCCGTTTTTTGTCCGTTTCTATTAAATAATTTAATTTTTCTAAAATTTCACAGTTCTCTTCTTCTAATTGTTTTACTCTTTCATTAAGAAGAATAAAATTATCTTCAACATTTTTAATCTTTATATAGGAGGCTAAATGCAGGTCAATAGATTGACCATTATAACTTACCTGTCTGTTAATTACAGGGGTTATTGATTTTAGGAGAATTCCTGAAAATATTGATTTTAACCTAAAATAAAGCTTTCCTTTTAAACCTAATCCAGGGTTTATCTCTACTTTATCTCGTATATCAGCTTCATTATTTAGAAGTGATAATTTGATTCCCATTTCGCTATCAAGCTCTCTTTGGGATAATTCCCATAAATTAAGATTATAATCCCTATCAATTTCTTCCTTAATTAACTCTTTTATATTATAGATTTTTTCTTTTCTTTCGAAAATTAATTTTTTAATTTCTTTTAATTGATCCATTATTTTTCCAATAGTATTTATAACATCTTTATCCAGTTTTATCAAATTATTAAGACTTCTGTAAAGTCTCTGAAAATAGTGCCATAACTATAAACTCTAATTCTATTAAAATTTAGAATTTCTTAAAAAAATATACACTGATTTCAAACCGATAAATTATTAAAAATCACCTCGTAAAAGAAATTTATGTTTTCTCCATGTTTATCTTTTTTTTATTGGATTTATATTCTGTTTTTTGCTAAAATGTATTAATATGATACTTAATGATAGATTTAGAATTATAAAAGAGATTGGTACTGGCGGGATGGGAGAAGTTCATCTCGCAGAAGATCTTAAATTAAAAAGAAAAGTCGCAATTAAGAGAATTTCAGAAAATGCTATTGAAGATACTAATACAAAAGCAAGGTTTTTAAGAGAGGCTCAAACAGCATCAAGTCTTGATCATACAAATATTTGCACTATATATGAAATATATAATGAACCCAAAGAAGAGTATATTGTTATGCAGTATATTGATGGAATAACTATTGATCAGATAATCAGCATAAAAAAACTCAGTATTAACAAGATAATTGATGTTGCAATGCAAATTTGTGATGGGATGATAGAGGCGCATCAAAAAGGAGTTATTCATAGAGATATAAAGCCATCAAATATTATTATTGATAAAAAGGGAATAGTAAAAATACTTGATTTCGGTTTAGCAAAATTCAATAATGAAATTGGGTTTTCTTCTATGCAGAGTACAAATATTACTGAACAGGGGATAGTTCTAGGTACAGTCTCCTATATGTCACCTGAACAGGCACGAGGGGAAAACTTAGATAAAACAAGTGATATTTTTTCTTTTGGCACTGTTTTTTTTGAAATGTTAGAGGGATATAATCCCTTTCTTGCTGATCAAAAAATTGAGACTCTATATAATGTTATAAGTCTTGACATAAAATTCAAAAGGAATATTCCAGAAATATTAAAACGAGTAATAGAAAAGGTACTGGAAAAAAATAAAAATAATAGATATCTATGCTTCGAAGATATAAAAAAGGATCTTTTAGTAGTAAGAGATACAACTAATAAAAAATCTAAAATTAATGAAGATAACTTTAACGAGAATTCTTTAGAAACAGAGCTTATTAATATTGAAGATTCTATTGTAGTAAGATCTGGGACAAATACTTCTGACAATGAAGGACTGGCCGATATGGTTAATCGTATAGGCAAATATAAGGGATCAACAGAATCTATTTCTTCAGGAAATCTAATAAAAAGCGGGAAAAGAAAATATATTATTCTTATTATGATCTTTTTAGCAATAATTGTAGCATTTATTATCAAGAATAATAATTCTAATAATATTGATATAAAACAAAATCAAGGTCTAAAGACACAAAAAAAACAAATTTATATAAAATTAAACCTATTTGAAGATTTGTCTGAAAATAAAAGAAACCTATTATCAGAGAAAATAAACTATTTACTTATAGAATTTTTAAATCAATCTAATGGAATTAGGACAGTTTCAGAACTGGTAATAGAGGGAATAAAACAGGATGGAAACTTCAATGAATCAATTAAAGATATAAAATATGAATTAAAGGGCAGAGTGTCCTCCAAAAATGACATTTATACTATAGACGCAGAGTTGATATCAATAGAAAATAGAGAGATAAAAAAAAGATTTACAAAAACAGGCATTGGCAAGAATTCAATTCTCTTAAACCAGATAGATTCATTGTCTAATGAATTATTAAAATTTTTATTACAAAAGGAAAAAAGAAAAGAAGTTATATCGTTAAAAAAAGTATCTAAAGTATATGGAAAGGAATGGGATAAGTTTGAAGCGTTTTACAATGGTTTATTGTTTTATAAAAAATTGGATATAGAAAAAAGTATTAAAATATTTGAAAAAATCAATGAAAATCCAGTTGCAAAATATTATCTTGCAAATTTATACTACTTCAATGGAAATAAAAAAAAAGCTCTTAAAACGATAAATAAAGTAGTTCCTCAAATAGGTGATCTTACTGAATCTTTTAGAGACAGGGTTCTTGCATTTAAAGCTCAACTTGATTATGATTTTAAAAAACAGATAAAATATCTTAAAAATTTAAAAAGGAAATTTCCATTTTCAAAAGAAATATTTTTTGAAATCGGGGAAGCATATTTTCATCATGGAGAGGCATCTAATGCAATAGATAACTATAAAAAAGCTCTATTCATTGATAAAAACTATTCTCAGGCAATAAATCATCTTGGCTACTGTTATTCTTATATGGGAGAACATGAAAAAGCACTTGACCAATTCCATTTATACAGGACAAGAGATGACCTTTCTGCAAACTCTCTCGATTCCCTGGGTGATGGATATTTCTATAAGGGTGACTTTGAGGACTCTTTAGCAATGAAAATCTCAGCTGTAGAATTATCTCCAAATGGGGTTACATGGGCATATCTTACAATATATGACATCCTGGTTATTCAGGCAAAATATAAACAGGCAATTGAGATTTTGAACAGGTATCGTACGACTCTCTCAACTAAAAATATGTTAAAAGAAAGAGATCAAGCAGTAATTCTAACTAAAAATGCATATATTTTGTATTTAGAAAAAGATTATAATGGCAGCAGATTATTAGTACAAAAATCAATTAGTTTATTTGATTCCTCGGATATTATTGATAATTTTTATGAAACTCACTGGTTATCTGGTTTAATCTCAATCAAAACAGGTGATATTATAAATGCAAAAAAAGAACTTAATTGGTTAAGAAAAATAATAATAAAATATAATATTTCAGAAGATAATTATTATGAACCTTATAAATTCTATTTACACTTAAATAGTCTCGTACTAGAAAAAAATGGTAATTTAAAAGAAGCAGAAAATTGTCATAGAAAATTAATAGAGATGAAAACACAACTTTCATACTGGATCACATATTATAATTACCAGTATTTTTATAATGAATATATTAAATTTCTAAATCGAAGTAAGCGGTATGAAAAAGCTTTAAATGAAGCTGAAATATGTTTGAGTTTTAGTGATAAATATATTCCAACACTCTGGCAAAAAGCTATAGCTTTAGAAAAAACTGGAAAATCTAATACAAAAAGCATTTATCAAAAAATAGAAGAATTGTATAATTCAGGATCAAATAGTATTACAGAGAAAAATTTAAAAAGAGAAACTTTGAGTTTAAAATTAAAGGAGCAAAAGGATGATTTATAGAGAAAACATTAATAAAATAACCATATTTTTCGTATTTATAGGTTTATTATTACCATCATTTATTTTTGGAAAGTCTTTTATATGGGAGATAAAAACAAAGAATAAAAACAGCAGTTATCTCATAGGTTCTGTTCATATGTTGGATAAAAGTGTTTATCCACTAGATAAAGCATTTGATATTGCTTTTCAAAAATCAGACTGTTTAATGGTTGAAGCAAATGTATCGGATGATCAAAGAGGTAAATTACAAATGTTATCAATGAAACTTGCAACCTATAAAGGTGAAAAGACATTAAAAGGCTCAATATCAGAGGAAACTTACAATCTTGCAGGAAAAAAACTAAAAGAATTTGGTATCGATATTACAGGATGGAATAAATTTAAACCCTGGATGGTGGCAATGACAATAGCTGCATCTGAAATGATGAAGTTAGGGTTTGATCCAAATCTGGGGATAGATAAATATTTTTTAAATAAAGCCGGTGAAAAAGAGATAATTGAGCTTGAAGGTGCTGAATTTCAATTGAATTTATTCGATAGCTTTTCTGATGAAGAGCATGAACTATTCTTATTTAATGTTTTAACAGAGGAAACTAATACTGAAGTGGAATTTAAAAAATTAGTAAACGCATGGAAAACCGGTAATGACGATACACTAAATACATTGGTTAACCAGAATATTAAAAAATACCCTAAATTAAAAAACTTGTATGAAAAACTTATTGATGGACGAAATTTTGGAATGGTAAAGAAAATTGATGATTTTATTAAAACTACTTCTAAGAGATATTTTGTAGTAGTAGGGGCTGCTCATTTGGTTGGCGAGAATGGTTTAGTGAATTTATTAAAAAAAAAAGGGTATATGCTTAAGCAGTTATAATTTTAAAGATTGAGATAGATAGAACTACATGGAAACTATATTACAGGAACTTTCAGGAATATGGGAAAATAAATATATCAGATCGACTGTTTTCATTCTACTATCTATAATTTTAGCAAAAATTGTAAATATTATTATAAAATTCATATTTAATAAATTTGTCAAAAAAACTAAGAATGACCTTGATGACAAGCTATTTGAAATATTCAGTACACCTCTTTTTACCACTATATTTTTAATTGGTTTTTCTATTTCTATTGAATTATTAAAATTTAAAGATGAAATATCTTTCTTTATTTTTGCACTAATAAAAACCATAGTGGTTTTATTATGGTCAATTGTTCTATTTAAAAGTATTTCTATAGTACTCGATCATTTTAGTAAACAAAAGGGAAGGAAAAAATATATACAAAAAAGGACAGTTCCAATTTTTGATAATACTTTAAAGTTAATCATTTTCCTTGGCACAGTCTATTTTATCTTTTTAACCTGGAAAATAAATATAACGGGTTGGATTGCATCTGCTGGAATTATTGGTATAGCCGTAGGTTTTGCTGCAAAAGATACACTAGCCAATCTTTTCTCCGGGATATTTATAATTATTGATGCTCCATATAAATTAGGGGATTATATTATCCTTGATTCAGGAGAAAGAGGTAAGGTAAATGTAATTGGCTTAAGAAGTACAAGGATACTTACTATGGACCTGGTTGAAATAACAATTCCAAATTCAGTTATGGCTAATACTAAGATAACAAATGAAAGTGGTGGGCCAAGCTTAAAAACAAGATTAAAAATTCTGGTTGGAGTTGAATATGGTTCCAATATTGATCATGTTAAAGAAATTATGCAGAAAATTGCGGTAGAGAATGTGATCGTTTGTGATGATCCTGAACCACAGGTCAGACTTATTGAATTTGCCGATTCTGCATTGAATATGCAGCTATTATGCTGGATTGATAAATCTTCAAGAAGAGGAAGTGTTATAGATCAATTAAACTCCTCAATATATAAAGAGTTTAATATAAATAAGATAGGTATACCTTTTCCTCAAATGGATCTTAATTTTAAAAATTCTATTAAACTGGATAAATAAATCAATATGAGGATATGAATACAAATACAATATTATTACTTGTCGCACTGATTGTTTTTATAGGTTATCTGGCAGAGTGGGGATTCAAAAAAATCAATATTCCTGACACTCTTATTTTATTATTGGTTGGTTTTGTTTTAGGACCAAATATTCTCAATATTGTAAATCCTCAATCATTAAGCACGATTGCTCCTATATTTACAACAATCACACTGCTTTTTCTTATGTTTGATGGAGCCTTGTCCATAGATCTAAGATCATTCGCAGAAGGAATTGGAGCAGGTATCACAATTGGATTAACAAATTTTATATTATCATCTCTTGTGATCGCAGGGATCATATATTTTCTTATTCCTGATACAATGGTATCATTAATGCTCGGATTCGCTTTAGGCGGAGTATCATCCGCTTTTATAATTCCAATATTAAAACAGGTGAAGGTTAATAAAAAACTATATTCCATACTAACTCTCGAATCGGCATTAACTGATGTGCTATCTATTGTTTTTGCAATTACAATGATTGAGTTGAAAGTATTAAATGTTCTGGACATTAAAAATGTTTTATCTCAAATTGCATCACTATTTTTTGTTGCCAGTGTGATAGGTGCACTGTCTGGATTCTTATGGATTTACCTTGAATTAAAACTTGAATTTGGTGATAAAAATTATTTGATGACAATTGCATATGTGATAATAATATATTTTATTGCAGAATACCTGGGAGGAAATGGTGCAATTTCTTCTATGGCATTTGGGATTGTAATTGCAAATTCACGTATATTAATTGAACTGGGAAAGAGGATAAAAAAACCAAAAGAGAATAAAGAAAATAAGGTTAATGTAGTTTCCTATAGAGAACGGCAGTTTTATAATGAGATATCCTTTTTTCTAAAAACTTTCTTCTTTGTTTATATAGGTTTACTATTAGATCTCAGAAATTCTAAAGCTGTACTTATTGGTACAAGTATTTCATTATCTATATTACTTCTAAGAAATATCAGTAATATATTTACAAGAGGATATAAAGAGAATGAGCGAATTCTTGTAAATGCGCTTTTTGCCCGTGGTATTGCTCCTGCTGCAATAGTACTTGTAGCAGTATCAAAGGGTGTAATTACTGATAAGACGGTAATTGATACTGTTTATTTTGTTATTACTGCTACTGTTGTATTGAGTTCAATCAGAGTGTTTTTTTATAAAACAAAACTGAGAGAACTGGATAAAAATAAAACAGAAGATAATTTATAAAAAATTTTCACACAAATTCTGGCAGTGAACCTGATTTTTTTTATATTTCTAATCTTGAATATAACTTATCTGCTTTAGTAAATAAGAAATAATTAAGTAGAGTGGAAAGTATGATCAAGAACGCTGTTAAAATTATATATAAGGTTTGTGGACCAATTAGACCTGATCTGAATATTTTATATACTGCAAAACCTGTGATAGCTAAAAAACCCATCATTCCAAAGATTGAATAGAATACATTAGGGTTTTGTTTCATCGCTTTCTTATGATTTTCCCAATCCAAAACTGGTTTCCTTAAATCAATCAATAATCCTACTGGAATGTGAATCGAGATTAAAGCTATGAAAATTAGAGATGCTTTAAGAATTATAATAATACTGATTTTTAAAATGGCAGATATAATGAGCCCTCCCGTAAACCCCAAGGCTGCAATCATTAAAGAGTGCAGATATTTACCTGCTAATTGTGTTTTATATGAAACTGGAAGAACCTTGGAATACCAGAAATTTTTCCCCTCCCGTGAAATAGAAGAGCTGGGAGTTCCATTCAATCCGCTGCAAAGAACTAACATTCCTGCAATAATAAAAACCAGGATTGATGGGTCACCATTGTTTATTATCTTGAAAAAACCTTGAAGTTTAGCTCCATCTTGTTTAACGCTTATCCAAATTAAAATAAATACAGGCCAGACTAATGTACTAACAACACCATTGACAAGAAACATGGGAGTACGGTTCATCTCTTTGAATTCCCTTTTAAAAAAAGTAATATAACCAGGTGAACTGCCGGAAAAATCTCCCGTTTTAATTTTTTTTCCCCCATTATTTTCTACCTGAATTTCTTGAATACCAATTAATCCTTTATAAAAGATCTTTTTTCCTAGAAAGAGCAATAAAACAAATAGTAGGAGAGAAGTACCAGAAAATGCTGTAAATCCAAAAATACCCTCTTTTGAGGCTCCTCTTGTAAATCCTTTAGTTCCCCATATTACAGGAGGAAATTTTTTGCCGATTATCTGAACTAATCCATCTTTGGAACTTAAAATCTTAACAATCTCATCTTTTTTTATTCCCTTTTCATCATCTTTCTCTGTGTTATTTATGAAGAATTGAGGCGCTATTGCAAGGCACATTAGAAGAATAGAACCAATTACAATTAATTTATCTTTGTTTTTTCCAAAATTTACTATTTTCATTAAAAACATAACCACAATAGTAACTAATGCTAAAGGGATAACAGGTAGTAAAAGATAAATTATAGGAAGTTTCAACCAATATCCCCAGGAACCTTCTATAAGAATTCCAAAATAAATAAAAACAGGAAGTACAAAAGGAGATAAAATAATATATTGATTGACTAGAATAGAAACAAATTTTGCAACTACTATTTCAGCAGGCTTTATGGGAAGAGGTATCAGCCGTTCTGTATCATTAGAAAGATAAAATACAGAGATAACTCCAATAGCTCCAAAAATAATAATCATAAGTTGTGACAAAATCATTATTGTTGATATTATTGCATCAGGAGATTGATTAAAAGTTGTCAATATTCCATATACTCCTTTAATTCCAACCAGATATCCATAGGTCAAAAATCCCCACAATAATAAAAGCATAAAGGCTCCAAAATATATTATTATACTTTTTTTTTTAAATCCACCGCTCCTAAATATTGGAAATAGCGGATTTGTTTTAAAAAATATCTTTAATAAGTGTATTATGTTTTTCATTTTTCAGTTACTTCCAAAAATATTTTTTCTAATGAAGCAGAATCTTTAGATTTTGCTCTGAGTTCATCCATTGTTCCACATGCAATTAATTGGCCTTTATTAATAATTCCAATACGGTCACACAACTTCTCTGCCACTTCCATAACATGTGTGGAGAAGAACAGGGTTTTATTTTGATCACAATGTTCTCTCATAATTTCTTTCAAACCGTGGGCAGACTTAGGATCAAGTCCAATTAAAGGTTCATCTAGAATTAGAACTTCAGGTCTAGCGATCAGGGATCCTATTAATATAATTTTTTGACGCATTCCATGAGAATAGCTTTTTATAAGATTATTTAGTACATCTTCTAAACCAAAAATCTTTGACCATTTAGAAGTAATTCTCTCTCTTTCTTCTTTTGGTGTTTGATAAATATCTCCAATAAAGTTTAAATATTCAATACCTTTTAAACGTTCATATGTCTCGGCATTCTCCGGAACATAGGAAATCTGCTTTTTGCAGCTAAGTGAATCCTTCTGATTGTCTATTCCATTAACTTTTATTGTCCCAGTATCCGGATTTAATAAACCGACTATCATTTTTATAGTTGTACTCTTTCCTGCTCCATTAGGACCGAGAAATCCAAAAATTTCTCCTTTATTTACAGTTAGGTTCAGGTTTTTAACTGCTTTAATAAAGCCTTTAGCGTAACTCTTTGAAACATTAGTTAATTCAATCATTTTAATTCCTCCAATCAATGTACTACAATAATAGTACAGTGATGCGATAATGTCAACTATAATCTTTATAAATTTTTATTTTATTCAATAAAAAAAGAGTTTATAAAATTTAATAAAATTGATTGATAAAAATTTGCTGGAGAAATGTGTCGTCACTGTTTAATACAGTATGGTTATACCCTGATTTTTCATCAAAATTATAAAAAAACTTTAAATAAATAGTTATATA
>CBDUZW010000052.1:0-38532 GCA_965371805.1 uncultured bacterium | reverse complement strand
CTATATAACTATTTATTTAAAGTTTTTTTATAATTTTGATGAAAAATCAGGGTAAAAATAAATAATTAATGAATATCGGGAGGAATTAACTAAAAATTGATGTTTTTGATATCTTAATACATTTTCAGTTCTATTAATCTTGTCTCGATGGGACCGTTGAAAAACTGTATTTTTCTAGATGTTCTCAACTCTATTTTTTTTACAAGTTCTCTACTACCACACATTACATAAGCAGTAGAACCTTTACATTTATGTTTAAGAAAATCTCCAAATTCTTTATATAATTGTTCTACTTCTTCATTATCCCCTATCCGCTTTCCGTATGGGAGATTTGTAACTATAGTACAATTTTCAAAACCATCATGATTAACAAAATCCTTCTTTTTAATACTGACATTTTTCCCATCAATGAATATTTCCATGTTTTTTCTTGCCGCAGTAACAGCATTTTTACTGATATCACTTCCTATTAGAAGACCTCTTGGAAGTTCTTTTCCAGTTTTATATTCATCTTTAACTTTCTTCCAAATGTATTTATCAAAATCTGGTAAATTGAAAAACCCAAATTTTTTTCTATAGAACCCTGTCGGGATTTTACAGTAAAACATTAAAGCTTCTGCAAGGATAGTTCCAGATCCACAAAAAGGATCAACTAATGTTGTTGAGCCATCCCAACCACTTACTCTTAACATTGCTGCAGCTAGAGTTTCTGCCATTGGAGCAGGAACGGTTTGATCACGGTATCCTCTCTTATACATTGGAAAACCTGTTGTATCAAAACTAATTATGACTTTATTATCATTTATATTCAGATTTATAATTACATCAGGATTTTCTTTATCAACTGAAGGCCTTTTATTATATTTTTTTTGAAAATAATCCGCTATGCCGTCTTTCACTCTTAAAGACGCAAATTGAGAATGCTTTATTTTACTCTTTGAAACTGCAGCTGAAATTAAGAAAGTACTATCCACTGAGAGTATTTTATCCCACTCAAATCCGAGTACATTCTTATACAGTATATCTTCAGAGTGACATCTAAAAGTAAAAAGAGACGCTAATACCCGTATGATTGTTTTTGCACTATAATTTACACGATAAAGAGTCTCTTTATCTGCATTGAAATATACTCCAAGATATCCCGGAATACAATCTGAACACCCCAGTTCCTCTAATTCACCTGCTGCCATTTCTTCAAGCCCTTTCTGTACCTGAGCAAAATATCTACCTGATTTTTGATAATCTAACATATTTACATTCCTTATTCTGGTTTAAAATAATCAATTACATCTTTAGCTAATTCTGCTGAAGTCGGAGTATCCAGCTCTATTAATGCTTCAATGATCTTTCCAGCTTTTTTACCGGATATTTTTCTTATTATTTTCGGAGGCAGTTTTTTATCCTTCTTATACATTTCCTGCATCAATAATGCTGCCTGTTCTGGATCGATGTTCTCATAAGATTCAATAACTTTCTGATCAAACATTGCATCGTCTAATTTCTTGTTAAAATCTTTTTCTAATTGATCCAATTTTTTTTTCTTCACTAAATATTCATCATACCTTTTGTTAAGATCACTCTCAAAACTTTCAAGATTTTGTTTCAAGTCATTTAAATCTATTTCTTTTTTTTTTAAAGATTCCCTCTCTAAAGAAAGTTCTTGTACAAGTTTTTTTGCAATAATTTTTTCTTCATTATTATTTACCTCATTTTGTGCAAATAAAAAGTATACTAAAGAAAGGCTAAAAATAAACGATAATAAAATAATTATTCTTTTGCTCCTCATCTTAAAACTCCTTGTTGACTCCCAGCCATTTTTGCAAGAAAGATTTCATCTAAGAATTTTTGTTCTTCCTTCTCACTCATCTCAATATACTCTCTTTTTTGCTTTTCTTCAAGTTTTTTAATAACTTTAGAGTCTTTTCTTCTTAAAGTCCATTCAGAAAGCTTTACTTCAGTAATTTTTCTCTGCTGCAGAATAGCATCTTTCTGAATTTCAATTAGAAATGTTAACTGTTTTACATATATGGATACAAATTCAATAATCTGAGGATCAATTTGCATTCCTTTTTTTATATTCAATCCTTTTCGAACATTAATTCGTTTAGATTCCATGTCATTTAATTTATTCATCTTTTGATGTAAATTTAATAAGGATTCCTTGTATGCAGATTTTGCAATATCCTCTAATAAAAGCCTGTATTTTAATACTTGAGCCAATTTAAATTTAAATTTCTTCATTTATTATCCCCAGCATTATATTTAGAGTTTGATCAAAACTACTTTTTTCATATTTCCCTTGTTTTAAAAAATTATTTATCAGATCAATTTTTTTTATCGCAATATCTATTTTATGGTTTGAACCTTCAGCATAAGCTCCAATATTTATTAAATCTTCCGCCTCCTTATAGATTGCAATTATTTCTTTCATTTTCCCGGCGGCATCCTTATGATGATCTTTTGCAAGATCATCCATCAATCTTGAAATGCTTCCTAAGACATCAATTGCAGGATAATGATTTTTTTGTGCTATTTCCCTTGAAAGAACAATATGTCCATCAAGAATAGATCTTGCATGATCGGATATTGGTTCATTAATATCATCCCCTTCAACAAGTATTGTATAGATTGCGGTAATACTACCCTTATTTTCAAAATTCCCTGCCCTTTCCATCAACATAGGCATTTGTGTAAATACAGAAGGAGTATATCCCTTGGTTGAAGGAGGTTCACCTGCTGATAACCCCACTTCTCTCTGAGCCATAGATAATCTTGTCAAAGAATCCATCATCAGCATAACATTATATCCAAGACCTGAAAAATACTCAGAAATTGCAGTAGCAGTAAAAGCAGATAATATTTTTATTAAGGGTGGTTCATCTGAAGTAGCAACAACAACAACAGATTTCTTCAATCCTTCTTCACCAAGACTATTATCAATAAAATCTTTCAGCTCCCGCCCTCTTTCACCCACAAGACAAATCACATTTATATCTGCATTCGTATTTCTTGCAATCATACCCATAGTAGTACTTTTTCCTACACCACTTCCTGAAAATATCCCTATTCTCTGCCCCTTGCCAATTGTTGACAGACCATCAATAGCTCTTATCCCTGTTGAGAGAATTTCAGTTATTGGTTTTCTATCCATAGCATTTACAGGCTTATTATAGACTTTAATATAAGTCCTTCCAGATAACTCACCCTTTCCATCAATTGGCTCTCCCCTTCCATTTATAATTCTTCCTAGAAAAGACTTATCAATGTTTAGTCCTGGATAAGATCCTGTAGAATATAATCGTTGACCAGGAAAAATGCCTATTACTTCACCAAGTGGCATTGAAATAACTCTGTTATTATTGAATCCAATAACTTGAAAAGGTGTTTTTATTTCTTTGTCATCTAATAAGATTATTTCTCCAATAGAAGCTGGTGGACCTTCAGATTCAACAGTTAACCCAACAACTTTCGTTATTTTTCCATAGACTTTTACCGGTTGAATCTCCTTTAGTTTTTGAAATATAGAACTCAGTTCCAATTCCATTGTATCAACCACCAAGAATTTCTTTTTTTATAGCTTCCAATTGTTTTGAAGGTTCTGCAATTACTTCTCCTATACCGGTTTTTATTATACAGCCCCCCCTCTCTATTTTATCTGATTTAATAAATTTTATTTCAGAACTGGACTTTATAATTTCTTCCAGGTCTTTTTTATTTTCAGACAATATTACAGAATCTGCAGGATTTATCCTAATTTCATATTTATCTGCATTTTCAACTTTTTCAAATCCTTTTTTTAACATTCCGATCACAATATCCGGATTAGTTTTAATTTCACTACCAATAATTTTTTCTGTTATTTCAAAAACAAGATCTAAGAGTTTTTTTTCACTATTATTATAAATAGTTCTCTTTAGAAGTGATAGATCCGTTAGAGAATCAATAAAATTCTGATTTACTTTTTTTACAGCCTCACTTAATTTCAAATCGAACTCATCTGTTAGAGTTTGTCTTATCTCATTTTCAGCTTTAATTTTTAAAGTTTTGGCTTCGATCTCAAGTGAATTATATTTTTCCTGGGCTATTGAAAGGATCTCATCAGCTTTTTTTTTTGCAGCTGTTTCCAGATTTTCCTTATTATCTTCAATAAAGGTTTCTCTTTCTACACTTTTCCTTTTTTTTTCAATGATATCTACAACTTCAACATTTGACAGAGGAACATATTTAGAATATGAACTCTCGTCAATATTATCATCAGATATAACTTTAGACAACATACTCATCGCCCCCTGCCCCGCCAATAACAAGGACACCTTCTTCTTCAAGCCCTCTAACTATCTCAACAACTTCATGCTGTGATTTTTCTACATCCTTAACTCTGATCGGCCCCAGGTATTCCATCTCTTCTTTCATCATTTCTGCAGCTCTCTGAGACATATTTCTAAAAAACTTGGACTGTAATTCATCATTTGCACCCTTCAATCCAATTGCCAGGGATTTTTTGTCAGCCCTTTTTAGGATTTCCATAATCCCCTGATCATCAATAAGTAAAATGTCTTCAAAAACAAACATCAGATCTCTTATAGATGCAGTCAACTCAGGGTCACGGGATTCAATTTGTTCAAGTACATTTCTTGAAGCCCGCCTATCCATACGGTTAAAAAGTTCAGCAACAGCTTTTACACCACCATATTCTTCAAGACTATAGGAACCAAGGGCTTCAAGCTTTTGATCAAGAACTCCGGAAATCTTTTTGACTATTTCCGGCGATATTTCTTCCAAATTAGCCATCCTTATAATAATCTCTGATCGCATATCTTCAGGAAGTGATGCTATCAATTCTGCTGCCTGAGATGCACTTAAATGCGCAAGGATCAGTGCAATTGTCTGAGGATGTTCATTCTGTATAAACTTTGATAATTGTTGTGGATTTACTTTTTCAAGTGATGAAAAACCTGTTGATTTTTCGAGCATCTTCACAAGTCTGTCGATAATTTTCCTGGCTTCTTCTGCGCCAAGTGATTTTATTAAAACCCTTTTTGCATACTCTATCCCACCGGAAGTCATATATTCCTTTGCCATTGTCAGATTATAAAACTCTTCTATAACCATATCAGCTACATTGGCAGGAACAGCTCCAAGCACAGATAGTTCTCTTGATACATCTTGAACTTCATCATCATTTAAGTATTTAAATACTTCGGCAGTTGTGTCCTCTCCAAGAACAAGAAATACAATTGCAGCTTTCTGTTTTCCAGTAAGATTATCTTTATCAACCATTTATACTTCTTCCATCATGAAACTCTTGATTAATGAAGCAGTCCCTTCAACATTTTCACTTGCAAATTCCCTTACTTTTTCTTTTACAATATCCATTTTCTTTGTCTCTTTAGATACTTTATATTTTTCACTTATCTCCTGTTCAATTTCCATATCTTCTCTTGCAGATCTTATTGCTGAGTTCTTCTCTACATCTACATCAGGCATTTCAAGTTCAGGACCTTTCGATGTAGATAGCACTTTAATTACATTATTAACTCTTTTCATTGTTGGTCTAAGAATAAAAACGAACAGAAGCAAAAATGCGATAAGATATGAACCGTATTTTATTAATTTATCAATTAATTCCTGTGATTTTGCTGCTTCAACTTCCTTATTAAATTTTAATTCATCAGATCTATTAAATGCTTTGTTAAATATGGAGATAATATCACCCCGGCTTTGATCATATCCGACAGCAGCTTGAACAAGATTTTTTATCTCCAGTATCTGTTGAGGTGTAAGTGGAGTTGTAGTTTCAGTTCCATCCTCAGCTATCTGTAATATATTATCAACAGTGACAGCAATTGACATCCGTTTAATTGTTCCTATTGCTTTGACAAGATGAGTCTTTTTCTTGTATACATCATAATTGGTTTGTGCTTTATTAGTTTTATTTTGTTCCGGTTTTGAAGAAGTCCCCTGATTAGTCAATTGAGTCGCTCCCTGTGCAACATTTGACCCTGTTCCCGGCACACCACCACCATCACTACTTCCAATAGACTTTGAACTCTGTGTTACTTCAGAAATTATTACCTTTCCTGTTGGGTCAACTTTATGCTCATTTGATTCCAGTTTGTCAAAATCCAATACTAACGTTACATTAGGTTTTACTTTTCCAACACCAATAACCGGTTCAAGTTGATTTCTTACTTTATTTTCTAAGGCTTTTTCCATTCGTTTTTGATAAGACAACTGATTTGTACTCAGTTCATCAAATTGATCAAGGTTTCCTGACCTGGGTTTTGAAAGAAGTACTCCTCCATTCATATCGATAACTGCTATATTATTTGCATTTAATCCCTCAACAGCCTGAGCCGTCAAATGAATTATAGCTGGTACAATTGTGCGTGATAACATAGCTCCAGGTCTTAACTTCACTGCAATTGAAGCCTTTGCATCTTCCTGATCTTCAATAAATACAGATCTTTTTGGCAATACAATATGAACCTTGGCAGACATGACTTCATTTAAGCTTGAAATAGTTCTTGCTAGAGATCCCTCAGTTGCTCTCACAAAATTTATTTTCTGAACAAAATCAGTTGCTGATAAAGAAGTTTTATCAAATATCTCAAACCCAACTCCTCCACCTTCCGGAAGACCCTGAGAAGCCAATTCAATCCGTAATTCGTTTTTCATACTTTCAGGAACCTTAATTAGAGTTCCAGACCCTTCAATTTTATACGATATTTTTCTCTCTTTCAATTTTTCAATTATCTTACCGGAGTCCTGCTGTGAGAGATTTGAAAAAAGTACTCCATAATTGAATGAATTTGCTATATTTACAATCAGCATGATGCCTACAACAGATAACACAATCACAGAAAATAAGAATATTTTCTGTGAATTTGTAAGTCTATTAAAGACTTGCTTTATCTGATCAAAAAAACCTTTATTTTCTTCAGCCATTTTTATTCCTTATCCTCACTTACACTTGAGTCCGCATTATTTCATGATATGCATCCATCAATTTCCCTCTAACTTTCATCATCAATTTAAATGAAATATCAGCTTTCTCAAGAGAAATTAAGGTAGAGTGCAGGTTTGTATCCTTCCCAGAAACAAAGTTCTGAACTGCCTTCTCTCCTTCTTTATGATCACCGTCTACCTTATTGATCACTTTTTCCAAGACAGATGTAAATTGTTCACCATCATTCTGTTTTTCATTTACTGTGGATCTTAATGTAATATCATCAAGCTGCCTTCTTATATCATCTATTTTTATATCAGACATTATTGTCTCCCAATTTCTAATGTTTTTGCGATCATATTCTTTGCAACTGCAATAACTGAAATATTTGCTTCATAAGATTTTGAAGCCTCTTGAATATTTACCATTTCAGATACAATATTAATATTTGGCATTTTCACATAACCATCTGCCCCTGCATCCGGATGATTTGGCTCATATTTTAAAAGAAATGGTGATTGATCTTCGATTACCTTTGATACTGAAACACCAACTTTACTATTTTCCTTTCCCATCTCCATTGCCTGATCAAAACTGGACTGGAAAGGAGTAGACTTGAATATAACATCTTTTCGTCTATAAGGCCCCCCTTCAGGAGTCCTAGTGACGTTTACATTGGCAATATTGGAACTGAGAACTTCTATTCTCATCATCTGAGCCTTCAGTGCCGACCCGTTTATATCAAAAATATTATCAAGTCTCATTTTTTAATTCCTCGATGCTTCAATAATTGCATCTTTAATCCCGTTCAGTTTTTTAGCAATAAAATGAACCGACACATTATATTGTATATTATTTTCAGTTAATTTCAACATTTCACTTTCTATATTTACATTATTTCCATCTGCTCTACCTGAATTCGGGTCCGTAATAATCTTTGTTCCGCCTTCATTGAAACTATTCTCCGGGCGAATATGTCTTGGATCTGTATGCTTCATTTCAATATCATTTAAATTTTCAGCTAATATTGATTTAAAATCAAGGTCTTTTCCCTTATATCCAGGAGTATCTATATTTGCAATATTTGATGATATCAACTCGTTTCTTAAGACTTTCATATCTAATTCTTTAGACAACATATTTATAGCACCATAATTTATCATTTTTACACCCCGAGTTTTATATGCAATTTTGATTCCAAAACAAATGTCAAAAAAGGTGTTTTAGATCTAAATATAGTGTATAGAAGGGTTTCGTCTTCCATTTTATAAAAAATATATAGGAATATTTTTCCAGAACATAGAAATTTTGTCGGTTTTTTGACATAAAAAAACATTTATTGACAAATTATATTTTCCGACAAAGATATTTTTAATCTTTTATATTAGAAATATAGTAACTTGATTATTTACCTGAATTAAGCAGACCAACACTTAATTCAGGCTTTAAAATTTTATTGTTTTTTCCCTTCAAACCAGCCATACATAACTGGTATAACAAATAGTGTAAGGATTGTTGAAGAGATCATTCCAAAAATTACTACAACTGCCAGTGGTCTCTGAACTTCTGATCCAATCCCATTTGAATAAAAAAGTGGAATGAGAGCTAAAAATGTGGTAAATGATGTCATTAACACAGGACGTAGACGAGTCAAACACCCCTGGATCAATGCTTCATGTAATTCCACGCCACGATCTCTTAATAGTTTAATATACGAAGTTAAAGTAACTCCATCCTGTATAGCTATTCCAAATAAGGCAATAAAACCTACAGAAGCCGGCACTGATAAATACTCACCTGTCAAATATAGGCCAATTACTCCGCCAATTAAAGCAAGAGGAACATTTATCATAATAAGTAAAGCATACCTTATAGAGTTAAAAGTGGTATAGAGTAATAATAATATTAATAGAATAGCAATAGGAACAATTATACTCAACCTTTTCATTGCACGTATTTGATTTTCAAATTGTCCACCATACTCAAGGTAATAGCCAGAAGGTAATTTAATTTTTTCTTTTATTCTTTTCTGTATGTCTTTAACAACGCTACCCATATCTCTACCTCGAACATTTGCCTGGACTATCCATCTTCTCTGATTTTTCTCCCGGTTGATCTGCATTGGGCCTATTAACTGCTTTACTCTTGCTACCTGATCCAAAGGTATCAGGCTCCCGGTATTAGTCTTTAATAATAAATTTTTAATAGCTTCGGGATCCTTTCTATAATTCTCCTGATATCGTATATAAATATCAAATCTTCTGGTATTCAGATATATCTGATCAATTGCTTCTCCTCCAATTGCCAGTTCAACAATTTCCAGCAAGTCAGAAACATTTACTCCATATCTGGCACATGCAGAACGATCAGCAATAACCTGGATCTGAGGTTGTCCAAAGCTTTGTTCTACAGAAAGATCAACAAGCCCTGGAATATTATCAATAGAATTTTGAATTTCGTTTGCCTTATTTCTCAAGGTTATTAAATCCTCACCATATAATTTTATTGCTAATTGGGCCTTTATTCCAGATAATAATTCATCAAATGCATTCTGAATAGGTTGAGTGAAATTCAGTTGTACTCCTGGATAGGATGACAATTCTTCATTTAGAGCTGTAATCAGTAAATGCTTATTCTTATAGTTTTTCCATTTATTCATATCTTCTAATTCTATATGAATCTCTGCATAATTTACCGGATGTGGATGGGAACCTGCCTCAGGTCTTCCAATACGGGAAACTGTATGTTTAACTTCTTCAAATTCAATAATTTTTCTCTCAAGTTTCATTATTGTTTCAGTAGCTTTAACAAGAGAAATAGATGGTGCCATAGTCACTCCGATAAGGATAGATCCTTCTTCAAGAGTTGGAATAAATTCTGTACCAAGATGAGGAATAATTAAAACACTTATAATAAAAACAATAATTACCAATATCAAAACTGTTTTTTTTAATTGTAATGCTTTCTTTAGAAGAGGCCTATAAATAAATTTAAAGAACTTAAGGATAATAGATTCTTTTTCAATACCTTTTTTTAAAAAAAACATAGATAATACAGGAGTAAGTATAATCGCTGCAAAAATTGAGCCAATAAGAGCAAATGAAATAGTAAATGCCATTGGAGAAAACATTTTTCCTTCGACTCCCTGCAGTGTGAAAATTGGAATAAACACAATTACAACAATAAAAATAGAAAAAACAATTGGTCTTCCTACTTCACTTGCTGCTTTAATAATTATCTCTATTTTACTAAGTTCTTTATTATCAGGATCAGAGAGATGACGAAAAATATTCTCTATCATAATTATTGATCCATCAACCAGTAACCCAATACCAATAGCTATGCCTCCTAAGGACATCAGGTTTGCAGAAAACCCGTTAAAACCCATAAAAATAACAGAAAATAATGCACAGAAAGGTAGAGATAAAGTAACGATGATTGAAGATCTTATATTTCCTAGAAATAATACTAAAATAAAAATCACTAATACAGAACCTTCTAAAAGTGCTATCTTCACTGTATCAGTAGATTTTTTTACTAAATTTGCCTGTTCATAATACGGAATTATATTCACACCTTCTGGTAAAGATGCCTGAACCTTTGGTATAAGTTTATTTAACCGTTCAATAACTTTTGAAGTATTTTCTCCAAAAAGCTGTAATACTATACCTGATACTACTTCTTCCTTGCCATTATGTGTAACCACTCCACGCCTGACTTCATTCCCATAAACAACTTCTGCAACATCTGATATTTTCACTGGAATACCATCAACTACTTTTAATTGAATATTTTTAATATCGTCCAGTGACTGAAGTAATCCAATACCTCGTACTAAATTTTCTTCAGCCCCAATAACTAAAAATTGAGCACCGACATTTCGATTGTTTTTTTGAACTGCTTCAACAACCTTTTCTAAACCAATATCATATTTATTAAGTTTATATGGTTCAATACGAATTTGATATTGAAGAACATGACCTCCTATTGATAGTATATCTGTTACACCTGAGACAGTTTGCAACTGAAATTTTACTATCCAGTCATTTATTTCACGGAGATATGTATTTTTGTCTTTTCCGCCAGTGTCAACACCTTCATCAAGAGTCATATAATAAATAAATATTTGTCCCAATCCGGTTGATATAGGACCTAAAGATGGAGCTTCCTGTGTTTTTGGTAATTGAGCAGAAACACTTGCCAGCCGTTCTGCAACTATTTGACGTGCAAAATAAATATCAACATTATCTTTAAAATATACATATATTACTGCTAACCCAAAAGCAGAAGTAGATTTGATCTTTGTAACACCGGGTAAACCATTCATTGCGGTTTCTATAGGGTATGCAATTAAACGTTCTACTTCCTCCGGAGCCATACCGTGTGCTTCTGCAAACACCGGCACCATAATTGGAGAAGTATCAGGAAAAGCGTCTACCGGCAATTTATTATATTGATCAATACCAAATATGAAGATTCCTAAAATAGCGAGAACAACAAATAATCTTTTCTTAAGTGAAATGGAAATTATTTTATCAATCATAGTATAAAGACTCCTTTAAAAAATTAATGCCCATGCCCTGCATGGCTTCCCAAATTATTTATTATCAATTTTGCTTTTAATTCAAATGCACCTTTCGAGATATAGGTATCTCCTGCTTTCAAACCTTTAATTATCTGTACATTATTTTTATCTCTTTTGCCAAGAACTACATCAACAGATTTAAACTCATTCTTACTTTCAGGAATAAACACCCTATACTCACCATCTATTTTCTGTACTGCGTTTATTGGAATTACAGGGAGCTTTTCTAAGCCTTTTAAAAAAATTTTTGCCTTTACAAATGTTCCTGGATACCATTGTCCATTATGATTTGGAATTACAACTCTTGCTATTAGATTTCTTGTTTTTCTATTGTAAAAAGAACTAATATAGGAGATAATACCTTCTGTTTTCATATTTGTTCCTATAGATTCAATATTTACTCTTTGTCCAACACTAATATTCTTGGAGTTTTTTGCATAAACAACCAGATTAACCCATATATTTGACAGATTCGCTACTTCATATACAGTTGTATCATTAGAGACAAATTCACCAATGGTAATATTTTTTTTTACAACAGTTCCAGAAATTAAAGATTTAATATTATAAGTTGCAAGACTCTCATTACTTTCAACAATTGCAAGAATATCTCCCTTTTTTACTATATCTCCAATTTTTTTATTAACTTTTTTTACAATTCCTGGAAATCTTGGTACAACCTTACAAAACCTGTCTTCATTAAAACCTATCTCTCCAGGAAGTTCAATAACATTATGAATTTTATTAAAATTAACTTTGTCAAATTTAATACCAGCAAGTTCAATGGCCTTGTCTGACAATGATATATGTCCTTCTTCATCATGATCAGGCTCGGCTTCTGTTTGTTTCTTTTTTACATTTTTATTTTGTATTTTAATATTATCATGATCTTCATGCCCATCCTCTTTTACAGTTTTTTCTTCATGAGTGTCAACTTCACTATTATGCTCTGTATGATTTTCATCCTTTGCTACTATATGACTCTCTGAAGAACAATTTGTAAAATTAACTATAAAAATAGTCAAAATTACCATTATATATATATTTGAAATAAAATTTTTACTTTTTTTCATTTGCCTCTCCCTTTTTAATATAGTTTAATTTTAATTTTTCTAATCCTTTACCAGTTAAACGTTCCAATTCAATTAATAAGAGCATATATTTTGTACCATTCTCGAAACATTCTTCTTTTACTTCCAGATGAGTCCTGTAGGCATCAAAAACCTCCAAATAACCGAATTTTCCCTGATCATACCCATTTAAGATAGTTTTTAAGGTTTTTTCAGCTTCAGGTAATATTTTTTTATTCAGTATTGAAGCATTATTATAAGTACTCTTTAACATTTTATAGGTCTCTATGATTTCATTTTTAAGTTTAATCTCTGCTGCGTGATATCTGGATTGTGTTTTTTTTAAGAGATATCCTGCAGATTTAATTGCACCAACATTAGTTCTTTTTAAGGGTATAGGTATTGACAAACTCATAGATAATGACACATCTCCATTTTCATTAAATCTTCTTAGACCACCAGAAATTGTTGCATCCGGGATTTTATTTGCCTGCTCCAAATTTAAAACAGATCTTCGAAAGTCTATTTCAGATGCAATAGACTTTAATAGAGGGTTCTCAGGTAACCGGTTCTTAAAGCTCTGTAATTTAGTAAAAAATGAAGTAATATTCGCATGTCCATTAACTAAATTAAAATCAGCTTCAGTCGCACCCCATAAGGTAGCTAATTGCTGTTTCGCACTGAACATTTCCATCTGCAATCTTTTAAGTGCTAATTGATTTCTCATAAGTGAAACTCTGGCCCTGGATAATTCTGCCGGGGATGTTCTTCCAGCCTTTACGCGGACAGAAATTCTTTTTATAAATTTTCGAGATAATCCAACCATCTCTTCTCTCAGTACAAGTTTCTTCTGTATTAATAAAGTAGTTATAAATCTCTTCCTTATCTCACTTAATAATTCAGATAATTTCCTGTTATATTCTCTTATTGAAATTTTTCTGTCGAGCTCTGCAGTTTTAATTCTTTTTCTTCGTTTACCACCAAGAAGAATTTTCTGCCCAACCGTCAATGCTGTTTCAAAATGACGAAAAAACCTTGTTTCTCCTGTTCCGGCAAAATTTTCAATTTCAAATTCAATTTCTGGATTTGGTAGTAATGCTGATTGAATAATATCACCGTCTTTTGAACGAATATCCCATTTAAAAACAGATAAATCCATGTTTTTTTTTAATACTTTTATAATTATATGTTCTAAAGTTAGATCTTTATTGTCTCCCTGTTTTGCTTCATCAACATTTAAACTTTTTTTACTACTTAATACTTTGTTATTACTATTTTCCGGGAATATCTTAACAGATACAACTCCAATGAAAATTAATAATAATAATAATTTAGTTAATATAGGAAATTCAATATGATGTTTTTTCATTTTTTCCTCCTTTTTGAATTTTGAAAAGAGTCTATATTTTTATTTAAAGATAGATTTTTTAAAATGTTTGATTAGATTGATATCAAATAAGAAGGACTATATTGGTCGAATTAGTGTTTATTAAAAATTTCGATAGCTTATAATTTATATATATATTTAAACTTTGTTTTTTCAATATCCCAAACAAATTTGAAAGATATGCATTTGTTGGAATTTTGTTTTTCAAAAAAGAACCAGATTGTGAAGTATCATTGTTTGAAATATAATTAAATAAAATTGGAATATCAAAACAATCTTCACAATTTTTATCTCCAGAAGAGGAAATGGAAAGATTGAGATTTTTATTATTACTATTTGAGGAATTGGATAATATTTTCTTTTGAGATTTTTTTTCAAGTTCTATTTGCACATGTCCATCTGTTTCTAAACAAATGATCAAAGAAGAACTGGAATTCATCCCTGTCAAAATAATTAACATTGCAACAAATAAAATTTTAAATTTAATCTTCTTCATTTTTTTATATTATAATACAGTATATCATGCTATTTTGTAGCGAGTCAAGATGAAATATTTATACAAATTTTTTATAAATTCACTCTGTATCAAAACTCATATTAATCCACCCTGAAATAGGCACACCTTTAATTGGACTATGCCCCATTCCAAACTTCAGGACCTTAACGTCATAACCTAACATTTTTAAAATCACAAGAATCTGGCTTGCTGTATGACCAACATAACATATAATAATTATTCTTTTATCTTTTGGAAGTTTTTCTAAATTTTCAGCTTTTAACACATCCAGCCAAAAAATATTTTCAGCTCCTTTTATATGGTTATGTTCAAATTCCTCTTCTCTTCTGACATCCAGTAAAAAATAATCTTTGTTATTCTTCATATCATTAAAAAGTACTTCGGGCAATATATAGTTCCAGTCTTCACCAACAGAATCTAAATATTCAGAAAATTCTTTTACTATTTTTTCATTTTTCATAACATTATTTTAACCATAATTGGACGTTTTATGCAATCATAGTTGTTAAAAATATTTTTTTTAGAAAAATTTTTATTTATCCACATGAGTTTGCTTTAAAAGATCATTTACTGTTTTAACTGGATTAAAGGTTATTAGAGGCACTTCAACAAATATTGTTATCCAATCTGCCATTCCTCCATTCCATAATCCTGGAAGTTCCAGTGCTTTTATTAATTTTCCATCTATAGATTTTTCAGATACAAAAAAAGTTTCATTATCAATGAATTTTTTCAGATCATACTTAATACCATCATTATTTTTTACACTACAGACAATATCAACCGGATTAAAATATTCAGCTTTTCTAAAAATATTCATCTGATTTATATTTGAAATATTAACTGAAGCACTCTCAATTATCTGTAAAGATACATCTCCGTTTTTTTTTACCCAGAATGGCCCTCCTCCAGGTTCACCTTCATTTTTAACCATTCCGCATACTCTAATTGGTCTCATTAATTTGTTTCTTATTCTTCTTGTTTTTTCTTCAATACTTAACTTAAACAAATCTTTTTTAAATGATATATTAAGTGATTTTTCGCAATACTCAAGGACTTTAAGTATTGATTCATCATCATTGGTATTATTTTCTAAAGATCTGATAATATTAAATATTTGGTTTCTAGTATTTATCAGATAACCACATAGAACCTTTTTATAGAAATTTGTTTTTTCTGAAATTTTCCTTACAACTACATTATCTATATTTTTTATAAAAATAATATCACCATCTAATTCATTCAGATTTTCAATTAAAGCACCGTGTCCTCCAGGTCTAAAAACAATATTTCCATCTATTGATCTATAGAGTTCATTATCTTTGTCTAATATTATCGTATCTGTACTTCCCTTTTGCTTAGACAAAGTTATATCCAGTTTATTTGCACTATTATTAAATTTATTTAAAGCTTCATCTATATATCTTAAACAAATCTGACCAAACTTCGAAGAAATAGTAAAATGGATACGGATTTTTTCATTCATACTTAATGCATAATTTATTCCTTCACTTATATGCTCATCTATAGGTGTATGAGCTTCATTTTTATAGAGATGAAATTTTAAAACAGCCTTTGGTAAATATGCATAATTTAATCCATATTCTGTAAGAAGATATTTTAAAATAAGTCTAATATTTCTATTCTTAATACAGGTCATAAGATTATAACCATTTTCATGCATACAATTGTCCAGATCATGAATGAATGCAAATTTGTGTTTTTCTATTCCAGTAACAAACTTTTTTATATACTCACTTTCCCCCATCTCTTCATTATTATAATAAGTTAAAAGATCTAAAAACATTCTGCTTGCAGCTCCACTGGCAGGAACAAATTTTATTATTTTCGCCTTATCTTTTATTTCATTATAAAGAGACAAATAAAAATTCTCTTCAACATTTGAAAGTAATACTATTCCATCATTCAAACTTGCAGGACGATCTAATTCAGAATATATTAAACCGGTCCTGATCTGCATTATCTGCTCGTTTATCTGATTCTTATCAAAACCTTTTTCTTTTAAGAATGACACATCTTTTTTACTAAGATCACAAACATGCATAATTTATCTCCTCTGCTGTCTTAATAGATTGTAAAATATCATCACTCATTGAAGTATAGTCCCAGGACCCATATCTTCCAATAGAATAAATATCTTTTTCTTTCAATATCTTCAATGTGGGAGGTACAATATTCTTCCATTCATTATCAAAAATTATATAAGACACAGGAATATATTTATTGCTGATATATTCTATTTCAGATCTATTATTTACAATCCCCAGCATTTTTAGAATTTTATAGATAGGTTCAATACCGTTTTCATTAGATATGATATCTCTTTTTAGAGAAACTGTTCTTTCAAGATAGGCCACTATATTTTTATTTCCCGGATAATAACCGAATCTATAAAAAGGATACCTTCGATCCGGCAGGTAAACCCAATGAAATCTCTTTCTTCTTTTTTTTAAAACTATATTGCTAACTATAGTTGAAATGTTTTTTAATCCTTCTATGTTTTGCTTTAGGTTACTATTATTAGATATTTTCAAAAATTCCTTAAGTGGCATTGTATTAACAAGAGTTTTATATTGATACTTATTATTTTTTGTATAAACAAATTTTTTCTCCATATCAATTTCAATTACTTCTTCATTCTTAATTATATTATGTTGCAAATCTGTTGAGTAATTTTCTATAAAAGAGATTAATGAATCATCAGGATAATAAAAAACCGGATTATATCCTAAACTTTTAAATCGTTTTCCATGATAGCCATCAAGAACTTCTTTTAAATCAGGAACCGGGATACTTCCTTTGTCCATACTATGAGCTAAAGTTTTCAAATCTAAACCATAGTATTTTGTTAAAAAAGGATAAAAAAACACCTTGTATAGTGAGGTCCCAAATGTATTCAGTAAGTATTCTTCAATATTGTTAAAATTAAACATAGGGCTTTTTTTATTTTTAATTATTTCATTTAAAAAAGAGTCTCTTAATGCTTTAGGAAAAAATGAGAGATGAAACTGTATAGGAAATGGGACAAACTTATCTACTACAAAAGCTTTACTATTTTTGATATATTTATTAAACTTTGAATATTTTTTAATATGGTCCCAAACATTTTTTTTATCTTTAAAATGAAAATAGTGCCCACCATAACAAAATTTATATCCTTTTTCTAAGTACTGGGTTGACAATCCTCCATATACATTTTCTTTTTCCAATATTTTGAAGTCTCTTTTTAGGTATTTACCTGAAGTAAGACCTGAAATCCCAGCTCCAATAATAATAGTATCATGATTTTTTATAGTTCTCATTGGCAAAAATTATTCCATCTTTTCCCCTGAAAGCCATAATCCAAAAACTCCAAAAAACAATGAAATACATAAGGTGAAAATAAGAGTAATAATAGTATTAAGAAAAAAGTTAATAAGGACTAATAAAGCAACAAATAGCTGAATAAAAACGATATATAGTATAGTTTTAGATGTAGTTAAAGAACATTTTTTTTTTAATCTCAGAGCAAAATGGTCAGGGCTGCCCAAAAAAGGAGATATGCCCTTTAATATCCTTATGATTATCACAAATACAATATCAAAAATTGGAATTATAAGAATTCCAATGGCGAGTAAAAAACCAGCATCATTATATTTGGTATAATCTACCATAATTGTCAATGATCCAAGTAACATCCCAACCAGCATTGACCCGGCATCGCCAAGATATATAGTTGCAGGGGCCCAATTAAACTTCAGAAATGCAAGAAGTGAACCAGCAAGACATAAAGATAATATTGTTATCAAAAAATTGTTATTAAAAAGTGAAATAACAAAAATTGTTATAGCTGCAATTAAGCCGATAGATGATGCAAATCCATCCATTATATCTATAATATTAATGGCATTAATAATGGACAATATCCATATAAATGAAAGAATAACATTAATCCAGGACGGGAGAAAAAGAAGATTAATAAAAATCCCGCTTTTAATAAGAATGAAGGTTGCAATTACCTGAAACCAGAATTTAATCTTTGGGGTTAATGCTTGAAGGTCATCAAAAAGTCCTACTATAAGAAGAATCGAACCTGCAAATAGTATACCAAGCAACTCCTTATTGAAAGGAATTAATAAGCCAATTGGTGCAATAATCGAGAAATAAACAATAACACCACCCATATATGGAACAGGCTCTTTTTGTTTTTTTAATCTACCATCCGGATAATCTAATATTTTATATCTATAAGCTACTTTTCTTGTAATCGGAGTTCCATATAATGTTAATAGTGCTGACAATGCGAATGAGAGAACTAAAATTATTGCAATCATATTTATATATCATTCCTTTTTAGCATCTGATTTATCATTCTCCTTTTTTTATAAGCACTTCCTATCAATTTAGATGACATAATAATCTTTATTATAATTTTTGGAGAACTTATTGTCAACATCCCTACCCATATAATATCCTTTACAATTATAAAAGGTATATGGTACCAATATTTTTTGAAATCGAAATTTTTAATTAATGTCAGGTATCTGTTTTTGATAAGGTGATATTTTATGTATGATTCCCTGCCAAGTGATAAAGAAATTTTAGATAGTATATTTCTTTTTAAAGTTCCGCTCCTATAATGATATACAATAATTTCTGGAAAAAAAACGATATTCATCCCTAAGATATTTGCTCTCCAGCCTATATCAAAATCTTCCCAGAACATAAAGAATTCTTCATCATAATATTCATCATCAACCTTTAAATTTTCTAAGGAGCTGCTCTTAAAAACAGTTGCAGCTCCACATACAGAAAAAATCTTTCTTTCTTTTAGTTCCAGTTCATCTATTTTTTTATTATAACCAATCTCTTTCGGATATAAAGATATGGAATAATCCTGACCTGCAGAATCAATTGTCTCTTTATTGAATCTTAACATTAATGGAGATAATATATCTATCTTATCATTATTTTTAAAATATTCTTTTGTCTTTTCAACAAAATCATCTTTTAAAATAATATCTGAATTGGCAATAACACAATAATCTGAATTATTAGCTGCGATTCCAATATTTGCAGCTTTTGAATAACCAGAATTATATTTAATTTTGATAAGATTTATGCTTTTATATTTTCCAATTAAT
The DNA here is from genome assembly GCA_965371805.1 of uncultured bacterium. Lineage (GTDB taxonomy): Bacteria > Acidobacteriota > Aminicenantia > UBA2199 > UBA2199 > JAOZTV01. The sequence goes on along the minus strand of CBDUZW010000052.1, from coordinate 18,880 downwards.
TCTACCGTATTATCAATTGAGTTATTATCGATAACTATAATCTTATCAAAAATAACGGTCTGATTAAGAGCTGAATCTAAACAATCACAAATAAATTTCTCTGAATTATAACTTATAATTACTATGGATATAGTCAACTTGGGTTTTAAATAATCCCTATTGCTTTGCCACCTTCATAAAACCCCTTTAAAATGAATTTAAGGTCTTCATCTGTATGTGTAGCAGAAAATGAAGTTCTTATTAGTGCATCTTCAGGAGGAACTGCCGGAGCTATAACTGGATTAGTAAATATCCCAAACTCTCTTAAAAAATACCAAAGCTTAAAGGTTTTCTCTACATCTCTAATAAAAACAGGAATTATAGGAGTTTGAGTATTTCCAGTATGATAGCCCATCTTATTCAATTCATCATTCATAGTTTTTGTAATTTCCCATAATCTTTGCCTTCTTTGAGGCTCTTTAACAATAATATCAAGTGCTTTATCAGCAGCTCCAAGTGCTGCTGGAGTTATAGAGGCTGAAAATATTAATGATCTCGCATGATGTTTTATGTATTGAATTATTTTTCTGTCTCCAGCAACAAAGCCACCAAGAGAAGCAAAAGATTTAGAAAATGTAGCAGTAATAAGATCAACTTCATCATTTAATCCAAAATGTTCACAGGTTCCCCTTCCATTTTCACCCATAACACCAACACCATGAGCATCATCAACAATTACTCTGGTATTATATTTTTTTGCTAACTTTACAATTCCTGGAACATCAGATAGATCTCCCTCCATACTAAAAACACCATCAACAACAATGACCTTACCTTTATCATCAGGAAGAATCTTTAATTTTTCTTCCAAATCGTTCATATCATTATGTTTGTATTTTACAACCCTTGAATATGATAATCGAACTGCATCCATTATTGAAGCATGAACCATTCTATCTATAATTATGATATCATCTCTTCCAGCTATTGCAGCAACAACACCAAGATTTGTTTGAAATCCAGTTGAGAAAGTAAGAGCCTCCTCTTTATCCATATACTTGGCTAGTTTATTTTCAAGTTCTACATGTAGAGAATATGTCCCATTTAAGAATCTCGAACCACAGGTTGATGAACCAAATTGATCTACAACAGCTTTTACATTATCCTTTACTGCCTGATCATCAAAAAGTCCGAGATAGTTATTTGAACCTACCATAAGAATTTTTCTTCCATCTACCCAGACATAATTACCTTCAACTCTTTCAATTTCCGTAAAATAGGGATAAAGTCCCGATTCTTTTGCTTCATCCGCTTTTGTAAAATCATTACATTTTTGAAATATATCCATCTTTCACTCCATCACTTTAACTTAGGATTTTATTTTTTTTCGCTTATTTCTTTTTCTTTTTTTTATTTTTGATCTAAAGTTGATCGAAAATTTTTGAAATGTTTTTACTGACCAATTATCTTTTTTCTCAACTGCAGTAAAAACAACTTTTCCACTTATCTTATGAAATCCTGGGCCAGGACTATCTATTTTAAATGGAATAAGTATATCTTTTTCCAACTCTAAAAAAACATTATTTCCATCCTGTTTTGTTTTAAATTCTAACTCAGCTGCTGTAAAAAAATTTTTTGTAAAAGTGACCCCAGTCTCACTTTCATTAAATCTAATTACAAATTCAGGTGATGATGATATTCTTATGTTTTTAGCAGGAGTTACTTTAATCTTCAAAACTCCCTCTTCACCAATAGTAATAACATTTGGCTCTACAAATAGCTCTATGTTGAGAAAGGTACTATTATCAGCTGAAAAAACAATCTGGCTGACAAATAAAATATTTATGCAAATTAATAGGAATAGTTTAACCTTTATCATATAGATTTATACACGATTAACATAAATTTGTCAATAATCACTTTATATCAAAACTGCTTTTTTGTATTACTTTAGAGCCCATATATATCGATACAGTATATTTTCCAGGGAGCCATTTACCTTTTTCTTTCCAACCCATCCCGGTAGTATAAATAAAATTAGAAAGATCTTTTTTTTGCTGAATATCTTTAATTTTTGTTTTATAAACAAATTTGGTTTTATCATTTTTATATTCAATAAATATTTTTGCATTAAAATCTTCAATTTTGTAAAATTTGTTCAATAATTTCACCTCAGTAAAAATATAATTAACGTCAACTTTATTAAACAAATTATTATACGTTCTTAATGAGGATTTTCCAGGTTTTCCAGTCTGTTGGTTAAAAAACCTTATATAATTTACAGAAAATTTAATTTTTGTTTCTGTCCTTATCTTTTCTCTTAACTCAATGATCTTCTTCTTAGCTAATAAAATAAATTTTCCTGTAATATGTTTTTTTATATATTTCTCATAAGAATTTATAGTACCGCTTTTTTCAGCCTCTTCAAAAGCAATATTATCCTTACCAATTTCTTCCAGCATTATGGCATTTTTAAGATCTTCAATCCTTCTTTCTGCTTCTTTTATAAATCTACCTTTTGGAAACTTTTTTAAATAAGTTTCATACCCATAAACTTTATTTAAAGATTTTGCTTTTTTATAGGATTTCTGGTCCTTCATTCTTCTTTCTTTCAATTTTCTTGCTATAGTTTTCTTCTTTTCAATAGCTTTTTTTTCCTCTACAAGTACTTTGTCAACAAGTTCTTTAACCTCATCTGTTTCTTTAATAAGAGCAGCAGACCGTAAATTTTCATACGCATTTTTATACTCTTCTTTTACTAATTCTCCCTTTGCAGTTGCAATGAGATTATTATAATCCTCTATTTTTTTATTTTCAATTTCAGTCTCTTTTTGTTTACTTATTTCATTTTCAAGATTTTTCACCTTATCTGAGTAATCAATTTCTTTAGCAAGTTTTATTTTTTCAATAGCATTATCAAATTCTTTTTTTGTTAAATATTCCTCAGCAAGAATTAAATATCTTTTTACCTGTTCAGATTTAAGATCTGCTTCTTTTTCTTTATTGATTATAGATAGTAATTTCTTTTTTTCTTCTATTGATCTTTCTGTGACTACATTATTACTTTGAATAACTGTTTTGTATTGACTATCTTTGATACTGTCATCTGAACTTTTATAGATAAATATAAAATATGCAACAACAACAACAGCAAGAAATGTTATCATAAAAAACAGTTTTAAACCATCTGAAGAGACATCTACTTCTATTTCATCTTTATCAATATTTACATTTAGATTCTCTGAATTCTCTGATATACCATCATTGAATTTCCAGTCATTGTCTGTATCTTTCTTTTGTTTATCTTTTCCTTTTTTTGAGAGTATTTTAAATTTTTTAATCAATGGATTTAAAAATTCTTCAAGCTCTTTATTATTACTTACCCTGCTCTCTTTTTTTTTTGCCATGACCTTATTTATAAAAGGTTGAAAAGTTTTCAATTTTTCCGGTAATATTGGAATAGGGTTTTTTATATGTTTTAAAAGAATAGCGGTTGCACTATCTGCCTTATATGGAACCTTGCCTGTGAGAAGCTCATAATAAACAACCCCAAGACTATAAAAGTCACTCCTTTTATCCACTGTATTTCCATGACATTGTTCGGGGCTCATATAATGAGGTGTCCCAATTATTATTCCTTCAGTTGTCATTCCTGAAGATGCATTCACCGGTCTGGCAATCCCGAAATCGACAAGAACCGGAGTTTTATCTTTTCTAAATAAAATATTGTCAGGCTTTATATCTCTATGGATAAAACCTTCTGTGTGTGCATATTCCAGTGCACTTCCAATATGTTTAATAATATCTGAAGATTTGTTAAAACCATAAAAAGTACCATCGTTTTCCTGAATTCCATTTAAGGTAGAAGTCAAGGGTTCTATCATTGTCTCTCCATCCTCAAGAGACATCTTATATCTTGCTCCGTCAAGAATCATCTGTTTTATTTTGTCTTTTAAACTACTTTCCAGTAATTCCATTACTATATAATGCAAACCATCTGATTTACCAACATCATAAATAGTTACAATATTAGGATGAATTAAGTTTGCAGCTGTTTCAGCCTCTTTTAAAAATCTTTTTGCAAAATTTTTGTCTTTCAGATGGTGACTTTTTAAAACTTTGATTGCGACTGTTCTCTCAAGTTTTTCCTGAATTCCCATATAAACATGGGCCATACCACCTTCTCCAAGTTTTTTAATGATACGATAATTTGGAATGTGAGGAAAACTAGTCATTTTTTATAATACCTGTTTAACTGCATCAATTACTGTTCCATCAACCCACTTAATTATGGCTACATTTTTATTTCCCAGTTCTGGTTTTTGAGGTACTCCGCCACATATTTTTTCTGCTTCTGCCTTCAATTCCTCTATAGATTTTATAGGCAAACCTGTCCCCTTTACTGCACTCAATAAATCTAATCTTCTTGGATTTATTGCAATCCCTCTTTCTGTAACAATAACATCTATAAGTTCCCCCGGGCCTGTAATCGTTGTAACTCTATCAACAATAACTGGAATTCTATCACGAAATAATGGAATAGGTAGTATTACTGTTTTTCCAAAAAGACAGTTCTGCCAACCACCAATTCCATGAAGCAGTCTTCCATCAGAATGGGTTACAACATTTGCATTAAAATCAAGATCTACTTCAGTTGCACCAAGAATAACAGCATCAAGCATTGATGCAAAATTTCCTTTCCCATGATAATTATAGCTTGTAAAGGGACTTGTATCCTGATGAGAAGGATTCTCTCTCATTGACCTTACTCCATCAAGGTCAAATGTTTGTCCATCAAGTATATAATCAGTTAAACCCTCTTCTAACATCTCTGTCAAATACTTTGTTGAACCTCCCCTCATAAACCTGGCCTTTATCCCCTCTTTTCTCATTATATCCCTTAGAAAAACAGTAAATGCAAGAGAAGTTCCCCCTGCACCGGATTGTAAAGAGAATCCATTTTTAATTATTCCTGACTTCATTGCAAACTCTACTGCCAGCTCTGCTATAAACAATCTGTCTGGACTTTTTGTTAATTGAGTTGTACCAGAAATTATTTTTGTTGGATCTCCAATTGAATCTACCTCAACAACACAATCAACATTATTGCCCTGTATCTGCCATGGTAGGCAGGGAAATGGTTCAAGATTATCAGTAACAACAATAACTCTGTCGGCATATTGTGAATCTGCCAGTGCAAAACCAAGTAATCCACATGCAGCAGGTCCTCTGAGTCCATTGGCATTGCCAAAAAAATCAGCAGCCGGAGCAGAAATTACTGCAAAATCTATATGTACTTCTCCATCCTGGACAGCTTGATATCTACCTCCATGAGATCTAAGAATACCTGTTCCCCTCATATGCCCTTCTGATACAAAATCCCCAAGAGGACCATTCATACTACCTTCAATATGATGAATTACACCTGATTTCAGATGTTTCAGTATAGGGGTATGAACAGGAAAGGATGCACTCGGAAACCACCTTAGATCTTTTATCCCCAAGTCTGCTGCAGCATCAAAAACCATATTAGCTATATAGTCTCCATTTCTTAAATGATGATGGGTTGATATTGTCATTCCATCTTTTAAACCAAACTTTTTTAAAGCTTCCTTAATTGTCTTAAGCCTTTTATCTCCACTTTCAGGATAATCTGCACAGGAACGAATTGGAGGTGCTGCTTTAACCTTTCCATCTGGTTTGTATTGCCCAACACCCATAAAAGGTATTTGCTTCAATCCATTTACTATTGTAGGAACTTCCCTTCCTACTTTATTTATTTTAAGGTTATTATCCTTCATGCTCTTTTCTCCAGTTTTCATCAATGATATTCTCTTTTTTTGCAATATCAATAACCCTCTCAGCTCGTTTTATAATTGGAGGATCTACCATTTTACTTCCAAGGGAAACAACTCCAAGATTCATTTTTTGTGCTTCATCAGCAGCGATAACAATCCTCTTTGCTTTTTCTATCTCTTTTATAGTTGGAGATAAAGCTTCATGTACAACTCTGATTTGCCTTGGATGGATACAACCTTTTCCATCAAAACCAAGAGATTTAGCTTCTAACACACTATCTCTTAATCCATCCATATCAGAAACATCTGAAAAAACTGTATCTATTGCCTGTATACTATTTGCTCTTGCAGCATTTATAATCATTTGTCTGGCAAATAAACTTTCTTTCCCCTCTTTAGTTCTTTCTACTCCAAGATCAGCTGTGTAATCCTCTAACCCAATTGCAAGAGCAACAGTTCTCTTTGATGCTGCTGCAATTAAATTTGCATTTAAGATACCTTTAGCACTTTCAATTATCGGCATATAATAGATATCATTAATTTTTTCTTTTTCAGCCTCATATTTTGAAATTATTTCGTCAACTCTTTTATCAATTTCAATAAGTTGATCTGCTGTTTCAACCTTTGGAATTAAAATCAGATGTACTCCATAAGGAACAATTTCTTCAATATCTTTCAAACCAAGAGGAAGCTGGTTTATTCTAACCATTCGCTCTGAATCTTTGAAGTCTATAGACCTTAAGGCATTTCTGACCAGAATCCTAGTTTCATCTTTAATTGAAGGTGAAACAGAATCTTCAAGATCAAGAATCAGTCCATCAGGCTTATGTATTGATGCATTTAATGATAATTTAGTCTGGTCGCCAGGCAAATATAGTCTTGAGCGCCTAAATCTAGTTCTCGAACTATTTTTAAATTCATATTTAAATTCAGGTAATAACTTTTTCCCTTTATCTATCTCAAATTTCCGAACTGTAGCCTCAAATCTTGCCATTATTACAAATGGTAATGCTCCCGAATCTTTAAATTCAATCCTTGCATTTTTTAGTTCAAAAAAATCAGCTAATTTATATAACAAATCTCTATTAGATTTTCCATAAATGTAGTCTACCTTACTATCTATATCCAAAACTATTCCACCATCTTTTAAAAGGGTAATTCCAATTAGACAATCTGATCTGACTTTAGGGCCACTCTTGCCAGTTTCTTTATAATTATCCATCAATACTCTCCGGTTTTGTAATTTTTATATTTAAATTCATTCCTTTTATTCTTCTACTTATATTAAATCTCTTTATCTTAACATGTTTATAGCCTCCAAGTTTTGCGAAAACATCCACAAAAGTTCTTTGCCATTCTTTACTATTATCAATAAAGGCATTTACTGAAGTAGCTCTATATCCTCTATCAGAAACAATTGTAACGATTTTATCTGAAATAGCACCCGATTTTAAAGAGTCCTTTAAGACCATTTTATTGCCCTCTCCAAGAAATTTCTCAGTACCATGAAATCTGAATACTCCAACAATACTTAAATATTTAATCTCTTTTACTCCAATATTTCTGATTTTAAAAGAAATTGTTGGAACAAGAATTATTTTCTCAGATTCGCCATCATCAATCTTGCCTTTTTCTATCCAGATACTATCAATATTTGATAATTCAATTGATGCTTTTAACTGTTCAATAGACAAACGTTTTTTTGAAGCACCAACCAATAAATATATCAAAAACAAGAAAACTATCAGTGCAATAAAAAACAAAATGTATTTTCCTTTTGTTCTTTTTGGATTTATGTACTCTTCTAAAAAATCTGCCTTTGGCTTATCAGGACTAACCATATTTTCCCCTTTTTTCCAGCTAAAATAATCAATTCATATAAAGAATGATTATAGCATATTTTCACTATTTTGTAATGTATGATATAATTCGATTTTATAAAAAACAAAATGAGTACTAAATTAGAAATTATCCTATACATTGTTCTCTTTATGATTACGATTATTTTTTATCTCTTAGAGAATAGTTTTAAAAACTTTTCACGTATTTCTCTCGCAGGTTTTCTAGATGATATAATTGTTAAAAAAAATGATTCATTTGACTTTGTAAAAAATTATGAACTTGCAAAAAATGCATTGGGATCATTTTCCTTTTTTCTTCAGTTAACATCTTTTATATTTACGTTTTTACTATTAAAAGATTTTACGAATTCTACCAATCCCCCCATAATTGTTTTATATATATCAGTTCTTGCAGTTATTTATATTTTTATATTTAATCTAATATTATATTCAATCTCATATTTTAAAAGAGAAATATTGCTCGAGAAACTACTCTTCTTATTCCCAATTCCATGGATTTTATATTTCCCAGTAAATATAGTTTTTTCATTTCTATTAAATAAGTTTCCGGACAATAATAATAATGAGGCTGACGAACTTACAGAGAAGGAATTAAAAGTATTCATCGAAGAGGGTACAAAAGAAGGTGTAATAGAAACAGAAGATAAGGAAATGATTGAAAGTATCCTTGAGTTTGGAGATACAATTGTCAAAGAAATTATGACTCCCCGGGTTGATATGGTCTATATATCAAAAGATATCACTCTAAAGGAAATGATTAATATATTTGATGATAATAAAAAGTCAAGATACCCTGTGATTGATGGAAGCCCGGATAATATTACAGGTATGGTTCTTGCAAAAGATATTTTTTCAAACCTGAATAAAAAAAACTTTAAAATAAGTGATGTTATTCGGCCTGCTTTTTTTATTCCAGAAACAATGCGAATACTAAAACTTCTAGATGAAATGCAGAAAACTAAACAAAAATTTGCAATAGTTGTTGATGAATTTGGAGGAGTCTCCGGTGTGATAACAATGGAAGATATTGTTGAAGAAATAGTTGGAGAAATTAGCGATGAATATGATGAAGATATTCAGCGTATAGTAAAAGAAAAGGATTATTTTATTGCAAATGGAAATACTGAGATTGATGAATTGAATTCTACACTGAATATTGAGATCAATGATGATGAAGATTTTCAGACAATTGCAGGATTAATAAATTTTGAATCAGGTACAATTCCGAAAGTATCTGACAAAATAGAAATTGAAAATTATATTTTTGAAATTTTAGAACTAAATAAAAATAGGATAACTAAGGTAAAAATCTATGGAAAATAATGAAAAAAGAAAATCAGGATATGTAGCATTAATTGGGAGAACAAATGTTGGTAAATCAACATTTTTAAACAGGATTATGGAAACAAAAGTTTCTATAGTTTCTGATAAACCACAGACTACAAGGAAACAAATTCTAGGGATAAAAACAACTGAAAAAGGGCAAATAATTTTTTTTGACTCTCCGGGAATTCATATTCCTCAGTATAAATTAAATCAGCGAATGATGAAAGATGTTCATAACTCTCTACTCGATGCAGATATAATCCTATACTTTGTCGAAGTAGCAGATAAAAGGAAAGATAAATTTATAATTGACCTTATAAAAGAATCGAACAAACCTGCATTTATACTTATTAACAAAATTGATAAATTTAAAAAAGCAAAAGCCCTTGATATGATAAATGAGGTTAAAGATATATTAGACTGGACAGAGATCGTTCCAATTTCTGCACTAAATGGAGCTAATGTCGAACTTCTGGAAGATTTAATTTATAAGCATCTTCCAGAGGGAGAAAATTTTTATCCTGCAGAGGAATATACTCTCCAAACTGAGAGATTTTTTGTTTCTGAATTGATTAGAGAGAAGATACTTCACCTTACAAGAGAAGAACTGCCATATACTACTTTTGCAAAGGTTCATGAAATTACTGATAAAGGCAATATTGTATACATCAGAGCAGAAATATTTGTTGAAACAAGATCACAAAAAAAGATAATTGTTGGCAATAAAGCATCTTTAATAAAACAGATTGGTGAAACTGGAAGAAAAGATCTTGAAGACTATTTTGATAAAAAAGTTTTTCTTGATCTATTCGTAAAAGTATCTTCTAACTGGAGAAATTCAACTACGATACTTGCAGATCTGGATTAATATAAGTTTCATATATAATTAAACTTTAGTTTTTAGAAAAACCAGAAGACTGTTTATTATATAATACTTCTCTAATGACTTTTGAAAGATCACTTTTTACCACAGGCTTCATAATTAATGCATTGATTCCAAAATCTTTAAGTTTCTCTTTATTTATCCCACTACTAAAACCAGTACATAGAATAACAGGAATATCTGATCTTATTTTATGAATCTCACTTACCAGATTTACCCCCGTTAGATAAGGCATTGTCATATCAGTTATAATTAAATCAAAATTCTCCGGATTGGTTCTAAACAATTCCAAAGCCTCAACACTATTTGATCTTCCTTCTACCTGGTATCCAAGTTTTTTTAACATTTGTATACTGAGTTCCACTATAAATAGTTCATCATCTACAAAAAGTATTCTCTCATTCTTGCCTGAAACGATTTGTTCCTGTTCAATTTTAAATTCTGAATTTTCAACAGATTCTATAACAGGAAAATAAACATTAAATACTGTCCCTTTCTCAGGTTCGGAATATAACTTTATTTCCCCTTTATGACTCTTTACAATTCCATAGATAACTGCCAGGCCCATACCGGTTCCTTCTCCACTCGCCTTTGTAGTAAAATAAGGTTCAAATATCCGTTCTGACAATTCTTTACTCATACCAATACCAGTATCACTAACATAAAGATGCAGGTATGTTCCAGCCTCCATGTCAATTAAAGATGTATCGTTTTCTTCAACTACAGTCTCTTTTAAACCAATTTCCAATACTCCACCTTTTTCTTTCATTGCATGAGTCGCATTTGTGCAAAGATTTAAAAGTATTTGATTGATTTGAGTTTCGTTTCCTGAAATGAGTTTCAGATCCTTTTCAATATTAACATTTATCTTAATAATTGTTGGAATAGAAGATCTAAGAAAACTTATAGTCTCTTTAATAAGCTTTTCCAAATTTACAGATTCCATATTTTGATCATCTTTTCTACTAAAGGCTAATATCTGCTGAACCATATCTTTTGCCCTAATAGATGCTTTCATAACTCGATCTAAATTTATTATAGTTCTTTTTGTATCATTAAGATTGTCTAAAGTTAGTTCTGTATAACCCATAATTACACCCAGAACATTATTAAAATCATGGGCTATGCCCCCTGCTAATGTCCCTATTGCCTCCATTTTTTGAGCCTGTATAAGTTGTTCCTGTAATTTTTGGCTTTCTTCTTCAAGCTTTTTTGACTCTGTCAAATCTCTATATACAGCAACTATTTCTCCAGTTGATAATCTGTAGATATAATTTTCCCTATATCCTTGAATTCTGCTATCCTGGTAGATCGAAACAGGAAAATGTTTTGCCTTTCCTGATTTATAGACATCTTGAATAATCTTAAAAAGTCCAAAATCTATTACTCCGGGAAAAACTTCTGTTATTTTCTTTCCGATAACTTCAGATTTTGAAATTTTCTCGGTTTTTTCCGCCATAGGATTAAACTCAACAAATATAAAATTTTCTCCATTATCAACAGGTCTATAAACAGCAATACAATTTGTTGTGCTTAGGACCATTTCTTTATATCTTTCCTCACTTTTCTGCAATGATTCCTCTGTATGTATTTGCTCTGTGATGTCCCTAAATTCTACAACACGCACTTGTTTTCCCTTATATGGTATTTCCCTGGCTTCCATTCTTACAGGATATTTTTCACCATTCTTTCGCACTCCTATAACTTCATAAGGTTTTTCATAACCTCCTAATATATTTGCCATAACTATTTCACGTGAATTAGCTGCGATCAACAGTAATCCATCCATCCCTATCAGTTCATCTACGGTATAGCCGGATATTTCAGAAAGCCCATGGTTACAATCTAAGATTATTCCTTTGTCATGGATAGCAATTCCGCCAAAAGATGCATTATGTAAAGCTTTGAAACGACTTTCATTTTCTTCAGCTTGTCTCTTTGCAAATTTCAATTCCTGTTCAGCCTTTTTTCTTTCAGTAATATCTCTTGCAACTGCGCAATTATATTGTTTCCCTCTAAATTCTACTAAATTAGTAGTCACTTCCACAGGAATTTCTCTACCATCCTTTGTATTGTGAATTGTATCAATTGTAAATGTACCTATTTTGGCTATTTTCTGCCAATGTTCTTTCCATTTGTTTTTTGGAAAGACCGGATCTACATCAAACGTATTCATTCTGAGTAATTCTTCCTGTGAATAACCCAGGTTCCTACAGGCAGCATTATTTACAAAAACAAATCTTGCAGATTCATCTATCCAGAAAATACTCTCAGTAATATTATTAATCGAGTGTTGAGTCAGCTGGAGCATTTCCTCTATTTGTCTTTGTTTTGGATCTTTTATTATTAAATTATCTACTAATTCACGCAATTTTCCTATTTCCAGGATAAGTTCTTTTTGTGATTTGTCTTCATCTTTTTTATTCTTGGTCATCCATATTCCTTATTTAAAAAAAAACAATAGCAATTTATATTTCAAATGTCAATCATATCATTCTATTATCAATATAAAATATAATGATTGTAAATTAGGTTTATTAATATCTTTATCTTTAACAAAGATTAATGAGTACATTGAGGATTTTTGGAAATCCTTATGGTGCAACAAGCTTTGATCTATTTTATAGCAATTTCTTAACAGTTTCCAAAAGTTCAGAGGTATTAAAAGGTTTGGCAAATGTATGTTCAACTCCAATCCGTTCGGCCATATTCAAATATCCTTTAGGTCCAAGTTGACCTCCTCCTGAAATGGCAATAATCTTTACATCTGGTGAATGTTTCGAGAATTCCTTAATCAACTCGATACCACTTCGGTCCGAGAGTCGAATATCAACAATAGCCAGATCAAATTTATTAGATTTAAACTGTTTAGTTGCCTCGTTCGCATCAGAGAATGCATGGACTTCAACGTCATCAATTTTTAAAGCTTCAGATAACATCTCAAGCATATCTTTTTCATCATCAATTATTATTATTTTTTTCATAAGTTTTAATTCCAGCAAATAATTATATACCAGTTATTTGGATAAGTAAATAAGATTTTTAAATATTTAAGAAGTGATGTTTAAAAAGTCTATGATTTCTTTTTTTCTAAAACTTCCTTTACAATCTTTGCTAATTGACTTTTTACTACAGGCTTCATTACTAATGCTCTTATTCCACTGTTCTTAAAATTTTCCTCACTGATATTACTGCTAAATCCTGTACATAGAATTATAGGGAAATCTGGTTTTATCCTCTGTATCTCAGCAGCTAATTGAACTCCGGTCATATTCGGCATAGTCATATCAGTTATAATGAGATCATATTTATCAGGGTTAGATTTAAATGCTTCCAGAGCCTCTATACTGCTTGTTCTGTTCTCTGCCCTGTATCCTAGTGTTTTTAACATTTGAATACCCAGTTCTGCAAGAAAGACTTCATCGTCTACAAACAGAACTCTTTCGTTATTTCCTCTTTCAATATTTTCATGAGAAATATTGATACTTTCAATTTTAACGGTCTCTAAAACAGGAAAATACACATTGAAAACTGTCCCTTTCTCTGGTTCCGAATATACATTAATTTTTCCTTTATGGTTATTAATGATCCCATAAATAACAGACAATCCCATTCCAGTCCCCTCTCCCTTTTTTTTTGTTGTAAAATAGGGTTCAAAGATTCGTTCTATTAATTTTTTACTCATTCCACAACCTGTGTCACTAATAATCAGTTGTTGGTATATTCCGGGTTCAAGATCTAAAATTGTTGAGTCTTCAGATTCTAATTTAACTTCTTTTAAGTTTACAGTCAGCAGTCCACCATTATCTTTCATAGCATGAGCTGCATTTGTACCAAGATTCATAATTACCTGATTAATTTGAGTAGCATTCCCGGAGACAAGTCCCAGACCCTCTTCAATATCAGATTTTATTTCAATAGTTGTTGGGATGGAGGATCTCAGAAAACTGATAGTCTCTTTTATAACTTTTCCAATATTGACAGATCCCATGATTTGATCACTCTTCCTGGAAAAAGCCAGAATCTGCTTGACCATATCCTTTGCTCTATCAGATGCACTCATTACTCGATTCAAATATTTTATAACCACTTTTAAATCAGATAGATCATCCAAAGCCATACCGGTATACCCCATTATCACTCCAAGTATATTATTGAAATCATGTGCAATACCCCCAGCTAAGGTTCCGATTGCCTCCATTTTTTGAGCTTGGATAAGCTGCTCCTCAAGTTTATTTTTCTCCTCTTCAGTCTTTTTACGCTTAGTATTATCGAGAAAAACACCTTCAATATAGTTTTCTTCCTGATAAATTTTTAAAGAAGTCGAAAGTGTCACTTCTCTTCCATCAATCAATTTATAATCAACATCATAGTTATGAACCTCTCCTTCATTTTCCAATTTTTTAAGTAATTCCAAACGATGATCTTTGTTTTTGTATAGATCAGCAGTATGAATTTTTCCAATTATTTCATCAGGACTAAGTCCAAGTATACTAGCACCAATATTATTTATTTCAATGAAAAGACCATCTGATATCCTTGATCTAAAAAAACCAATAAGTGAGTTATTATAGAATTTTCTAAAATGTTCTTCACTCTTCCGTAAAGCGTCTTCTGATTTTTTAATATCAGTGATATCTCTGAACTCTACGACTCGAACCTGCCTTCCTTTATAAGGAATTGATTTTGCTTCTATCCTCAACGGATACTCTTCACCACTCTTTTTTAAACCCACCGCTTCATACGGCTTTTGATATCCGGATAATATATTACTCATTACCAGATCACGTTTTCCTTCGGAAATCAGTAATAAACCATTCATTCCTATTAGCTCTTCAACTAAATAACCGGAAAGTTCAGACAGTCCATGATTGCAATCTAAGATCAATCCCTTATCATGAATTGCAATACCGCCAAAAGATGCATTATGTAATGCTTTAAAACGTGTTTCATTCTCTTCAGCTATTTCTTTAGCTAAGAGCAATTCTTTTTCAATTAATTTAAGTTTGGACCTTTCGTTTTTTAATTCTGCTATTTCCTGGCGAAAATCTGTAAGTTCTTGAATAACTTCATCTCGTGGCGCATCTTCAGTATTTTTTTTTTTAGGCATCTAAACTCCCATTACATTTAGAATATAGCAAGTTGAAATTAAAATGTCAAGATGATTTTAAGATGTGAAAATATGAAGTCATTTTAAAAAATAGTAATTTAATCAGAAAAACAATAGTTTATGAAATTTCACTCTCATCTGCAAGTTTATCAATCAGTTTGCTGCAACCACCATTTTTTACAAATTCTGTATGGTCTTTTATTGAATTAAAGCGCACTCCTGTTATTTTATAACATTCCATTTCATAATCGGTTACTTCATAAAATTTATTTAATACCTTTTCTGTAACTGGATCAGAAGGAGAGTATTGCCACTTTTCTTTTCTAAGTAATTTAAGTATTGTCATCCATAATGCGGCACTTAAGGCGCCACATCCATTTCCACTTAAACCTAATCCTCCAGCAAATCCGGCAACCATAGCCATCTCTTCATCGGTGCCCCCCATTTTCCTTACTACTTCGGATGCACAACTTATTGAGGTTTCATCCATATCTTTTCTCTCTATAGATAGCCCTTCATTAGCTGCCTGGATAGCTTCAGGAGCCCATTTCCCGGCAAGTCTAAAACAGGAATAAAATTTTCCAGAAAAGAAATATTTGGCCATACTCCATTTGCTTGAGAAGTCACAGTTGGTAATTTCATTACACTCAATAGTTTTTGCTCTCTCTGAAAAAGATTTCATAATATGTTGAGTCGCGGCTATCGTCTGACCAATAGCCTGATTAAGGTCACCACATCTGCGATAAGATTCAGTACCTAGAGCCATTGCAGCTCCCCATAGCATACCACATTGATATCCCTGCTGCACTATACCACCTGCCATCGGATCTAAAGCCTGCTCTTCATTTTCACGTGGATTAGCAAATTCACGGTTTAATATATAAAAAAAAGCCCGGGAGCAAGTTCCTTTTTTCATAAAGATTCTTTTGGTTTTTAGTTTGACCTTTTTCGATTTTATAATTCCCATCATTTCTCTCTAATTTTTCAGTATAAAACCCAGGTTATTTATACGCGAGCCCTTAATGTTTTTTTTAACAATTCTGAAAGTTCTTTCATCCTGAAAGGCTTTTGAATAAAATACTTAGCTCCATCATTCAGAATTTCTCTGGCAGGACCGTCAATGGAATAACCACTGCATACAATTACCTTCAGTTCAGGACGGGCTTTCATAATCCCCTTAAAGATAGTTTTTCCTCCCATATCAGGTAGAATCATATCAAGAATTGCCAGATCAATTTCACCATCAAAGGTTTCTGCAAATTCTATGGCTTCTTTACCAGTTTCTGCACTCAGAACACGATAACCCAAACGTTCTAATTGTTTTGTAATCATCTCCAAAACCATTCTTTCATCTTCTATTACAAAAATAGTACCTGAATTTTTAGTTGTATCTGCTTCAATATTTGACTTTTTAATAGTTTTTGCAGGACTCTTAACTATAGGTAGATAAATTATTACAATAGTTCCTTTCCCCAGCTTCGAATCAACAGTGATCAATCCCCCATGATTTTTGATAATTCCATCTGCTGCTGCCATTCCAAGACCACGGCCTTCATAATTAGTAGTAAAAAAAGGTTCAAAAACTCGAGTTCTTGTTTCTTCATCCATCCCTTTTCCATTATCTTCTATTTTTATGCGGTAATAATTCCCAGCCTTTAAATCTGGAATGCTAATGTTTTTTTTCTTTGATATCCCTATATTTTTACATGTGATTCTAATACGTCCTCTGTCTTCTATTGCCTCTGATGCATTAGACATAATTGCAGATATTACCATTTGCATCTGAGTGACATCTACATTTATGAGGGAAACCTGGTCTGAAATATCTTTTTCTATTTTTATGTCATTGTCAATTGAATGGTCTATAAAAGATAATGTCTCCCGGATAAGCTCACTTCCTGATATAATTTTTTCCTTATATTTTCCACCTCTGGCATATGCAAGTAATTGTTGGGCCAGTCTTGCCATTCGAATAGAGGATATTTTTATATTTTCAGTATATGAGGTTATTTCCTCAAATCCGGAAAAATCCATTTCTAATAGATCGACATTTCCAATAATTCCAGATATGGCATTATTAAACTGATGTGCAATACCTCCAGCTAAAGTAGCAATAGATTCCCATTTCTGACTTTGAAGCAATTGGATCTCCAGTTTTTTTTTATCTTCCTCTACCTGCTTGCGCTCAGTAATGTCAATATGTGTTCCTGTAAAACGAACCGGAGTTCCAAATTCATCATATTCAACTATTTTACCTTGACTTAAGATCCACATCCAATCACCATTTTTCTTTTTAAACCTGAATTCAGCTAGGTAAGTCATGGCAGTACCACTTATACAGGAGTTTATTTTTTTTTCTGCTTCTTCTATTTCATCCGGATGAACCCTTTTTTTAAATTCCTTATATTTTTGAGGAAATTCATTTGGCATATATCCAGATAGTTTGTAATAATTATCATCAAAAAACATTTCCCCAGTATCAATAATCCTATCCCATATTCCACTTTTTGATCCATAAAGTGCAGTAGATAATCTTTCTTTACTTTTTTCTAATGCCTTTTCAGCCAACTTACTATTAGAAATATTCTGAAAAATAGCAGCAACCCTACCTTCGTTTGTTTTATATGCAATAATTAAAAACCATTGTTCTAGCATTTTTGAATAAATTTCAAAGTTAGCACTGATCCCGGTCATTGAGACGTTTCCAAATGTACCTATCCAGTCTGCTAAGTCATTCTCAATTCCAGGAAATGCTTCTGTTACCTTTTTCCCCATTAAAGCTTTTTTTTTCAAGCTTGTTTGATCTTCAAATGCTTTGTTAATCTCCAGGAAAACATAATCAATTGGAATTCCAGTCTCATCAAATATAATTTCAATCATAATAGCACCATTCTGCATATGTTCAAATAGGGATTTGTATTTATTTTCACTCTCTCTGGAGGCCTGTTCAGCTAAAATTCTATTAATTGCTACACCTGCTTCAACTTGTGAAATTGATTCAAGAGTCTTCCTACTATGATATGAGATATCAAGATGAGAACGTGAGGCTAAATTAAATGCTCCGATTACATGCTCACCAAACTTGATGGGTACAACAGCAAAAGAAATTATTTCAGCTAATTCAAGTTCTTTTTGCATGTCTTCAGGGGCATCAGCTATTGATATATAGAAAGGATCACCACTCATAATTTTTTGAGTTCTAAAATCATCAAAATCGTAATGTTTTACTTTTTCAACAAATTCTTGAGGCAAGCCTGAGTGATATTTAAGATTTATAGAACCGGTTTTTTTATCAATAAGATATATGCCGCCAGAATCAAATTCTTCCAATTTGAATATATGGTTTAAAATTGAATCGAATATCTCATCCGGTGATGATTTTTTACTAAGCTCAATTGCTAAGTTTTTTTGAAGCTCAAATTGTTTTTCCGTCAGTTTAAGCTGATTTATATTGACAGCAGTGGTCATTATATGCTTTTTTTTATTGATTTCAACAATTTCAGCATTTAATAACACATAAATTTTTGTCCCGTCTTTACAGTAAATTATGGCTTCTTCGTTACGCAGAAAACCCTGAGCTTCGAGTTTTTTTACAGACTCATCTCTGAATTTTTTATCTAAATATAAAACATCTTTTGATTTTTTTCCTATTACTTCTTCAGGTGTGAATCCTAGTATATCGTAAAAAGCCTTATTGACATCAGTGTATGTTCCTGTTTCTAAATCACTGAATCCCATAATAGCTGGATTGGAATGAAAGGCTTTTACATATTTTTCTTCAGACTTGTCTGAATTTATTGTTTTTTTAGGCATTTAATCTCCTATTTAACTTAGAAAGATATCAAGGTAGAATTTTAATGTCAAGATAATGTACGAGTCCATAACATATTAGATTTAAAAGAATTTTTAATCACCATATTCG
>CBDUZW010000051.1:0-38836 GCA_965371805.1 uncultured bacterium | reverse complement strand
CTTGTAAACAAAGAACTTTATTTCATTATAGAGATTTTTTATAGGACACTAGTGAAAGATAAACATAAAAATCAATAATTTCATCCTATTCAATATAAACAAGTCGAAAATGCGGCAAAATTATATGATTATTTTCTGGGCTTAATACTATCTTATCATTGCCTGAGATATAGCCAAGATATGTGACATCATTTTTTAAACCGTGTAAACGCACATCCTTAAAAACTACATTTTCAATAGGTAAATCAATTTCTGTTAAAGAAGTCTCCTTAATCTTTTTCCCTTTAAAGGTCAGTAAATCATAAATAATTGGAGAAATGTTAGGATGTAAAATACATTTTACAATTAAATTTAGATCGATAGTTTCTTTAAAAATAATATCATCACATTGAAGATCATTTATAATTGCAGTATTTTCTCTATTTATTATTTCAGCAACAATATGAATATCAGGATTTTCTTTTTTTATATTATAAACAGTCAGGACAGTGTGCATATCAACAATTCTTGGATTTTGACCATTTTTGAATTCTGAAAAGATTACACAAACAGAGCAATCATTAAGTCCCACTTTTCTACTTCTTAAATTATCTATATTGAAAAAATCCATGGATAGATGAGTAACTCCCTCAATTTTAGGTACTGCTTTCTGAGTTAAAATAATAAGTCCTTTTTCTGCAATTTCATCATGTAATTCTTCTATGGCAACCTCTGCTGCTGACGTAAATCCACAGAATATAATATGTCCCTTTTTTTTCATTTTAAATGCAGATTCCTTTCTGATATATAAATTAATCTATCATATTTATTAACAATAATGTTTTTACTTGGAGATAATTGAGATACATTATTTTCTCCTCTAATAAATCCAAGAAAAGTAATTTCATTCTCAATTCCATATAGAATCACTTCTTCATATTTACATAAATCTTCAAGACCAATCAAATCTATCGTTGTTTCTTTAATTATTTTACCTTCAGGATTAAGAATTTCATAAAGTAAATTTGATATTTTTGAGAACTTTACACAATTTGCAACCATATTACCATCAATGATCTCTTTTAATATTATCTCATCACCTTTAAGATTGGATTTTATCATTTCAATTCGATCGGGATTTATTAACTCAACTATAGTATGAATATTTGGATAATTTTGTTTTATTTTATAGAGGGTAAATATTGTATTCATATCTATTACATCATTATCTATATTTTTCCCGGAGTCATCAGTACCCTCTGCTATGATCAGACAGGTGGAGGCTGCCCCGATACTAACTCTTTCCAGGACATTTATATTAGTCCAATCATCATTTATATATATAACTCCAGGAATTTCAGGATTATCTTTTTTTGTAATCAATAAGATTTTTTTTCCAATATTTTCAGCTAAAAGATCTTTTACAATTTTATGGACTATCTGAGTATAACCACATATAATTACGTGATCTTCTGCATGAATTAGACGAATTCGCCCCCTTTGCTTATTGTTCATATCCTCTACATAAGCCGCTCCTAGAATACCGATAGGTATTGCTACAATAAGAATCCCAAGAAATGAAATTATTCCCCCAATAATTTTTCCTATCGTAGTAATCGGGTACATATCTCCATATCCTACACTGGTAATAGTTATAATCCCCCACCACATTGATTGAAAGACATTTGAAAATACTTCCGGTTGAGCATTTTTTTCTACAAAATAAATAATATTTGAAAAAACAACTAATAAAATAAGCGTTATAAATAAACCAATAAAAAGATCCGCTTTTTTTTTTTTGAATATCCTTCCTAAAGTTCCCAGTGAATTGGAATAATGACCAATCTTAAAAATCCGGATGATTCTTAACAATCTGATTGTTCTCAAAAAACGCATATCAATAGGTAAGAAAGCAAGGTAAAAAGGTAGTATTGCTATTAGATCAACAATGGCCATAAATGAAAAGCCATATTTAATTCTTTTTTTAAAAAATTTTGACGAATTATCCACCTCAACAGAAACCCATACCCTGAGAATATATTCAATAGTAAAAATAATTACTGAAATCAGATCAAATAAATGAAACTCAGTACTATACTTCTGATGAATACTGTCAACCGTCTCGAACATAATTGCAAGTATATTAAAAAATATGAGAGAAAGAATAAAAACATCAATTATAAGACTTGCGACATCTCCCACCTGTGCTTTCTCTAAGAGTTGATATACACGTCTTCGTATTTTTTCAAATTTCATTTTTCAGCTCTTCCAGATTATACAAATAAGTATTTTAATCACCTTAGAGAATAGGTGAAGAAAAAAATATTGTCAAGAAAAATCAATAAAAGTAATGGATAAACAGATAGATTATATAAAGAAAACAGTCGATTTGATGAGCTAATTGTAGTAGAATGAATTTTTGCAACTAGCTCAAATATCAGAGTTGAGGAATTTTGTATTTATTAAGATCCCATCCTTCTTCTTCATCATTTTCCGTTATCCAGTAAAGAAAACCATTAAAAATAGTATAGGGAGCAGTTGCAATTGGATTAACCTCAATTGAAGGAAGCCATATCCTGCCAAGCTCAGAACCTTTTAAATTGAAAATGTTCCATTCTGTTTTTCCATCTTTTTCAAGATAGGTTTGAACATATATTTTGTCATTATAAAGATTAAAGCTCCTGATCCCGGGAAAATTTGATAAAAATAAAAGATTTTTTTTAAAATACTCCCAAAAATTCTTTGTTCTTGGGTCTGTTTTATAATGACCTTTAACACTGGAGATATACTTGCCGGAGAGTGGCCTTTTTCCTAAATCTTTAATAACACTCAATTCTTTTTTTCCATTTATATCAAATACATCAATCCTGATTCCATCTGAACCTGTAGAAACATATATTTTATCCTTATAAAATGTATAATCATAATTATACATTGGAGTAGGTATTTTTGCACCCATCCCGAAATCTATATTGGATATAAAAAGATCTTTTTCTTTTTTAAACTTACTATTAAAAAGGCTTATACTGATTTTTGAAAATGTACCTTTAGATTTTGATAGCCCCCTTGATATATATTTTTTACCAGCAGGAATAAAATTCATTAGAGGTACTACCCGGTGTTCTTCTATAAACTTACCATTGAGGTTAAAAAATGAAAGTTTTGTTTCACTATTTATAGATATCCTATTTGAATCAAGAGTAAATTTAATACCAAATCCCATATGGTTTTTTTTAAATTCCATTGGCCCTTCACCCTCTTTTCCAAATTTTTTTATAAGCTTGAATTTAGTCAAAGAGTAAATAGACAAAGAGGTATTTTCACTAATAAACAGGCTGTTTTTATTAATACTGATAGCATTTGGTTTATTAATATCTGTAAAAGTATAAATCTTTTCACCAAAACTGTTTAATGTTAATAGTAAAATAATAATAGTAACAATAAATATTTTTTTCATAATTTACCACCTATTATATATTTTACCATAAGTAAGAAATTTATACCTCAATTAGCATAAGAGATTTTATGTTATCAATAGCTTATTAAAAATTAATGAAAAGTCATAGCAGGTTTATTTAACATTGATTTGTGCCGGTATGGTTTAGAGTCATTATTTTGTTTAAGCCTGTTCTCTACTTCATCGGGTGTGAATGCTAGTTTCCCTGTATAGACATCGAACATACCCCAGGATTCCATACTACAATCATAAGCAAACCAGTAGTCCGTAAGATTCCATGAAGTACAGTAATTCAACTGATAAAATATTTCAGCTTCAGACACAGTTTTAAACTCATTTTCTTCACAGATCTCTCCCTGATATAGAAAAATGTAATCAATTCCATTTTTTTTCAATACACTTGTCATTTCCTGTTGCGTACGGATTTGAGACAAAGCTTTAGTGCCACTTTCATCCCCCACTAAAGAACGAAACATTTGCATAAACTCCAAGCCGCCTTTACGCCGTACCACCCGTTTCACACCTGTAGTTGAATATGTATACTCCCATTTAGTCCAGGTCCATTTAAAATTTCTTTCATCAAATTCTATCAAAAACCCATTCATATTGAATCGTATTTTTTGTGATTGCACTGAATTCATTACCTGTCTTCCTTTTAACCAAATAATCCCATCACTCTCGAAAGTGATAGAGTGTGATGAGCTCCTGACATCAATCTACTACCTTCAGGTTGAGTAGATTGTTCTTTTATAAAATCTAGATTTTCCTTCACATTTATAAGACCGATATCAGAAAAAGAAGAATCTAAACCATTATTAGTCTCGATGGAAGATTCAAATAATCTATCTGATGTATAAATCGGTACATCTTTTTTGATACAGGTTTTGAGTTTTAGATTATTCCTTGTTAAAACATTGCCATGTTTATTTGGTACAGCTACCGGACTATTGTGACCTGACAAGGTATTAAAATTTGTATGTTCCTTCATTTTGTTCCTCCTAAAGCCAATTCATTTGACTCAATATCATAGAGGCAAGAACAATGCCAAAACAGGATCCTTTAATATCAGGCTTCTAACAATATTCCCAGTCAAAAAAACTGAAAACTTTTCTCAGAAGATGAAAAAATTACCTACACTGCCATTTTTTTTTGTATTATTATTAGAAGATTAAAAATCCAAGCTGATATAGAGCAAAATGCTTCAATATAACGGATCTCTAAATAAAAATATTTGTTTTTTTTAAAAAATTTGATAGAATATAGGTTCTTCTAGAATTATTAAACAAAATGGAAAAAATTTCTACTGGAGGTTTTTATTAATGAGTCTTAAAAATTCGATGGAAAACACAAATGAGTTTGATTTCAAAAAACGTAGTATATTTTTCAAAATCTACAGGTTTCTAAAAAAAATAATAAATTCCCTTACAAATATGTGGGGAAAAATATACCCGGACCTTCCATTCAGAAAAGGTGCTGCTATCGGAGCTACTATTTTCCTTTCATTCTTTGCTGTTATTATTGGCTATACTGTACGACCAGGCTTCTGGATTGGAATTGATATACCAATTGGAATTATAATAACTCTTATTTCCATATTCATATTTGCAATTATTTTTAGTGCATTACTTAGATTTATTTTTATATTACATAAATTTGTAAATTGGAAAGGTCTCATTATTATGTTTTGTTTAACTATATTTATGATAGCATTAAACTTCCCGGTACTCATTGCTTTTTTTATAGGATTTATTATAGTTTTCATTGAATCACTTTTTAGCGGTGCTATCTTTTTTTTATTTACACCAAGTTTTAAATATTCAACCTGGTATAAAAAAGCATTTGTAATTCTTTCAATTGTCACTATTCTTTTTTTGAATTATTTGATTATTGATTTTGTTATCGATAAAGGAAGTAATGATCACATACTCTCTATCAAACCAAATATTAGGAATAGCAAAGATGAGATAAAGAACCCATACAAAAAAGGATCATATAATTTCTTAAAAATGACATATAAAAGTCCATTGGGTAAAAAAAATGACTCTAAAGAAAGTATGTCTTTAGTTACAAAGACAGTTAATGCATCTGCTTTTTTAAAGGGCAATAAAAGCAGAATGAAATTACGGAAATTATATTGGGGATTTGATGAGACACAGTTTCCAATTAATGGCAATATTTGGTATCCACAGGGCAGAAAATCTTCACCCTTAATACTTATGGTTCACGGCAATCATAAAATGGAAAATTTTTCAAATAGTGGTTTTAATTATCTTGGTGAGTTATTAGCAAGTAGAGGATTTATTGCAGTTTCAATAGATCAAAGTTTTTTGAATCATTCATGGACTGGAAATTTAAAAGAGGAAGACGATGCCAGAGCCTGGATAATTCTTCAACATCTGAAAACATGGAAAAAATGGAATAAAAAAATAGATAATCCTTTTTTTGAAAAAGTAGATTTGTCTAATATTGGATTAATAGGTCATTCTTCTGGAGGAAATGCAATTGCATTGGCTGCAATGTTTAATAAATTAAAATACTATCCAGATAATGCAAATATAAAGTTTAATTTTAATTTTGACATTAAATCCTTAATAGCGATCGCCCCAACTAAAAACAATTATCATCCATCTAATACAAAAGTTTCTTTAAAAAACATAAGCTATTTATTGATTCAAGGAGCACATGATGGGAAAGCTGTCAGTCTCTTTGGATCAGAGCTATTTAATAAAATTTCTTTTGATAATAGCGATTATAACTTCAAGTCAATTTTATATTCCTACCGATCTTCTCATAATCGGTTTAATTCATCTTTAAGCAAATTTGATTATAATTTCCCACTAAATATATTTTTAAACAAAATACCACTATTATCAAGAAATGATCATCAAAAACTAACCAAAGTTTATGCGTTAGCGTTCTTTCGAGCCACTTTATATGAAGACAAACCATACATTTCACTTTTTAAAGACTATAAAATTGCATTAAAATGGCTCCCAGATGACCTCTATATCAATCGTTTTGAAGATTCCACATATAATGTTATATGCAATTACGAAGAGGATGTTGACCTATTAACTGGATCAAAAACTGGTATTGAAATTAAAACTAATGGACTCACTTATTGGAGAGAGGGAGATATAAAAAGGAGAAGGAATGGTTATAAAGGAAATAAAGTTTCTTATATTGGATGGGATAGAATAAAGAATAAAAAACCAAGCTATTCTATCTATCTATCAGACAAATATAGAGAGGAAAGTGTACTTAATAAAGATTCTTTGCTCACCTTTGCTCTGGCAGATGCAAGAGTTGCATTTCCAAAATTATATGGAAAGGATAAAGGAAATGCACAAACTGATTTTACAATTGAAATTGGTTTAATTGATGGAAAAACTGTAAGTTTACCATTAAGCAAATTTATGAAAGTTCCCAGAACTTTTATTTCAAAAATAACTAAGACTAAATTTGATCATCTATTCATAGGCGACTCATTTGAATTAACACTCCAATCTTATGAATTGCCCTTAAACCTCTTTTTCGAAAAAACACCAGAACTTGATTATAATAGTATAAAATATATAAGATTCAAATTTGATTTAACAAAAAAAAGTATTATTATCATTGATAATATTGGTTTCGTTAAGGAGATGCAATTTAGAAAATATCGGGAAGGAGAGATATTAAATATGTTCACAATTCCTCTTATGTTCTAAGAGTTATAAAATCTGTTAAGAAGAAATACAAGAAGAAATTTCAAACATTTATTTGAAAAATTCTGCCTGGACTTTTTTTATGATATCATTATTCAACTTTTTGACTTCAGCAGTTGATGACCATTTAACTGAGCCGGCATAAAAAATAATCCTGTCAACTGCAATATATAAGGTAATGAGAAGTGGAGTGTATCCTAAATGATGACCCAGGACAAAGAACAGCAAAAATACCTGAGCGATAACCAATCTGAAGATAAACAGTCCTTTTACAAGGTTAACCATTTTTGAAAATACAACCATTTTAATGTCACTTAAAAGTTTTAAATAAGTCCTGAAGCGTATAAAAGCCAGTAGGATATCTAAAATACCCAATAAAACAAATACAACTCTTATGAATTCAACTTGCTCATTTATAATCTGGAAAATTCCAGCAGCCAGATAGAGCATTGTAATTAAAGGAGCAAACAGTGCAAACAAGCCTCTCCAGAATTTCTGACTATCAAGATTATAAACCATTCCAATAGAGAAAACGAAAAATACAGCTAAAAGGATTCCAATAAGAGGCAATATTAAGAAAGCTTCCTTACTTCCATCCATCAATAAGATTATCAAAACCACCAGAAGACTGAGTATCCCAGCAGTCAAGGCCTCTCTGCTTAGCCAGGAATGATTTAACCCTATCAAGCTTCTCAAGCCTCTGAGTTTATGTCCCAGATGTAGAAAGGACATAAATATACCGATTATTAATAAACCCAATCCAACGGATAAAAAAAATAATATTCTTGAATCAAAAAATTTTTGAACTATTATCTGACTGAGACTGCCGGTAATAAAAGCAGCCCCAATGATTCCAAAAATTGTAAATATAATTAGTGGAATAATATGAATAAATTCCTTTTTCATTTATTATTTCCCTTTTTGAATTTTTTTTTTATGTCTAGCGTAAATCTAATAGCAGGATCATTTTTCTCTATATGAACAAACCCGGGAATATCTATTTTTAAACCCTCAAGCTCTTTTTCATCCTTCACAAAATGAAATTGTAAAGCCTCTCCAAAACAAGTTTTGACACAGGCTGGTTCTTCTCCTGAGTCCAACTTCTCATGGCAAAAACCACACTTTTGAACTACCTTTTCTTCCTCATCCCATTTAATTGCATCATAAGGACAAGCCATCTGACAATATCGACACCCAAGACATTTCTCCTTATCATGTAATACGATTCCATCTTCTCTTTTTAATAATGCTCCAGCAGGACATGCTTTCACACATGAAGGGTTCGTGCAATGGTTACAGGACAAAGATATATAAAGTGTATTATTATCACCTGAATCAGGTATAATCTTATAGATATTTCTCCAAAAGTTTTCTACATCATATCCATTTACATTTTTACAGGCAGCCACACATCCATTACATCCAAAACAACGAAGTGGGTTAAATATAAAATAATAATGACCTTTACTCATTGTATTTTTTCAATCTCAACCAATACATTTTGATATGCAGGCTGACCTCCCATTCCAAGTTTTGATGTAACTTCCGGTGACACAGGAGCTTTTGAATCAGTAACGATATTTAATTCAGGCCAGCTATCATTAAGAGATACTAAACCCGCAGGAACCTCTGTTGTTACTTCAATTCTAACCTTCCCCTTTCCTCTATCATTAAATAGATTTACAAGGTCCCCATCTTCCAGTTCTCTCTGCATAGCATCAATTGGGTTTATTGCCAATAAAGGCATAGGTTCAAGTTCTTTAAGGGTTTCAATTTCCATATGGCTATTATGAAATGAGTGAAAATGTGTGTTCTTTCTTGAAGAAATCAGGGATAGTGGATATTTATTGAATAAATCAGGTGTTCTTTCCTCCCCTTCTAAGGGAGCTTCATAGACAGGCAGGGGATTTATTCCTAATTTTTCTGCTTCCTGACTATAAAACTCAAATTTTCCTGAGATACTTTGAAATTTTCCATCACTATAAGGGATTTCCGGGAAATTTCCTGAAAGGCCTTCAGGGCTATTTCTCAGTTTATCTACTGTAGCTCCATTGCAGGCTTCAGATTTGAGACAGTCATTTAAACATTCTTCCTTATTCTTCCAGGGAAAATAATCAATAATACCCAGTTTCTTTGATATTTTCTCCATCCACCATGAAGCCTCTCTGCAATTTCCCAGAGGCTCTTTAACTTTATCCATAATATAGATTCTTCTATTTGATGTTCTTAATCCTAACTCTTCCAACCATGTAGTTCCAGGCAGAATAATGTCCGCTACCTCTCTTGCAGTATGATTAAAAAATATATCATTAACGACAACTAGATCAAGTTTATTCAAAAGAGTTCTCAACCTGTTTAAATCCGGCCATTGGCTTAGAGGATTTCCGCCTATAATTAGCAATGTGTTTACAATACCTTTCTCCAAAGCAGAATCGATTGAATTATAATTGTTTTCAGGAAAGTGAATATCCTTACTTCTCTTTTCCGATCCATCCAGAGAGAGATTCCAATCAAGAGCTTCTCCCCATATAACTCCCCCACCCTTAATACCAATATTACCTGAGAGAGCAGACAAGCTGAGTATTCCCCTTACCATCTGAACACCATTCCAGTGTTTTCCAAGGGCACCTCTTGTTAAATTAATACATAAGGGCTTTGACTTTGAAAACAAGTCTGCAAGAGCAAAGATTTGCTCCCGGCTAATATTACACTTCTCTGCAGCAAGATCAGGAGTAAAGCTTTTAATATGTGTTTTATATTCAGAAAAACCAAAACAATTTTTTTTTACATATTCATGATCATATTTACTCTCTGTAATCAATATATTTGCAATACTATTAGCAAGATAAATATCGGTACCAGGTTTTATTTGTATATGAACATCACTTATGGAGGCTGTTTGAGTTACCCTTGGATCGATTGTAATAATCTTCCCTCCACTCTCCTTTATTCTATTAATATGAGGAATCATATTCGCCATTGATGCACAGGGATCCTGTGCCCAGTTTATAAGCGCTGAGGAATTTTCTCCAGCATCTGCAGGATCATGTAAACCCCAGTATCCAGTAATTTTCTGCGCTACACCAACATCATACCAACAGGGAAAATTCCCATCCCAGAGAGTTATATTATTCATATTTGCAAAACGAGGTGTTAATATTTTCCAATTAATTCTTTGTACAATATTGCCGTGGCTATGATAAATGGCATTTGCCTGCGAATTCCCGGCTTTTATATTTGAACTAAGTTTTAAGCTTATTTCATCTATTGCCTCATCCCAGGTAATAGTTTCCCATTTCCCACTACCTCTTGCACCAATTCTTTTTAAAGGATTTATAAGCCGGTTATCATTATTTTGAATTTCAAGTGCACTTTGTCCTTTAACACAAAGCTTTCCTCTATTAACATCATGGGCTTTATTCCCGGACAATTTAATTGTTTCATTATCCGTAACTGAAATCTTTATACCACAATTTACAGGCCAGCAATTATAGGGACAAACAGAATAATGAATTTTGTCTTCCAAATTTCCCTCAGTATTAAAATTTTTATCCTTAACAACAAGAAGAATTTCTAATGATACATCCCTCTTATATTCTTAATAGAGTCAATTCTTTTTAATGCAAACTGGGTCGCTGCTTCATTTGTTGAAATATCTTTTTGATCGGATGTTTTGAATATTTCCAATAGTCTATAATAAATATCTTCTGTAGTTTTTTTGATCTTTTCTTTTTTATATCCAAGATAATCATGAGCAGATCCAATGCTACCGCCAGGGTTAATTATGAAGTCGGGAGCATAAAGTATTCCCTTCTCTTTCAGTTTTTTATCATCCTTTTCATTTAAAAGTTGATTATTCGCTGAGCCAGCAATAATCTCACAATTAAATTTTTCTATAGTTGATGCATTTATTATAGTTCCAGTCGCACAAGGTGCAAAAATATCACATTTCTGAGAATAAATATCTTTTTCTTCCATAGTGATAATTTCATAACCTTTTTGTTCAGCTAACGCTGTCATCTTCCTATCTATATCTGAAATAACAACATTTGCACCTCTTTCTTTTAAAAAACCAGCTAGATAGGATCCAATTCTCCCATATCCCTGAATTAGAATTTTTTTTCCATTTATATCGTCTGTACCCCATTTGTACTTAGCTGAAGCCAATAGCCCCATCAATGTCCCGTAGGCACACATATAAGAGGGATTTCCACTTCCCCCGCAATAAGACGGCAATCCTGTTACATAGTTTGTTTCCATAGAGATAAATTCAAGTGAATCTTCTGTAACTCCAATATCAGCAGCAGCAATAAACCTGCCTTTAAAGCTCTCTATAAATCTCCCTAAAGCCCTGAAGAGTGCTTCAGTTTTTTCCATACCTTCCCTATCAATAATAACAATCTGACCACCACCAAAATTCAATCCAGCTGCGGCTGACTTTAACGTCATAGCAGTTGAGAGCCTTGACAAATCAAATAAAGCCTCCTCAACATTTTTATATTTTAATATTCTTATTCCACCAAGTGCAGCACCTAGAGCCGTACTATGAATTGCAAGTATCGCTCTCAACTTTACTGATTTGTCTGTATAAAAAGCGATCTGCTCATGTTTTTTATCTTTCATTAATTCAAAAATTTCCATTAAAACAACTCCTTTGATTTAACCTGCTGCGGATAGATAAGAGGATCTTCCACTCCCTTAATTACTCTTAATGCACCAAGAGCAAGAGCTTGTAATTCATCCTCTCCAGGCAAAATCATTATTTTGCCTAAAAACGAAACATGATCTGAAATGTTTTTAACTAGAGTATCTGAATGCGCCGCACCACCAGTTAAAATTATTGCATCAACATCCCCTTTAAGAGTTGCTGCCATTGCACCAATTTCCTTTGAGATTTGATAAGCCATTGCATCAATAACCAGTTTTGCTTTAGGATCTCCAGCTTTATATTTATTATCTGCTTCAATCATACTTTTGGTTCCCAGATAACTGAACATGCCACCTTTCCCAACTAACATTTTTTTAAGAACACCCATCTCAATTTTTTCTTTAGTAATTAACTCGAGAAGATCGAGCGTTGGCAAAGAGCCGCTTCTTTCAGGCGAGAATGGCCCCCCACTTAAAGCATTACTGGTATCTATCATACGCCCCTTGCGTAATGGTGTTACTGATATTCCGCCTCCGAGATGCGCAACAATAAAATTCAGCTCTGAAAGAGGCTTCCCAATTTTATCAGAAGCTTGTCTAACCATTGCTTTTATATTTAATGCATGTAATAAGCTTCTTCTTTTTATTGCAGCATTTCCTGATAATCTTGCTACATCCTCCATTTCATCTACACATGGAGGGTCAACAATAAAAGATGAAATATTATTATCCCACGCAATTCCATAAGCTAAAACTGCACCTAAATTAGAGGCATGTTCTCCCTGAACAGCAGCTCGTGCATCGTCCAGCATCGCCTTATTGATCGAATAAGTACCACTCAATATAGGTTTAAAAAGTCCTCCTCTTCCAACAACTGATGAAAGAAGTTTTATATCAAATTTTTTTTCTTTTATAAAGCTTAATATTTCTTTTTTCCTATATGCATATTGATCCCATATCTTTGAGAACTTAGATATTTCCTGATCATTATGATAAATATTCTGTGAAAACAACTGCTCTTCACCTTTAAAAATGGCAATTTTTGTAGAGGTTGAACCCGGGTTTATTGTAAGAATATATATTTTCTTCATTTAGAATACTCCTTTAATTCAAATAACATACCTAACATAAAATGTTTTTAATCTGGTCTATTTTTTTATATCTGTTCATTGCATCTTTTTTTGCAATTTCATATGGAGAAACTCCTTTGATTGATGCTCTTTGAAATATATCTAATAGAAGATTATATATGATTTCAGTACCTTTCTTTTCCTTTTCATCAAGATCAATTTTTAAGTTCTTATCCAGAAGAAACAGATCGCCAGCAGCAATTAAAAAAACCGGCGCATATAAGATATCATTTTTGAAAACCTCATCGATAAGTTTCTCAGATGTAAAAATATTATATGCTGAGCCCGCAATGATTTTACAATTCAGGTTTTTTATATTATCTTTATTAATAATACCACCAACAGCACAGGGAACAAGAAAGTCAGTTTTTTGGGACATTACCTGATCTGGTTTTAAGATTTTGATATCAGAATACTTGTCCTCTACTTCTTTTATATTATCATAAACAAGATCACTGATATAAATTTCTGTTTTTTCCTGTCTTAAATAATCTACTACATATTTGCCGACATTTCCTACACCCTGAATTGTAAAAGACAAGCCTGAGAGGTCAGAAGTACCAAATACCATTTTTGCACAAGCTTTGATACCCCAGTAAACACCCCATGCAGTAATTTCAGCAGTAGGCTTAGAGCTATCATCTATCCTTTTTTCAAAAATTGTATAATCTGTTTCTCTCTGAATATATTTAAAATCCTTAGTCTCTGTGCTTAATCCTGGAGAAACAAATAATTTCCCTTTAAAACTTTCGATAAACCTGCCGGCAGCTCTGAAAAAAGCTTCGTTTTTATCAGTTTGAGGATCACCGAGAATTAGAGCATTTGCTCCCCCGCAATCAACATCGGCAGTTGCACTTTGATAAGTCATTGTTTGAGACATACGGAGTGATTCAATCACTGCATCCATATTGGATTTATACATGTTCATCATTAATCCACCAATAGTCCTTCCAGGAGTTGTGTCATGCAAAGAAATAATTAGTTTTAAATCAACATCTTCAAAATAATTAAAGATTAATTCTTCATGATCTCTTTTTTCCATCTCTTCAAATATTT
The DNA here is from genome assembly GCA_965371805.1 of uncultured bacterium. Classification (GTDB taxonomy): domain Bacteria; phylum Acidobacteriota; class Aminicenantia; order UBA2199; family UBA2199; genus JAOZTV01. Next base: position 24,860 of record CBDUZW010000051.1, on the reverse strand, counting down.
GCATATTCCAATCTCCTGCTAGTCTTTTGTATAATGCAGTAACTATATCCTCATTAAATAATTTTGTCAATTAAATATTACTGCCAGTATAGCCTTGACATAATTTTTTTGAAATTGTAAAATATCATAATGAAATAGTATTTGTAAGTTACATCACTATTACACTTTTATGGAGGAAACTATGCTCAGAGCTTATAAGTTATTAATATTAATTATAATAATACCTGTTTTTTTTTCAGGATGTACTATTGAAAAATGGGCAGCTGAAATGTGGAAAGAGAACAAGCTTCTCTTAATTGGTGGAGTTATTTTGTTTTTCCTTTTTATAATAATATTATTATCACTTATAAGTAGATCAAAAAACAAAGAGGTTGATACTAACAATAATGAAGAACAGGAGAAGGCAATTGATTCAGAATTAGATGAAGAAAGCCCTGATTATAAAACTGAGTATCTGGATATTGATTCAGAAAAAATAAAAAATAATATTGAGATTGAAAAGCCTGAACAAACTAGTTCTATTGCTGTCTCAGTACGAGGTGATAAGATTGGAACATTTAAAATTCCATATGAAGGCACAATAATTGGACGAGATCCATCAAAGTCAACTATAGTTATTTCAGAGGCTATAGTATCAAAATCTCACCTTAAGATAACTCCCAAAGATGATGGATTTATTATTGAAGATTTAAACTCAACTAATGGAACATACATTAATGGCGATCAAATAAGCAAATCAGTCATTTCCATAGATGATACTATCCTTATTGGAAAGAAAGGTAATATTGCAATTACTTTTGAATAAAACAGTTTGATATTTATATACAGTTTTAAAAATTAATACCAGCAAATTAAAATATTATTTTAAGGTTTCGATATAAATTAATATAAATCTCGAATTAGTTAAGCTTTATAAATTATATTCTTTTTTAACTAACTCTAAGTCAGTCTTAACCATCATTTCAACCAATTCTTTAAAACTTGTTTCAGGTTCCCAGTTCAGTATTTTTTTTGCCTTTGACGGATCACCGATTAAAATATCTACTTCTGCCGGTCTGATAAATCTTTCATCCAGTTTTACATATTCTTTATAATCAAGGTCCAGAATTGAAAAAGCTGATTCGACAAGATCTTTAACAGAATGAGTTTTCCCGGTAGCTATAATATAATCTTCCGGATTCTCCTGCTGAAGCATAAGCCACATAGCTTTTACATAATCTCCGGCAAAACCCCAATCTCTTTTTGCGTCAAGGTTTCCCATTCTTAATTCTTTAGATAATCCAAGTTTGATCTTCGCTGCATTATAGGTGACTTTTCTTGTTACAAACTCAATTCCTCTTCTAGGTGATTCGTGATTGAAAAGTATACCTGACACCCCGAATATATCATAACTCTCTCTATAGTTTACAGTTATCCAATGTCCATATACCTTTGCAACTCCGTAAGGACTTCTTGGATGAAATGGCGTTTCTTCATGTTGAGGTATTGTTTTTACCTTTCCAAACATTTCAGATGAAGATGCCTGATAGAATCTTATCTTAGGATTTACCGCCCTGATAGCTTCCAGGACACGCGTCACACCAATTGCTGTAAATTCAGCAGTTAATACTGGTTGACTCCAGGATGTAGGGACAAAACTCATTGCTGCAAGATTATATATCTCATCAGGTTTTATTTCTTCAATAAGTCTGATTATAGAGAACTGATCAAGCAGATCAGCTTGTCTAATCTCGATTTTTTCTTTTATATGATCTATACGGTCAAACTTCTCCATACTTGATCTTCTAACCATACCAAATACTTCATAACCTTTAGATAGTAAAAACTCCGCAAGATAAGACCCATCCTGTCCTGTTATTCCTGTAATAAGTGCTCTTTTTGACATTAAATATCTCCTTTTACTTTACAAGCATTCCCGTTCTTTCCCATCTTGTTTTAGAAAAAAAATTCAAAACCGTATCCAATAATCCTTTAATCTTATTCCCAATTCCCTGTACAAGATAATCATCTGCTTCATACGACCAATATATTCTCCAGGGTTTTCCAATAATATAGTCCTCTGGTACAGGTCCCCAGAATCTTGAATCCCAACTATTGTCCCTATTATCACCAATACAAAAATAATGTCCAGCAGGAACTTTGAAATGGTTTTTTCCATTTTTCTGTACAATATTCTTTGAATAGTCTACTCTTGAATTAAATTCCTTATCAAATTCATAATCTTTTATATCTAAAGGAAAATTGTCTCTTATCCATTCATGTCCAAACCGTTCAATATTAAAATTATTTAATTGAAAATTTTCACTTGAAACCAATTCTTTTTTTCTTTTTAATAACTCATCCAGATCATAAATTTTCTCATTTGAAGATAATTCAAATTTGAATAATTCTTCATTAACCAGACCGCTATCCAAATAAAATTTTCTACTGAGAAGTTCTGTACTTCCTTTTTTATGCCATCTGAAGAATTGACGGATATAAACCCCCTCAATAATTAAAAATCTTTGCCTTTCTTTATATGTATAAGTTTTGTCAGGATAATCGGCTCTATATTTCCCAAACTTATCGTCAAATGGTTTGCCGTTAATAAATATTTTCTGATTTTCTATACGAATTAGATCTCCGGGTAATCCAATGACTCTTTTAACATATTCCTTTTTCATTTCAGGTGGAGACTTAAATGTAACAATCATATTTCTGTCAATTTTCTGCTGTGGCAGAAGGAAACTATCAAGAGGACCTAATGATCTGGAATATGCTACTTTATTTACAAGTAAATGGTCACCAACTAGAATAGTGTCAACCATTGATTCCGTTGGGATAACAAATGACTGCAATAAAAATGTCATCACAAAAAAAACATATATCAAGACTTCTGATATCAATTCAAAATATTCCCGGAATATACCAATTTCTTTCCGCTTTTCTGCCAACAACTTTTTTTCTGCTACTTTTTGTTCTTTTCTTTTCTTTAAATACTCAATAATCATCAGCAAATTCTACTCTAAATTTGAGTTAAAATCAACAAAGCCAATTGCTTTATTTTCTTCACCATCCATTATTACTGACATTTTTTTTCCATTAAATATTTCTTTTATTGAAATAACTTTAATTACATCCTGCATTGTTTTATCTGTTTTAACAAAATCAGAAAGACTGTTTTTTTCATTAAACATTAGCTCTATATTAAAAAAGCTTTTTTCTCTATCCGGATAAATTGGAAGATACTTAATATTAGCTTCAACAAGATCCTGAAAAAAATGAGTACCAAAAGATAATTCCGGAACATAACCATCCTTATTATAAGCAAGCTCTATCAACATTGAAGAATTATTTATTCCACTATAGGTTATAGGTACTCCAAGTTTAATATCTCCCCTGCTTCCCCATCTTCCAGGGCCGATCAAAATAAAACTCTTTGGAGGGAGTTTTTTATTTAGAGAAGAAACAATATTTGCCACCTCCTTCATGTCACCCTTCTCTGGCAACTTTCCATAATTATCTCCATCAACATAAACAATATATTCAATATCCTTAACAAAACCTGAAGTAATATATTCTGAGGCAATAAAGATTGTATCTTTCTTTTCAACATTCTTCGGTAACTCTTTTATTTCACCGGTTTTTGATTGACTTTGAGGACGACATTGTAAGATATAAAGATCTTTGCCATCAGATGCAAATTCGACATCAACAGGTGATTTAAAAGCCTTCTTAAGAGATTTTAGTACTATATCCATCTCATTCAAAAACCCTGAGTTATCCATTAAATTCTGAAAAGTTACCAGCATATCTGATTCCTGTGGGTCCCATAATACTCCTACTGGAGGTGCTATATCACCAAATTTATTTATAGAAATCACTTTTTCGATGCCGGGAATTTTATCAGCAGAATCCTTTAGAATCTCATCAATATTTTTAGTTTCAAAATTATTAGTTTTTAAATTTATAACATCAATTTTATTTTGTGAATACTTAATAATATCTTCTTTTCTAACATTTACCCGAATTCCCGGTTGCCCAGGTGAGGCAAGCATTGAATAGTCATTACTAACTCTATCTACAGCTCTGGTTCCTAGTCCGGCAACGATCCTGACCATGCCATCCTGCCTTTTAATTCTTGATGACCATCTAAACTCATTATTGCTAAAGGCAACCCCTGAATAAGTTGGAAAAAAATAATCTCCAATCTTATTACCAACTACTTCCTGAATTAATATCCCCATCTGTTCCTGAAAATCAATTAATCCTCTTTCTTTTCTATATTCAATAGGGTCTGGTCCGAATGTACTTGCATATACTTCTGCAATAGCATCAAGTAATGCACTTAATCTATCTTTTAAATCTCCCATATTAGAAAGGAAAAGACTCTTATATTTCCCGGAGAATGCTGCCCCAAAACTATCTTCTAATAAGCTTGATGACCTGACTATTATTGGTTTCTGCCCAATTTTACTCAGCAAATTCTCTAATTTTTTTTCAATTTCCGGAGGAAAATATGAATTTTTAAATATCTGTTGCAAGTACGGATATTCTGTTCTAATCTCTTCAGTATTCAGATACTTCAAACTTAACATTTCTTCAAGAGCATTATAATGTATAAAATCAATTAATGTATCAGAAGTAATATACCAACTTTTCGGAATTTTAATATTTTCCAATAATGGATTATTCTTTTTTTCATCCTCAATTATTTTATACCCTAAAATTAATCCCGAGCTTTTGCCACCAAGTTTGCCTGATCCTTTAGCTGCACCGATAACATTTTTCAATAAACTATTGAATTGTTTAACAAGCAAATAATGCTTTGCAATATTTATATAATATAAATTATCAGTAAAAAATCTTCTAATTAAAAACACTCTTATATTAATAAATTCATCATCCGATAGATACATCTCCCCTCTGGGAATTTTCATAAACCTTGACAGCACTTCAGATATTTCTGATAGCGAAATATTTACATTCTCAGATGCAAAAGATAGAAAACGGCTTCTTTCCCTTCCTAATAGGAATTTTATCTGAGCTGTTATTTCATCATCTTTTATGTTCTCCCCTGCTATCTGAAACACTTTATCTGAAAATATTTTCATAGATCCCATATCTTTTTTAGGATGGGGCATATTCGAATAAAGAGAGTTCAGTTTTCCATCACTGGTATCTTCAGAATCAAGTTCCTGCATATGTTTTGCAATTCCAGGGACATTGGAAGAAAAAAGATAATGTATCATTCTTCTAACAATCCGATTAAGCAGAGCAACATCAATCGTTTCCAGCATTTCTATTATTAACTGCCACTCTGGTTTTGTTTTGTCTTTATTCATTTTTCCCTCTTTTTATACTATTTCCGGTAAACAAAATGATACTTGATAATTATCGTTACATCCGGAACAATCTATATCCAGAATTAGTTTCTGGCACTTTATACCTTTCTCTACAGAAAAATTAGAATTATATTTTCTACCACAATTCTGACATTTTTTATTTGTCACAAGAAATACCTCAACAGTTCTACTCTCTTTTTCAATGCATATCCAATTCTCTTTCCTTATAAGAAAATCGCTTACACCGTCATCTCTTAATTCACTAATAAGTTCTGAAAAAAACTTTATTGTTTTCTCTTTTTTTCCCTGAGCAAGTATTCTTCCACTTTTAGTCCTCATATTTAATGGTAGAACCGAAGCATAGGTCAATTCCTTACTTAAATTGCCTAATACAGCGCTATTGATATTTTTCCCTCTAAGAGCCATTTTTGTAAAAAAAGCGGCAACTCCAATAGATCCGAATTTTGAAAGAAAATCTGCATCATGAATCAGGTCAGCAATCATACTAGAAGACTTATTTTCATTATATAAGTTTAATAAGCCTTCTTTAACCAAAACAACATCTGTTTTACTATATCCATACTTAATTAAAGTTTCTTGAGCTATTTCAGCTGCAATCTCCTCTTCTGGAATATCATCAATATGATAAAAACCATCCTTGAATTTTCCAGCATCATGAAATAAGGCTGCTATTTCTGGTAAATGAGTATCTATTCCTTCAAGTTTCGCAATTTTTTTAGCTATAGAGGCAACAATTAACGTATGTTCCCATAAAAAACCAACTGCAATTTCTTTATTTTGTTTTGAAAATTTTTTTTCACTCTCATTAATAATATTCTTTAATTCATTTTTTAAATTTCCTAATTTAATAATTTGGTTACTGACTACATTAGACATAATCTATTAATCCATTATTTTTCTTTTAATTCTACCAGTACTCCTGCAAAACTCTTTGGATGTGCAAAAGCTATCTTTGCATTATGAGCTCCTTTTTTTGGCTCTTTATTTAACATTGTGACACCTTTTTTCTCAAGTTCAGGGATTTGCTTAATAATATCATCTGTTTCATAGGCAATATGGTGGATTCCTCCCCCTCTTTTTTCAATAAACTTTGAAATAGGTGAATCATCAGAAGTTGGAGAAGTTAATTCAATAAATACATCTCCAATCTCAAAGAAAGCAACTTTTACCTTCTGTTCCTCTACAACTTCTGTACCAAGAAACTTAAATCCAAGTACATCTTTATACCTGGTTATTTCTTCATCCAGGTTCTTTACAGCAATAGCAATATGATCAATTTTTTTTATCATTTTTTTTCTCCATTTTTTTTATTTTATTTATAAAAATATTTATATTATTCTTTAAGATTTCAGAGATTACCTTTGGCAAATACGTAACCCGCTTTTCAGGAAACCTTTTAGTTTTATCAAAATTAAAACTTAATAATTTTTCATCTGTTTTAAAACTATATAATGCAAAGCTCATTGATAATCTTCCATACCAACTATCTTTTTTTTCTATTTCTTCAATTGAATTAAGTAATACATCAATATAGTAATCTGGTTTAGAATCAGAAAATTCTCCAATAATTAGATAATCATTATTAGTTTTCAGATAGTTAATAATGGCTTTTTTAATTAATTTTCCCGGTTTAATTGACCAGAATTCGTATGAATAGTAATTTACTTCATATGGAGATTTTCTATATACTAATCTGTAATCATCATAAAATTCACTAACTATAATATCCTTTAACAGGATCGTTTTTTTTATACTATTTTCATTATTATCAACAGATGTTTCTATATTAATTTGAAAATACCGCTTTGAAGGAGAAGAAAAACACCCAAACATGAAAAATGTAAAAACAAAAGTAATTAACGGTAAACAAAATTTCCTCATTTTATTAATCATTATTTCCTCCTGCTTCTATTTTTTTTTAACAATAAACTTGTTGGATCTTCTGCAATATCACGGGTAAATTTTGTGATATTATCGAGAGACTCTCTAAGATTTTCCATTGCTCTGCTAAAATTATTTTCGATTTTTTGAACACTCATATCAAGTTTCTTTACTCCGGTAGTAGTTGCTTTTACCATTAAATCAATATTCGCCAAAACCTTTCCTAATTCCTTCCTGGAAAATCTATCAGATATATTCACTACCATCTTATTGAAATTTTCTGTAATTTTTTTTATATCTAACTGATCAGTTAAACTATTCAACTTTTTTGTGAACCGATTAAGATCTTCAACGACATTGGTAATTTTATTTGAAGCTTTTTCTATATTATTAAGGGCATTTGATACGGTTTCTCGTTTTGAGCCCAACACTGTTTTTACGATCCCTGAACTTTTTTCAAGATTTTCCAGCAATCCTTTAATTTTTTTTTCGTTTTTATCTCCAATTAATTTATTGACATTCTTTATTGCCATATCAATGTTTTTAACAATATTCTCAGCTTTTTCTCCAAATCCTTTTCCAACATTTATTTTTGAACCCGGATATAGTTCTTCAGATGAGCTCATCCCACCTTCAATTTCAATATATTTCAACCCGGTAATTCCTGCATATTGGAGAGTTGCAGTCATATCTTTTTTAACAGGAAACCCATTTTTCAACTCAATATAGACAAGTATAGAACTCAAATCATCCTTATTTACTTCAATATCATCTACTTTTCCTACCTTTACACCCTGATATTTTACATCAGACCCCTTATTCAATCCATTTACAGATTTATTTTTAAAATCAATAATATATATCTCCCCTTTTCCTTTCAGTTTAGGATAGATTAACATAAATAGTATTGATCCTAAAATAATTGTAGATAATATCACAAATATACTGAGTCTTCTTTTTTGTTCTTTTGTTATCATTAGAATCAACTCCTTAAAAAATTTTTAATAAATTCATTACTTGAATTTTTCATATCCGTATATCTTCCAAAAAACTCAGTTCTTCCATCATTCAATACAAGAGCATAATCCGAAATGGTATTAATAGATCTTAATTCATGAGTAACAACAATAAGTGTAACATTTAGTTCATCTCTCATTTTTTTCATTAGGTCATCAAGTTCACTTGCAGTAACAGGGTCAAGCCCAGCAGATGGTTCATCACAAAGAATTAATTCCGGTTCAAGAATCATCGCTCTAGATAAGGCACCTCTCTTTCTCATCCCACCGGATAATTCTGAAGGAAATTTATCATAAAACTTCAAGAGTCCTACCTGGTCCAGTTTAGACAACACTCTCTCTTTAATTTCCTGTTCTGTAATATCAGAAAATTTCATCCTTAAGGGCAAAGCAACATTGTCAAACAAATCCATAGAGTTTAATAAAGCTCCATTCTGAAATAAAACCCCTATCTTACTATAAAATTTACTTAATGAGATTTCTGAAGAATAATCTATTTTTTCATCAGATAGCAGAACTTCTCCTGAAATAGGAGGCAATAGACCAATAATAGTTTTTAAAATTGTAGACTTTCCTGAACCACTCTTTCCAAGTATCACTGTAATCTTTCCCTTACTTACAGAAAACTCAAGATTTTGTAGTACAACTTCGCCTTCATATCCTACTGACAAGTTCTGTATTTTTAATAATTCATCCATATTAATACAATAATAAAGCAAATATACAGTCAATAATTATTATTAAGGAAATTGATAAAACTACTGATTCTGTTGTTGCCTTTCCAACTCCCTGAGCCCCCATGGATACAGTAAACCCCTTATATCCACTGCTAATAACAATAATTATCCCAAAAGCAAGCGTTTTAGCCAAACCAATTAAAAAATCTCCTACTCCAACTACTGTCAGCATTTCATTATAAAAAACTATAACAGGTATTCCGGCGACAACTTTGCCGACAATAATCCCTCCTAAAACTCCAATGAAATCTGCAATTGCTACAAGAAAAGGAATAGCGAAGGTAATGCCAATGAGTCTAGGGACCATTAGAAATTTTTCTGGTATAATTCCCATTACCTTTAGTGCATCTATCTCTTCAAGAACTTTCATTGATGCAATTTCTGCTGTTACGGAGGCACCTATTTTCCCGGCAAGAATAATACCCGTCATTAATGGGACTAGTTCTCTTATAAGTCCATATCCTACAATATCTGCAAGATAAATATCTGCACCAAAGATTTGTAGCTGTTGAATAGTTGTAATAGAGATTGTGACACCTACCAAAAATGATATTAATGTTACTATGGGAAAAGATCCATAACCCATAAAAAAAAATTGTTTAATTATCTCTCCAGGATATACACCTTTTCGTTTTACTAAATATTGAAAAAGATAAAAAAGCTCATCAGCTAATAGAACCATATATTTTCGACCCTGAGGAAAATGCAAGACAAAAAAATCAGCTATTTTTTTACTTATATTCTGTTTTGCCATGTTTCCTTTCCTGCAAAGTTTAGTCAAACCGTTTTAATAAACAATTCAGCTAATAAAATCATCTATTTGATTTACAATTTTTTTAATAATAAATTTAGCTGTATCAAGATCAGCATTAATTTCAAAATTCATAATCATTCTTATCTCTTTTTTTTTTATCTCTGTAAAAAGGAAAATGCCTTTTTGCATTTGAATTAGAACAAACTCAATATTACCGTGATCCTCTTCCTGAAATACAAACTCAGCATTATCTAATAGATTACTAAACATTGATATAAGTTGCTTTACTTCAGTTCCATTTTTATTATCCATCAATAAAACTTCTTCTTCATTATTAAAAAAAACAATCCATTTATAACCAATAATTTCCTGAAAATTAGAGAGTAAAGTATCTTTTATCTTTTTTTTCTTTTTTTTTGGATTAGTATTTATTTTCTTTTCAACTAACTCATCAACATTTTTCATGACACCAAGGAGAAAGCTCATAAATGGAACATTTATACGTGTCTTTAGTGATCTTTTATTTTTTACTAGATTAAAATGCCCGCTATTTAATCCAATTAACTTAAATGCAGCCTCTTCTCCAGAAAACCCTCTAAATTCTGCATTTATCAGTTCTCCATCAATAAAATATAAAAAACCAGTCTCTTTCTCAATTTTAATCTCTATACCGGTTGTTTTTTTCTCAAGATGAATCACTTGCAATAAAGTTGTCAAATCAATTGAATCGATAGTGCCGGAAAAACCTTTTTTCTTAAAAAATTCAATGAGCATATTTTTAAACCATTCAAATTTAAATGGTTTGGCAATAATTTCTGCACTCCCTAGAGTTCTTATATGTGACTTTATTTCAGAATCACCATAAGCTGTCATTACCATGATTTCGCCCATATATTCAATGTTTTTTAGAAAAACTAAAAGTTCCAGACCACTTTTTTCAGGCATCCTGATATCTGTAATTATCAGGTCAAAATTATTCTCTTTTATTAATACCTTTGCAGAATCAACTGAAAATGCAATTTGTATAGCAAAAAGTTTATTTTCTAATGTTAAGAATTCTTGTAAGCTCTCAACTAAATCAATTTCATCATCGATAAGTAGTAAATTTTTCATATAACTGCCTCAATATTTTTCATCAATTCTTAGCTTAAAGATGTGCAAATACACCGATTGAAAATCTAACATTATTTTCCTCACTATAACTCTGGTATCTTACATCAAATCTGAGTGAAAAAAATTGTAGCATGTTAAAGTGTGCTCCTCCTCCAATATAAGTAAAATAATCATAGTTTTTAAAAGTGACAGAGAATTTCTCAAATCTTGTACCTGCTCCAATCACAACATATGGGGCAAACTTTCCTACCTTTTTTTTTATTTTTAATCCAACTCCAGCAGCTTTTTGATCTGTACTATTTTGTTTCATTAATTCAAACTCAAACTTAACCATTGGAATTAGAAGCCCCATTCCTGCAGAAAAACCAAGTGTAGTTTGAGAAGGCTTTGTATTTTTTCCTGCAATAAGCCCAAACTCAAATGGTAGTAGATAATTAGAAATTGATAATAATAAAAAAACTAATAGAAAAAACTTTTTATTTCCCATTATTTTCCTCCTTACTTTCATTTAAAGGAAACTCATATCTACACTTATGTATAATTGGTCTTCCATAATAATCAATAATAATACCTTTTAATTTTTTTTTCAAGTATAAGGAGTATTGTTTTTGAGATATAGGGAGTAGATATCCATCACTAATTATTTTTTGAATAATCCTTGATATTTGCTCCATAAGCAATTCACTATCTCTCAAATTAATTATTTCGTTCAACTGTTCTATCAAAGCAAAATAATGTTCATCAAACCTTATAAAACTCATTTCTCTGACTATTCTTTTTATCTTCTCACTTAAAGAGATACCATTATGAAAAACTTTCTCAACTATTAAATATTTTACAGAAGTATCTTTTAATAAGGTTGAGAGATCACTATGTTTTACAAAAACAATCTCAATATTTATCCTATAACGTTTGAAGAACTCTATCATCTCAGACTCTATGTTTTTTAAAGTTGAAATTATATAAACTTTAATATTTGAATATGTTAATATAGTTCTAATTTTTCTTTTTGTAAATTTTTTAATATTTATTGAAAGAGGTGATTCAGCTTCAGAAGTTAGTACATTTAGTTCAGGGTAACCCTGTGAAGTAAAAAATGCTTTAAGAATAGAATAAAATGCAATACGTGTATTCTTCCCAATATTTCCTTTAGGAAAACTTATATAATAATTTTGATAAACGCCTGAATTATATTCTTTATGAGACCCATTTGTGCCTGTACCGGGTTTAGATAAAAAAATATCAGGATAAAAATAGTTTTCAAAATCAATTTGTATCTTATCAAGATATGCAATTCCACCGGCATAAAGTTTATTTGCATATAGAATCATATTCTTATTTTTTACCCATTTAACTGGATAAAACGGGCCTGAAAAAGCTCCAGGAGTGCTTGAAGTGATTACAAGTTGTGGTACAGTTAATAAATCCATAATATCAGGAAAATCATAATTAAGTGCAAGAATAATTTTCTCATTTTTTTTAGAGATACTCTTTGTAACTTTACCAAGTCTCTTGGCTTCACCATATTTTTTCCCTATAAAACTATTAAATGATTTTATTACATCCTGTGATAAGATTTTTGTGCCATTAGAAAACTTAAGATTTTTTTTTAACTTTAATACTACCGATCTATTCTCCTTGCTATATTTAAACTCTTTAAATATATTAGAATAAATTTCCCCATTCTTATTTAAATAAAAAAAATTCTCATAGATTAATGAATAAAAAACCATATCCGAGTAATTTGTAGATGAAATTATAAAATCTGTAGGTTCGTTTAATCTAATTTTTACAATTCCACCATAATAATTTTTTATTGCCCCAATAAATAGCAGTGAAAGGATTATTATAAATACTTTTGATTTATAACCCATTTTTTTTACTCCAGAATTGAAGCTTATAATTAAAGTAGCTGTGAATTTTTGTTTTTAAATAGATCCAGACACCTACGTTGTCGTTCCATTTACCCTCATTTACAAATAAAATTTCCCCTTCTACATTCTTTTCATATTTTGGGTTTGCTTCAATTTCATTGATTTTAAAAAACCTTAATTTATCCTTCCCTGTTGAAAATGCAGTTTTTATAATCCATTTATTGTCTAAATTGGACAAAGCAAAACCATTTCCACCTTTATCATCACCTAAAACTTCAAAGTTTGATCCATAATTTATAAAATTATAATTTGTATCGATAGTGTACATAGAGTTAATTTTATCTCCTTCTTTCAAAAAAGAAATTGAATAAAACTTTTTAATAGACTTAAAATATTCATCATTAGAATTGTTTATTACTCCATTTATGCTCTTTAATATGAGTTTGTTTTTAAAATAGTTTTTCCCATACTCATATTTTCCACCTATAAAATAACGCTCTCCATTTCTTTTAAATATCTCAAAAGGGATAAAATCTATTTTAGAATATAGTTTCCAGACATTATCTGTAAGAGAAAAAACAGATGACTTACTAGAGTAATTATTCCCTAAAACCATAAATTTGTTACCATCATGATTAAAGAAAAACAGTTTTCCTTCCGGTTCAATAGCAGGAGAATATCCTTTATCTAATACTAATTCTATAACATTTTTTTTCTGCAGTACATTATTTTCTTTTTTAAATATTTGAATTCTATCATAATAATAAAAATGATAGAGAAGATCACCTTTTTCATTTATTCTTGTTTTCATATCTAAAAGACCCTTTTTGGATCCAATCTCAATGATTTTTTCAAATCCAAAATCATTAAACTTATTTTCTTGAATATTTAGAAACTTTATTTCACCTTGAATTGCATCCCATTCAAGATATTTAGTAAAAACCATCTTATCCAGATTTACAGAATACAAAGTTAGTCCAATACCAATCTTACTTTTATTACGAATAATATTTAGAGACATTAAATATCTGAGTCCTCTATTTCTATTAATTTTGAATTTTCCGATGCCATCAACAAAACTAAGCATAGAGTCCTTAAATTTTATTTTTGGATTGGATTCAATCCTGAATACTATAAGTTGATATATTTTCTGTACAGCATTATCTGACAAATTTGTAGCATTTTTTAAACTTACTACAGATAAGGTCGGATTCCGCTTATCCTGTAAGAAAGAGGATACACTTCCACTTAAATTTTCTACAGTCTTTTCTAAATATTTTTCTTGTGAGAAAACAGAGAGTTTAAGTATAAAAAGTAAAAAAAATATTACCCATTTTTGCTGCATTTAACTATTTCTTTTTAATATTAAGGTTAAGTTTAAATTTATTTTTATCTCATCTTTATAATCAGGAACAGAAATACTGATCGGTAAGGCTATTTCATTCCCATCAAAACCCGAACTAATATTTTTTTTTAAATTAATAGTTTCATTTCCTGTGTATGTTGTCTCAATCGCTTCTTTTTTTTGAAATGGTTTTTTTTCAACTATCTCATTGGTTAAAACCACTGCTGGAGCTTCAACTTTATGATTGTTTTTATTTACATCAGTAATTATATCAACATCATCCAGACTAAATATTTCATCTTTATCCTGTCCATCAGAAATATTCTCAACTGGACTATCTAATTCAAAGATATCATCATCAATATCTTTTATCGGTTCTTCCATATTTGGAGCCATAAGATCTTCTTTAAACTCCGTTGCAGCAGTAACTTCATCTTTTGAGAACATTACAGTTTTGTCTTTTTGAAAAATAGTTAATTTGTTTTTTAAATTTATAATAACCATTTTCATTATTGAATGTAAGCCTTCAATAACATTTTCTCCACTTGTAGCTATAGTTGGAAAAAAGGGCTTATTATCTTGATTTAATACATCATTCAGCTCTTCAATAGTTAAAACTTCACTAAGATCTCTTTTATTGAAATGAAGAATAATTGGTATGTTTTTATCATTAAGATTATTAAGCTTCATATTCTTTATAAGATTATTATAACTCTCAATATTCTGCTCTCTCATAATGACCTGAGAATCTGCTACATAAACAATCCCGTCAGCTCCTTGAAGTACTAGTTTTCTTGTTGTATCATAAGCAACCTGGCCAGGCACTGTATATAATTGTATTTTTACAGTATAATCTCCAATTTTCCCTAATTCAATAGGTAAAAAATCAAAAAACAGAGTTCTGTCGCCATCTGTATCAAGGGTTATTAGCTTTCCTTTCTTTTCAAGAGATTTACTTGAATATATATACCTCAAACATGACGTTTTTCCACTCAATGCTGGACCATAATAAACAATCTTTATGGTAATTTCTTTATTATTATAATTTACAAATGCCATTTTCTTTAGAAAGGATCTCCTCCGCCACTGTCTTCAGGTGAATAGTCAATATCGCTATTAATGTCAACAGAAGGTGGTGCTTGATTCGAGTAACTACCTTGATTATTCTGTGCCGGTTGCCTATTCTGGTTATAATTATTATCATTTTGACCAGCTCCAGAATCATAGGAACCGCCACCACCACCTGTTTTCTCAAGTAATGTAATATTATCCAATGATATTTCAGTTGTATATCGATTATTACCTTCTTTATCCTGCCATTTGTTTGTTTTTATCTTACCTTCAATTGCAATAAGTGCTCCCTTTTTTACACTTCTTTCAATTATTTTTACAACTCCCCCCCATGCAACAATATTATGCCATTCAGTTCTGTCCTGCCATTGATTGTTTCTATCCATAAATCCTTCATCAGTAGCTAGACTGAACTTAGCAACATCTTTTCCAAGATTTGGGATATGAGTTACCTCGGGATCCTTTCCTACGCGGCCTATTAATATAACCCTGTTCATACTCTTAAGACTCATTATACTACCCCTGTATATCCTTTATTCTCTGTTGAGCTAGAGAAGCCTCTTCAGACAAAGGATAGTTCGAATTTAATTCCTTTAAGGCTAAAACGCCTTCATCCTGTTTGCCCATCTCAATCAGTGAATATCCTTTTTTCAAAATAGAAGCTGGGATTTTATCACCATCTGGATAGTCTGCAATCAGTTTTGCAAAAACTCTGACTGCATCAGGATATTTCTTTTGTGAATAATAACATTCACCAATCCAATATAGAGAATTATCAGCAAGATTATTATTGGGAAACTGTTTTAAAAACTGAAAAAAACCTTCAATAGCAAGGTCATAGTTTTTTTTTAGATAATCAGAGTATGCTATATAATAAGTATTTTTTGGAGTTTGGGTAATAGTATGATTGGGAGGTGTAGCGGTTGTCCCATTCTCACTATTTACCCCATTTACATCTCCACTTCTTTGAATTGTAAACAATTTGTCACTAATTCCATTAAGCTTATTTTTTAATTCATTTAACTCTTCTTTAAAAAAAACAAGGTTAGTTATAATATTTTCTTTAGTTTGACTTTCATCAGCCTGACTTTTTACAATTGCACCCACTTGAACCTCAATTTTATCAATCTTCTTTACAATCGCAGAAAAATCTGTTTCAACCAGAGTTATTTTTTTATCAAAATTTTTCAAAATTTCCTGTATCTTAAATAACTCTTCTAATATAAGTTTTTCACCTTTCCTAATAGAGAAAGAAAAAGCGGAAAATATATAAATCAATATGAACAGACCAATAAAAACTTTTTTCATAATACTTCCCTAAATCCTAATTTAAATATTTTATTTTTTTACTATCCTAAAATCGGATCTTCTATTCTTCTGGTGAGTTTCTTCATTAATTCCAGTTACTGCAGGTTTACTTTTTCCATAAGATATTACTTTAATCCTTTCTGTAAGAACACCCAGGGATACAAGATATTTTTTAGCAGACATTGCTCTTTTTTCTCCGAGTGCTATGTTATATTCAATAGTACCTCTTTCATCACAATTACCTTCAACAATGAATTCAATACTACTATGAGATAAAAGCCAATCTGCATTAGCCTGTAAAACTAATTTGCCATCTTCTCTTACATCATATTTGTCAAAATCAAAATATACTTCATTTAAATGACCTTCACTATTAATTTCATCAAGACTCTTTTTTGCAAATATTTCTTCTTCGGTCAATTCGGGTTTCTCAGCTTTAACGGTCTTTTCAACAACCTCTTTAACGATTGGTTTTTCAACAGCTTCTGTCTTAACTTTTTTTCCACAACCACTAAAAAAGACTAATAAGCTCAAGGTTAACATTCCAATAATAACTATTTTTTTCATAATTCCTCCATTATGTAATGTTTAAGTTATATTTATAATATACAAAATAAAATTTGTCAAATTATTTCTTCTGCCATTTTGGAGATATGTTCTCCCCTTTTGAAGTCAATCTCATTAAATTCTTACCATCATAATCTATTGTATACAATTGGTATCTACCATTTCTATTTGATGAAAAAATTATATGTCTTCCATCCGGTGACCATGTTGGATTTTCATTTCTTCCTGAATCTTCAGTTAACTTTATTGTCGAGTCTGTCTTAAAATTGTAGACATAGAGATCAAATCTATATTCAATTCTGGAAACATATATCAACCTTGTACCATCAGGAGACCAGGCAGCAGAATCATGATAAGTTCCTTCGTGAGTTATTCTTCTTATATTAGCACCCTCTGCATCCATTACATATATGTTAGGATTCCCACTTCTCTGCGAAGTAAAGGCTATCTCTCTGCCATTGGGACTCCATGATGGAGTGGTGTCAATTGTCCTGTTAAAAGTCAACCTTTTTAATTTCCCGGTTCCCATATCTCTTGTGTATATTTCTGCGTTTCCATCCTTTGTTGAAGTAAAAACTATTCTATTTTCATCAGGATGCCAGTCAACTGAAAAATTGGCCCCTTTTGATGCTAGTATTTCAGTTCGTCCTGTATATAACTGAAACATATATAAATCAGGATTATTTTTTCTATATGAAGTATAAAGGATTTTCTCGTTATCCTTACTCCAACTCGGAAGAATTTCAACATAGTCATTGAAAGTAATTCTTCTCTGCCTTTTTCCATCATAATCCATTATATATACTTCATTATTTCCATCACGTTTAGAAATAAAAGCAACTTTTGTTGTAAAATAGGACTTTTCTCCAAAGTACTCAAGGATAACGTCTGATGCCCGGTGCGCAATCAATCTCTTAAACTCAATTTGCCCGCCAAAATTCCTGCCAAATATAAATTTTTCACTATTACAATCATAAACTTTGATAGAAAAAACAATTCTATCACCTTCTGATAATTCTACATTTCCAGTTATCAGAATATTTGCTTTTATTGAGCTCCAATCCTTAAAATTAATGTTTTTTTCATCAAATTTCTGAATATAGGTATAATGTTCCTTTGGAATAAGCTGAAAAACCCGGGAATACCTTAAGTCATCCCACAGGGTTTTATGTATATCATCCCTTAACTTTAAATTCTTATCAGAACTATTGTTTGTCAAAAAGACTGGAATAGCTATTGGAATATGTGATACTCCATCTTTCAACTTTATTACCACTTCTTTCTGAGAAAAAAGATATGTCGAAATAAAAAGTAATAGAACTACTATTATTAACTTAGAAAATATTTTTTTCATAATTACTCCCAAATGAATTCAAAATGGATTAATAGATAAGTAAGATTATATTGATATGGTAACTTTTCAAAAGGAGAAGCACTTTTTATTGCCCTTAAAGCAGCTCTATCATTAAAGGAATTGCCGCTGGTTCTCTCAATTTGAATATCATCTACACTTCCATTCTGGAAAATTTTAAATTTTATAATTGTAATAGTTTTTTCTTGTTTGTTTGGATTTTGGATTTTATGCCAATATCTTGATATTTTATTTCTAAATCGGAAAAAATATCCTGAAAATATTGGATCAGATGCTCCATTATTTCCTCCAAACCCACTGTCATTCCTTCCGGATGACAACCCCATTCTTAAGCCTTCTTCCTGTGATGCATTTTTAAGCTTTGATATAATATTGCTTTTTCTTTTAAATGAGGCAATTTTATCTATTTTTATTTTTTTTGTTTGATTCTCTACATGAGTATTATGCTTTTTGTTTTTTTTGGATTTATCAAAAAACTTTAATTTTGCCTGAGAACTTTTATTATTGGGAGTTGTTAAAGATTTTACACTTCCTCTAACTTTATTTTCCTTAGCAGAAGTAGAACTAACTGAATTACCACTGGAAATTGATATATAGTCTACATAATATGATTCTCCATTAGAAGCATTAAGTTCGACTTGAGTTGATGAGAAATTTATAGATAATACGACAGAGATAATTAAAAGGCTATGTATAATTATGGATACTCCTATTGCATCCTTAATTTTCACGCTCCCCCCTTTTTTTTCTCCTTCTTTACTATCATCCCAATAGTCTCAACTCCAGCTTTCTTCAATATATCCATGATATGGATCAAAAATCCATATTTTATTGATTTATCGCCTTTAAGAAAGACTATTTTTTTTTCATCAGCTTTTTTTTCAAAAAAAGAATTTAGATCTCTTTCAAGATTATACTCATCCGTTTCCTTAACAACATACTCATCTTTTTTACCAATCCTGACATAGTATTCCATTTTTATTATGTTTTTATCATCGATAGCAATAATCAGATCTTTTTTACCAATCTTATCATTCGTATGTGCAGAAGGAAGATCAACCCTTATCTTGGAAGGATTTGGAACCATCATTGGAGCAGTGACCATAAAAATAATCAACAGAACCAGCATAACATCAACAAGAGGAGTAACATTGATTTCTGAAAGGTTTGTTGAGATTCCTGATGATTTATTTATTTGCATCTTCTGCTATTTTATTTTTTCACTAACATTTAAAAATTCATAAATAAAATCTTCCATTTTACTAACTATTACCTTTAACTTTGATAATAGATGGTTATAGAAAATAACTGCAGGGATGGCAGCAAATAATCCTAATGCTGTAGCTATAAGAGCCTCGGCAATTCCAGGAGCAACAGCAGTTAAAGTAAGATTTGCACCTTCTGAGACCGATGCAACTCTGGATAACCCAATAAAAGAGTTCATAATCCCCCATACAGTACCGAATAAACCAATAAAAGGAGTAACAGCTGCAGTAGTAGCAAGGAAACTATTCATTTGCTCCAACCTGTTTATTTCAGAATTAGAAGCTCTAAGCAGTGACCTGTGAATACTATCAAGATCTATCTTTTCCGAACTTTTTTCAGGTGATAGTTGGTGAGAAAGTTCCTTATATCCTCCTTTAAATATCATTGATATCGGACTATTTTTAAACATTGAAGCAAATTTATTTATCTCAGAGAAATTTTTAGTTTTTCTAAAATAATTTGTAAACTTTTTTGAATTTCTCATTGCCCTTTTATATTCAATTGTTTTAAAGATTATTATCGCCCATGATACGATAGAAAATATAAACAGTATCAACATTACAACCTTAATTATTATGGATGCATTTAAAATTAAAGATATAAAAGTATTATCTCCACCTGAAACATCCCCTGCCACTGATGACCCAACTTGCATAATAAACATATTTACCATATGGTAAAATTAACACATAAACCACTTTTTTTCAATAGTTTTTCAAAAAAGAAGATTGGCATTTTCAATCTGAACAGGTTAATAATTTGACAAAATGACTAGATATAGTAAAATGAATCTATGAAGAGAATCTTTTATTTTATCATTTTTTCCCTAATAAGCTTTGTTCTATTATGTGATTTCCCATATAGTTTATCAAAAACTGAAATTGCATTACTTCAATCAGAACAATTAATTGTTAAAACAAAAATTATTAAGGGGACGCCATGGCCGGAAGTAACTATTTTTTCTATTATTAAAACGACCCCATTAGAAGCTATCTCAGTTTTTACTGCATATAATGAGCATGAGGATTTTATTCCAGACCTTATAAGCTCTAAAATAGTAAAAGAGATCGCAAAAACAGATGTTCATATCGCTTTTGAGATAAAAATCCCCTGGCCCCTCTCAAACAGTATGTATATAACCGGTAATAAATTAAGTAAAAAAGAAGGTGGTCTTTATCAAGTGGAATGGTATTTTGTAAAATCAGATTCTTCAAAAAACAGTTATGGAAAAATAGAATTTTCTCCATTTAAGAACATAACCCTTTTAAAATATAAAAGTTTCACCCATCCAAAATCATCTCTTGCAAAATTATTTAAAAAAAAGATGATAAAAAAAACAAAGGATACTATTATTGCAATCAAAAAAAGAATAGAACATATAAAAAATTCTGCTAAAATGAAAACTTACTTATCTGAATTACAAAACAAATTTAAATAGGATTTTAAGATTAAAAACATTATACAAGACTAAAATTTTTACAACTCAAATTAATATGATTTTTCAAATATATTGTATATTTCTAAAAATTAATTGACAACAATTTATTATATCCCTATAATCTTATCTAAATGATCAGGTTGGTCTTATTTAGTTATTTGACTTTTCTGTTATGTTGTTACTTGTGGAAATATTAAAGATTCCACGAGTTTAATACCTCAAGCTTTTTTTAAGTAACCGTTTTACATAAAGTGTGCTTATTGGTATTTTTGTTCTTCTGCTTATGTTTGTTAAACTCTCTCTTGAGTTGTTCCTTAGTTCGCTAATAAATTTTAGGTCTGATTCTTTTATCATTTTGGTTTCTCCCGATTGTGCTCTTAGAGCTCATTTTCAGTAAATACTTTTATTTTTTCGAAGAAAGACTTGTTTTTCTCCTAAGTTGTGTCGAGTGCCAAGTTTCTATTATAACCTCCTATGTTTTTTTCGTGATATTATTGTTGCCTTTCGGAATACCCTTGGGTTTACTCGGAATTTCGCTTTATTTCTTGAATTTTTTGACAGAAGTTTAGAATAATTTTCTTGTTTGCAGGTGTTTATTTTGATCGGTTCGAAATAAATAAATCAGATATTCACTGTCAAGTGACAACATAACCGAAAGGTTTATAAATAATGGAAATAGTTAAATAAGATATAACGATAACAAAATAAAAAACATCTTTAGGGGGATGAAAACATGAAAAATCCAAATTCAAATAACGTAAATGTTGCGGCTTCTGTAGCAATCTTAAATACTTTAAATCAATATCAACAAATGGAATCTGAGTTAAGAGATATTAAGAAAGCCCAAATTACCGAATTAAAAGATTTAGGTTTTAAGAATTTTGGAGTACAACAAGTTCTAAATACTTTATCTTCTGAGGGTTTATCAAACCTAAATTCTGTTGAAAAACTAGCTTATCAAAACGCTGTTTTAGATCATGCAAAAGCGCAAGTTTATTCTAGTTTAGAACAAAGCGAAGTACAAACTCAAGAAAAAGCAAACAAATTAGCAGGATTAGGTTTTAATCAAGATCAAATTAATACTCTTGCAAATTCTTTAACTGATTCAAATGCTTTAAATTCAAAAAGATTCTTAGATCAAAAACTTAATCTAAATTTACAAAACAATACTTTAGATCAAATCATTAAAGTAGCAGGCAATCTTAAAAGCGAAGGAGCTTTAGATACTGCAGATTACACTTCTACTTTTAAAGAACAAGCAACTAATAATTATGCATTAAAAAGAAATAAAGAAGGATTATTAGAAGTAGTTGGTATTTTAGATTCTAATAATAAATTAGATACTTCATTTATGAATTCTGAAGGTTACACTTCAAGAATTAGAGAAGGAATCAATCAATTAATTGGAGACACAGGAGTAAAAGTACTAAAAACAGGACTTTTATTAACTTTAATTGGTGGTGTTGTTGGCGGAACTGTTGGATGTAAAACTTCAAGTGTAATTGATACGCCCCCAGTCACCCCTACTGAATATGAAACATTATCCGGAACAACAGATGTATCTGATTCTGCATTAGCAAGTTTAGCTTTATCGGGAGATGTAAGATATGAAGTAAATAACAAGGATGTAACTAAACAATTCGGAGTTCCAGCTGAACTTGGAGAACTTGTTAAAGGACAATCAACAACAGGAAAATTAACTTTAACTGCAGATACTTATCTTAAAAGAGTTATTAACGGTCAAACCTTTAAGGGAGACACAAAAATTACTGCTGACATGTTAGATAATTCTGAAGGATTATACGAATTAATGCAAAAAGAAGGAATGCTTGCAAACAATAAAATCATCCGTCCTCAAGGAGGAACATTAACAATTTCATTTAATCCAGACTTAGGAAAAACAGAAGATGCTAACGGAAACTTAAAAAGACTTCCTGGTAATTACATTGCAGAAGTTAAGAGAGTCTTTAACAAAGTTAAAGACCTAAGCAATGGTGTAATCCAACAAATAAACTATGTTGATAACGGAAATGAACTTGAAAGTAGAGCTGCAAAATCTGGTGAATATCTAATATTTATGAATACTACTGGAGAAATTGGTAATGGGAGTATGAATGATGGAAGTTATACTTATGGAGGAGTTATTAAGATAAATTCAAATAAGTCTACTGTTTTTGGAAGAATTGAAGCTGAAGTTCCAGATTCATTTTATCCTGGAAACCAAGATTTTTTTACTTCAAGAGGCTGGACTAAGGAATCGATGTATGAAGCAATAGCTTTTTCATTTAAGCGAGATTCAAATGATAGCTTTTACTCTGATAGAGAAGAAAGAGCAGGCGGATTAAGCTCTACTTCAAGCACGCAAGGTTATGTACGAACATCATCTTCAGATTTTGGAAATGGCTTTGAGAATGGATTTGGAAACACTCCAATAAATCCAATTAATCATGCGCCTGTTGGACCAAATAAAGGTATCGCTCACCCTAAGATGCAAAAAAAATACCAAGAAAAATAATTTTTTTTTTAAATAATTTTTTTTTTATTCAGAAGAAAAAAATTTCTTCTGAAAATAATTTTTCCTTTCTTAATAGGTAGTTATGCCTATCATATCCATAAAATCATTATTTCCCCATTGGGGCGTAGGACAACATGCTTTATCGAGTGTTTTACTAACGCAATTTTCATTTGCTAGCCAAGCGAGAGTATAAATTGTTTCAGTACATGGAGATGAATCTACTGTACACTGGTTAGGATATGTACATCCAACTCCATCCCAGTATCCGTTTACTCCGCAGCATTTACCTTGTTCTCCGCTTTGTTTGGCATCGTCTTGACCAAATGAGCAGTAACCACAGCATTCATCATCTTCAACACAATCTGTTCCTTCGACTGAGCATCCTCCACAACTAGTGTCTGTGCAAACTCCTCCGCAGCAGGCAGTTCCTCCTGTGCAGTCTGTATCTCCGTAACATTCAGTCATACATGCTCCTAGTTTACATCTTAAATCGTTTGGACAGGTATAGTCTAGTCGCATCCATCTGTCTTCGCATCCTTCGCATCCATCTAAGTAATGTTTAATTACTATTTCAGTATTTACGCATGAATCTTCTTCATTTTTTGGTTTTGGTGCTTTTGCTTCATCATTAAAAATCACTCCTTTTATACTTAGGCACAATCCTCTCCATGTGTTGATTTCTCCAACGCTTGTTTCCACTTTTATTCCGCCTTCTTTTCTGTAACTATCATAGTCTAACCATGTTGCGCATCCAGCCGGGCAATTAGGCATGGTTACCCCAGGTACTTTTTTGTATTCATCTCCTCCTGGACATGCTACGTATGGAGGCGTTGATACTTTTAATCTGCATATTCCTATTCCTGGTGTTGGTGAAAAATCAGTAATTTTACCTGTGTCATCTAAATCACAATAATAATCGTCGCAACAACTTCCTGCTCCTGCACAAAAACTTCCTTCTCCTGCGCATGCACTTTGACAGGTTCCTGCGCTACAGCTTTCTGGAAGTACGCATCCTGCGGGACATGTTCCTCCGCATCCGTCAGGTCCGCATTCTTTTCCATTACATTGAGGAGTACAGATTTTGCACTCTCCATCTTGACATGTTCCTTTTCCGTCTGCACATTCGATTCCTGTTTTTTTATCGTTTACGCATGCTCCATTAGAACATATATCATAAGTACATTCGTTATTATCGTCTGGGCAGAGAGTTATGATCAATCTTGGTGGAATAAAAAAAATAGATAGCATATCCTTAATT
>CBDUZW010000050.1:0-39858 GCA_965371805.1 uncultured bacterium | reverse complement strand
CGAATATGGTGATTAAAAATTCTTTTAAATCTAATATGTTATGGACTCGTACAATGAATTGAAAAAAAAAATAGAATTATATATAATTACTAAATGGTTATTTATTAAAAACACTGATTGGTAATTATCAGAGAAATTTATGTAGCCAATACTTGATATTCAGGAGATTTTAATGAAAAAAGTACTTAGTCTAGTAATTTGTCTGGTTTTTATTCTGGTTGGATGTGAAAAAAAAAGCAATGATGTTGAAAAAGATAAGACCATACCCGCTAAATCTACAAAAGCAAAAGCTAGTGTAGAGGAATTAATGAAAAAATGTACAAATCTGGTTAAAGAGAAAAAACTGGAAGATGCACTTGTGGTTCTTGATGAGATTATAAAGATCAGTGGAGAGAACCGGAGTATTCTGGGATATAAATATAATTTGTTGATGGAGTTGAAAAAATATGAAGAGGGTCTCGCTGTCTCTTTGAGAAGAGATGAGGTCGCCAAAAGGAAATCCCCCTGGAATTGTATCAGTATTGTAGAGGCCTATCTCAAATTAAATAATACAGAAAAGGCACTGGAGTATCTTTCAATAGCAGTAAAAGAGAGAAAATTTAATAATCTACATCATCTAATGGGAGAAACATATGCTCAATTAAAGGATAATGCAGATTTTCTGGCCCTGATCGCTAAGGTAAAAGAAGTGATAGGGATTGGGAAAAAAGCGACAGATTTTACTGTGAAACTAATTAATGGAACTGAGTATACATTATCAGCTCAGAAAGGTAATGTGGTTTTAATCGATTTCTGGGCAACATGGTGTCCTCCCTGTCGGAAGGAGCTCCCGAATATTAAAAAAATATACAGCCAGTTTAAAGATAAAGGTTTTAAAATTATTGGTATCAGCCTTGATACAGATGAAGCAAAACATAAGGCCTATATTGAAGAGAAGGGGATGGACTGGGATCTTAGTTATTCTGGAAAAGGCTGGTATGATGATGCTGTTAAATTGTATAATGTCTCAAGTATTCCATCAGTCTGGATTATTGACCGACAGGGGAATTTACGTTCCTTTGATATTCATGGAGAAGAATTTTCCAGTGTAATAAAAGAGTTAGTGGAAGAAAAGGTTCAGTAAAACCATATACCCTGAAGACGATATATCTATTTAAGGTAGTATAAATGAAGAAATTAAATATATTTTTATTAATTCTAGCTCTTTTTGTACCGATTTTAACTCAAAATTTTGAAAAGGGGGATCCAGAAGATCTGGGTTTTATTGAAGGTAGACTGAATAGAGTTGACCTTGTTATTAAACAGGCAATAAAAAATGGTGAAATCCCGGGTGCAGTAGCCTTAATAGCAAGGAAAGGCAAAATCGTCTATCATAAAAGCTTTGGCTATGCAGATTTGAAGTCGAAGAAAAAGATGGAGAATAATGCGATCTTCAGAATCGCCTCCATGTCTAAAGCGATAACAAGCGTGGGTGTCATGATCTTATATGAGAGAGGGTATTTCACTCTTCAGGATCCGGTATCGAAGTATATTCCAGAATTTAAAAATTCAAGGATCATTGAAAAAATTGGAAAAAAAGGGAAATTGCTGAAAACAAAACCCTCAAAGAAAGAGATTAAAATTATAGATCTGTTAACTCATAGTTCCGGTATTAGTTATGCTTTTATCAAAAACAAGATGCAGATTGTATATAAAGCGGCGGGTGTGATCGATGGGCTAACTAAAAAAAAAGTATTTCTAAAGGATCAAATTAAATTACTGTCCACATTGCCTCTGATGTTTGAACCGGGTTCAAAGTTTCAGTACGGTTTGAGTACAGATGTTCTAGGCTACCTCATTCAGGTGGTCAGTGGAAAACCATTGGATACCTTTTTAACAGATGAAATATTTACACCATTAAAGATGGAAGATACATATTTTTACCTGCCGGAACATAAAAAAAAGAGATTGGTTACGCTATATTCCTGGAAAAAAAGTAAAGGTTTGATCGCAGCCAGAGATGATGAATCCGATTTAAAAATGGATAATCCGGATTATCCTAAAGAAGGGGCTAAAACATACTTCTCTGGAGGTGCAGGATTATCATCCACTGCAATTGACTATGCCCGTTTTATTCAAATGCTTCTTAATGATGGTGAGTTGAGTGGCGTACGCATTATCAGTAGAAAATCGGTTGAATTAATGAGAACTCCCAGAATTGACTGGGATAATGACAAAATCGCTGA
Organism: uncultured bacterium; assembly: GCA_965371805.1. Lineage (GTDB taxonomy): Bacteria > Acidobacteriota > Aminicenantia > UBA2199 > UBA2199 > JAOZTV01. The sequence goes on along the minus strand of CBDUZW010000050.1, from coordinate 37,633 downwards.
TTTTGGTTTTGGCTTTTACATTATTAATGATATTGCCAAAGAAGGTATTTTAGGTTCCAATGGTACCTACAGCTGGGGAGGCGCATTTTATACGCTTTTCTGGATTGATCCAAGAGAAAATCTGATTGCAGTATTTATGACTCAATTAAGGCCAAATCAAACCGATATTGGCGATAAATTTAAAACCATGGTCTATCAGTCATTAAAATGATCCCTCACTAAGGGTGTTTAGTGCCTTATTCTGGTTATATATAACGTGAATATTCATCATTTAATTTAACAGTGAGTGTAAAAAGAAGACTACAAATGTAATAATATTCTAAATAGGCAATTATTATATATACTTTCTATAAAAAAAAAGGTATTAAATAAACTTATAATATTATTGAAATGATGGTTGAAAATTAAATATTAAAGGAGAAAGTATGAAAAAGAAAGCAATTTTATTATGTGTAATTATGATCATTGGTGTTATTTATACACAATGTAATCAGAAAAAAAATAAGTTAGAAATAGCAAATTCAAATAAAATAAACTCTAAAATATTACGAGGACCCTATTTAGGGCAAAAACTACCAGGGAAAAAAGCTGAATTATTTGCTCCTAAAATGATAAGCCCATTAAAGAAAAGACATAGCAAAATTTCGGTCTCACCTGATGGGAATAGTTTTTATTGGTCTTATTATGTTGATTTAAAGATAAAACTAAGAAAAATTGCATTTCATTATAGAAATAATGGCAATTGGGGACCGGAGAGCATTGCAGAATTTCAAAGTAAATATGGTTCAGACTCACCCTGTTTTTGGGGAAATGACAAAATTATTTTTCATGCTAAAAGAAAAATAACAGAAGATTCAACAGATTTAATAGATGATTTCTGGTTGGTTGAAAAAAAACATGATAGATGGGGAGACGCAAAACCACTTGGTCTTTATCGGTTTGGGAAAATACATAAAATGCCCATGCTTACTGTGGCTGATAATGGCAATATCTATTTTAATGGAAAATTTGAGAAGGGTGCTTATAAGCTTGGTATATATGTCTCTTATTATAAAAACAATCAATATACTCAACCTGTTCTATTGCCTGAACAGATCAATTCAAAATATCTTGACTGGTGTCCATTTATTGCAAGAGATGAATCCTACCTGATATTCGCTTCAAGCCGGCATGGAAAGAAAGACTGGGGCAGTGATCTCTATATCAGCTTTAAAGAGAAAAAAGGAAGATGGCTGGAACCGGTAAATATGGGTGACCAGATCAATACAAAAAGGGAAGAACGGTTTTCCAGTGTAACAGCAGATGGGGAAATAATGATCTTTATGAGAGGAATAAATGAAAAGGCTGAATATTTTTGGATTGATGCAAAAATAATCGAAGAATTAAAACCAAAAAATTCAGAAAAAATCCAAGCCTCAAAGAAGTATCGCATTAATATGAAACTGGCAAAAGAAGCTATTCAAAAGAAAAATTATGAGACTTCTTTGATTTATCTTAATAAAAGTTTAAAAATGGCTCCCAATCATCCTATAATTAATTATCAGATTGCTCGTGTAAATGCATTTATGGGTAATAATAAACAAGCAATAGGTTTTCTGAAAAAAGCGGTTTGCATAGGGTATGGTTTGAAATTTCCAGGGGAGAAGTGGGATGTTCAAAATGATACTGCTTTTAAATGGATTAAGAATAGGGATGGGTTTAAATCTATTTTAAAAAATGTTTTAGAGAATGAGAAACCGGTACATAATATGTCTCCTGCTTTTAAAATTGAAGAAAAAGATCTTGTACCTGAAGGAATGGCTTATGATCCTGCGGGAGACAAATTTTATTTTGGCAGCCTTAAAAAAAATAAAATTATTAGAACTGATAGAGACGGCAATAAAGAAGATTTTACCGGGGAAGCTCAGGATGGACTCGGAATGGTAGTTGGAATGGAGGTTGAAATAAAAAACAGGGTACTTTGGGTCTGCTCAAATTTTAATAGACCTTCCGATAGAAAACTAAAAAATCCTCAAAAATGGGTTGGCGTTTTTAAATACAATATTACTACAAAGCAATTAATAAAAAAATATATCATTAATATTGAAAAAAATGAGAAAAAACTTTTTAATGATCTTGTTATTTCAAAAAATGGAGATGTTTATATCACTGAAAGTCGATCCGGGGCTATATACATCATTCCCGGAAAGACTGACAAACTTGAACTTTTTATGAAACCGGATGAGTTTGCTTCTCCTAATGGTATAACACTCTCAACAGATGAAAAGACAATTTATATGGCTGACTGGCTGGTAGGAATCTATGCAATTGATATTAAATCAAAAAGATTTTTTTTATTACCGGCAGGGGATAGGATTACTACATATGGAATTGATGGATTATATTATTATGAAAATAGTCTGATTGCTGTGCAGAATGGTATGGATAGAATTAGTCGTTTTTTTCTTAATAAGACAGGAGATAAGATTATGAAGTTGAAAATTCTTGAAGGGAATAACCCGGTTCTGGATGTTCCGACAACGGGTGCAATCGTTAAGAATGAATTTTATTTTTTTGCAAATACACCTTTAAATTATTTTAAACCTGACGGTTCACTTGAAATGGAGAAAGTTAAAGACTTAATAGTAATGAAAATAAAATTATAGACTCATTTATTATGAAATAAGTTAATATTATAAAACAGGAGAGTTATGAATATTAGAGATTGTTATAAAAGACATATTAAGTGGTTCCGTCTGATCCTGATTATAGGAATTGTATTGATTTATTTTGATTTCCATAAAACATTGCAGGAAAATCAAAGGGGAAAAAAAAGAACTGGTGAACTATCTTATGCACAAAAATGTAAAATTTGCTGACAAATATAAAGAATCAAAATAAAATAAAGCTAAAAAATGGAGAAAGGGTATGAAAGAAAATTTTAGGTTATTCAGTATAATAATAATTTTTCTAATTGTTTTTATGTCTTGCGAACAAAAAATGGATTTAAAAAAAATCCAAGCCTCAAAGAAGTATAGCATTAATATAAAACTGGCAAAAGAAGCTATTCAAAAGAAAGACTATGAGACTTCTTTGATTTATCTTAATAAAAGTTATGAAATGGCACCCAATCATCCAATAATAAATTATCAACTTGCACGTGTAAATGCATTAAAAGGCAATACAAAAATGGCAATTGATTTTTTAAAAAAAGCTGCAGGCCTGGGTTATGGATTAAAATTTCCCGGTGAAGAATTGGACGTCCAAAATGATAATGCGTTTAAGGCACTTAAACATACCGATGAATATAAATCTATTTTAAAAAATGTTTTAGAAATGGAGAAACCTGTTCATAATATGACTCATGCATTTAAGATTAATGAGAAAGATCTGGTTCCAGAAGGTATGGCTTATGATCCGATAGGAGATAAATTCTATTTTGGCAGCCTCAAAAAAAATAAAATTATTAGAACAGATAGAAATGGAAATATTGAGGATTTTACAAAAGAAAACCAGGATGGCCTTGGAACTGTTTTGGGAATGAAAGTTGATATAAAAAACAGGACATTATGGGTCTGCTCTAATGTTAATTTACGTTCAGATAAAAAAACAAAAAATCCTCAAAAATGGGCTGGAGTTTTCAAATATAACATAACAACGGGACAATTAATAAAAAAATATATTATCCCTGTTGAAAGTAACAGAAGAATTCTTTTTAATGATATTGTAATTACTAAAAATGGTGACGTTTACATAACGGATAACTTTTCTGGGGGAATTTATACAATTCCCACGAAAAATGATAAGCTGGAACTTTTTATGAAATCAGATGAGTTTGTTTATCTAAATGGAATAACTCTATCAACTGATGAAAAGACCATATATATGTCAGACTGGATTGTTGGGATATATTCAATTAACATTGAATCAAAAAGATTTTTTTTATTACCGGCAGGGGATAGGATTACTACATATGGAATTGATGGATTATATTATTATGAAAATAGTCTGATTGCTGTGCAGAATGGTATGGAGCGGATCAGTCGATTTTTTCTTAATAAAATTGGTACCAAAATTGTTCGGCATGAAGTATTAGAAGCGAACAATCCGATTCTGGACATACCAACAACTGGTGCAATATCAGATACTATCTTTTTTTTTATCGCAAATACGCCACTTAGATATTTTAAAGCTGATGGATCTATGGATATGAGCAAAGTCAATGATCTTGTCATAAAAAAAATTAATTTACAAAATAGTAAGCATTCACTATAGTAAAAATCCATAAAAATGTATATAAAAAACAGACATGAATGTAGTAAATCCAAGTTTTATAGGCAGTTTAAAGGTTTGAATGTCTTAATACTGAAGCTCATCGCAATTGGCTATAACTCATATATGAAGCTTAGAGATAATTAATAAAATGGATATAATAAATTTACGCATAAAGGAAAAGGAATTTAAGACATCTCATAGCAACATTATACTCAAAGAAGTAAACGATCATTGTGTGCGACTAGCAGTGAATGAGAAATCAACTTTCAAATGGCATAATCATAATGATTCTGATGAAGTGCTTTTTGTACTAGAAGGAGAATTAGAAGTTCAATTTTTAGATGGACAAAAAATTATTTTAGGAATATTGGATTCACTAATGGTACCCAAAAAAGTTATTCATAGAACCATTGCAAAAAAGAGAACGGTAAATTTATGCTTTGAGAAAATTGTAGATTCAACTATTTTTAAATCTGGTTTAGAAAAATTTAAAAAAAACACTTCGTTGATTACATTTAGCAAAATAAACTTTAACCTCTGGTATAATTCCAATGATTTAAAACACAAAAATGAACTTATTTGGGAAGTAAATGATCATTATCTCAGATTTGCTATTAATACAGGTGAATATCAAATGCATAATCATCCTAATAGTGATGAATTTTTTCTCATTCTGAATAATTCTATAAAATTAATGCTCGAATCAGAGGATATAGAATTAAATGAAATGGATATGTTAACTATCACTAAAGGTACAAATCACAAACCCATTTCTGAAAACAGGTCTGGAATCATATTTTTTGAATCAAAGAGTTGTGAAACGGCTTTTAAATAATAGACATAAAATCCTAAAATTACAAAAAGTAATTTGAAAAGTTAGATATAAAAAATAACTCAATATTATAGGAGTCATAGTCTTACTTGAGCAATTGAAATCCCATCCTCTCTGTTTCACCCTCTATTTAAAATAAAGGAACTTTTTATTTGACTGAAAGTATAAGATTTTTTTTATTTATGCCTGGTGGTCTCTAAAAATGAAATTATTTTCTTTATAGCATCTGGACCATCATAATCATATAAAATGATGTGATTACTCCTTGTATATTTAATGAAGAACTTATGTTTGGCAGGAATCTCCTGGAACATTTCATGGCTTATCTTAAAATCTGCTACTTTGTCCCCGGCCGAATGAATCCATAGAGTGTCACAGTTGATGGACTTACTTTTTTCCCTGGCAAGATTTCCAATTTTTTGCAGTTCTTCTATTGTTGATGGTATATGTTTATAGGCATTATATTTTTTTAATCCATTCGGGTTATTAATTTGACCGATTTTAAGCTTTTTTACAAATGGGACTGTTTTACTTATTAGACTTGACCAGGTCGACGGACTTAAAACATAAAACCATTGTTTCCTGACTTGAAAATAAGGACTTATTAGTACTAATTTGCTTATTTCTTTCTCAGCGGCAATAGTCGCAGCAAGAGCTCCTCCCATTGAAAAACCAATTAAAGAAACTTTAGAATATTTTTTTTTCAATTCGTCATAAGACGAATATACTTTTTTCAACCAATCCTGTGTTTTCGTTTTCTTTAGATCTTTTGGGGAGCTGCCATGTCCTGGAAGTGTAATCATCCGAAATGCATATCCTTTGGTTTTTAGAACTTCGATTAGCGGCATCATATCTAATGGTGAACCGCCATAGCCGTGAAGTAAAAGAATTGCAGGTGGATTGCCCGGATGGTCATATTCAAAAAACAATTGATTGTCCTGTTTCAAATCTTTTTCTTCCTGACAAATTGAATTTTCAACGTAGATATTGTAGATATTTAGTCCAGTAAAAATGAAGAGAAATAAAAAGATCAACCATAACCTTTTTTTTTTAAATAATCGACGGTATTTTTTATTCATTTATAGTTCTTTTGAAGAGAGAGTAGAAGTAAAGATAACAAAAATGGTCTGTAATTGTAATAGTTGAATATGTTGACAGAAAATATTTAAGATTCAAACTGATATCTATTCTGATATTCATAGGCTTACATTACCATGTTTTATGTGAATTACAAGTTAAAATTGATTGATTGGTCTTGAAAAAATGTGCCTGATTGACTATAATTATACGTAAGTGCTTATTAAACTTATGTGAAAATAAAATACAAAGGAGACAAATTATGATTTTGAAAAAGTTTTTACTAATAATACTATTAGTTATTATGACACTCAGTTCAACTTTAGTGGCGGGGACCGGGAATGCTGAAAAGAGCACGGTGCCTGATTATTCTGTGACAGAGCGTAAGGACATTCCTGTGCAATATACATGGCGTGTAGAAGACCTTTTTGCAAATGAAGAAGCCTGGAACAAAGAGAAAACTCTTGTTATGGAGTTGACAAAGAAGATCGCTCCAATGGCCAAAGACTGGACTACATCGGCAAAGAAAATGCTTACGCTCCTGCAGCTTTTGGAAGATATCCAGAAGCAGGGAATTAAGCTTTTTTATTATTCCAGCCTCCTGAGTGATGGAGATTTAAGTAATAACAAATATCAGCGGATGAAAGGTGGGATGCAGATGCTGTTTGTCAAGTTTGGTGCACAACTTTCCTTTATGAACACTGACATTTTGAAATTGGGCAAAGAAAAATTTCAATCCTATGTGAAAGAGGAACCTAATTTAAAACCACATGCCTTTAGTATTGAGCAGGTATTGAGGACGAAGGACCATGTGCTGCCTACAGATCAGCAGAAGATAGTGTCACTGACTGGTTTATTTTCTGGTTCAACTTCTAAGGCTTCTGGAATTCTTAATAATGTAGACCTGCCTACACCGGAGATAACCCTGTCTGATGGTAAAAAGATCATATTGAACTATGCAAATTATGTGAAATACCGGGCTTCCAAGAACAGGAAAGACCGGATAATAGTGTTTAAGGCTTTTTGGAAAAACCATAAAAAATTCGAGAATACCTTTGCTGTACTGTTTGATGGTGCCATGAAACAGCATTTATTCGGTGCTAAGGTATTTAAATATAAAAATACACTTCAGGCCAGTTTATTTGGAAATAATATAGATCCTAAAGTTTATCATAACCTGATAAAACAGGTTCGAGAAAATCTTGACCCCCTGCACCGGTACATCAAATTAAAAAAGGAACTTCTGGGACTTGATGTTTTCAAATATGAAGATATGTATGCCTCTTCGGTAAAGAGCGTAGACAAACAGTATACCTATAAGGAAGCAGAGAAAATCATTTTAAAATCCATGAAAGTGATGGGTAAAGAGTATGCGAAGGGATTGCATCTTGCCTTTGACAACCGCTGGATAGACCGTTATCCAAATAAAAACAAGCAAACCGGAGCGTATTCTGGTGGTATTTATGGAGTTCATCCGTTTATTAAGATGAATTATGATGGTTCCTATAATAATTTATCTACATTAACTCATGAACTGGGACATGCAATGCACTCATATTTTTCCAGTAAAACCCAACCCTTTTCTATGGCAGACTATTCTTCATTCCTGGCTGAAATTGCATCCACCTTTAATGAAAATCTTCTGATGACTCATTTGCTTAAGAATGAGAAAGATGACCTGTTCAAACTCTTTCTTCTTGATCAGTATTTCCAGCAGATCAAAGGTACTGTCTACCGGCAGGCCCAGTTTGCGGAGTTTGAGTTAGCCATGCACCGTCATGTAGAATCAGGAAAGACATTGACCGCTGACTGGTTGAATAAAAAATATTTGGAACTTGCCCGTTTTTATTATGGTCATGACAAGAAAGTCTGTGAAATTGCAGATTACTTTCAAAACGAATGGGCCAGTATTCCACATTTTTTCATGAACTATTATGTATATACTTACAGTACAGGTATGATTGCCTCAACTGCATTGTCTGAAATGGTCTTAAAAAGCAAAAAAGGTAAAGATAAATATCTGACATTCTTAAAAACAGGTGGAAGCCGTTATGCACTGGACACACTTAAACTAGCTGGAGTAGATATCTCTACAGATGTACCATTTGAAGCTGCATTCAAGCGTTTTGAATCTCTAATTAATGAAATGGAAAAAATAGTTAAAAGGCTTAAAAGAAAGAATAAGATTTAAATATAATTGAAGGGGCAGAAATGCCCCTTTATTACTTACTTTGTTGTTTTATAAGTAAGCATTTAATTGAACACATACAATATTTAGTACATTTGATCTATTCGTTTTTGTATTGTTTTATCTTCATAGAACTCGTCGAAGTTAATCTCATTATCATAGATTCCTGTTGGTGTCAGCTCTATAACTCTTGTTGCAATGGTATCAATAAATTTATGGTCATGAGATGTAAACAACATTGTTCCTGTAAATGCTATTAAACCGTTATTTACTGAATGTATCGACTCTAAGTCCAGGTGATTTGTCGGTTCATCTAATAGTATTACATTTGCACCTGAGAGCATTAGTTTTGAGAACATACAACGGACTTTTTCTCCACCTGATAAAACAGTATTATTCTTTAATGCTTCTTCACCTGAAAAAAGCATTTTTCCTAAGAAACCACGAAGAAATGTCTGGTCTTGATCTACCGAATATTGACGCAACCACTCTACAAGGTTTAAACCAGCATCTTCAAAGTAATTTGAGTTGTCTTTTGGTAAATAACCCTGAGTGGTTGTAACTCCCCATCTAAATGCTCCTTCATCGGGTTCAATTTCACCCATTAGTATCTGCAGGAATACAGTTCTTGCAAGAGCATTACGTGATAGAAATACAATTTTATCACCTTTATTAACTGTAAAGGATACATCATTTAATATCTTTTCACCATCAATAGTTTTACTTAGATGCTCAACAGACAAAATTTCTTTACCAGCTACACGATCTGGTTTGAAACCGACAAATGGATATCGTCTTGTGGATGGAACGATATCATCTAAACTGATCTTATCAAGTGTTTTCTTACGAGAGGTTGCCTGTTTTGCTTTAGAAGCATTGGAACTAAAACGAGCAATAAAGTTTTGAAGGTCTTTAATTTTCTCCTCTTTTTTTTTGTTTTGATCGTTCATTAGTTTAAGAGCCAGTTGGCTTGATTCATACCAGAAATTATAGTTTCCTACAGTCATTTTGACTTTTCCAAAATCTATATCTACCATGTGTGTACATACTTTATTTAAGAAGTGACGGTCATGTGATACGACTATTAAAGTGTTTTGATAATTAATTAAAAACTCTTCCAACCAGGATATTGCTCTAAAATCTAAATGGTTTGTTGGTTCATCCAGTAGAAGGTTTGCAGGATTTCCAAAAAGAGCTTGCGCTAAAAGTACCTTTACTTTATCGCCACCTTCTAAATCCTTCATCATCTTTGTGTGAATATCTTTAGTAATACCAAGTCCCATAAGCAATTTTTCTGCATTCGTTTCAGCTTCCCAACCATCCAGCTCTGCAAATTCGCCTTCAAGTTCTGATACAAGTATCCCGTCTTTTTCTGAAAAGTCTTCCTTTTCATAGAGAGCATCTTTTTCCTGCATGATACTGTAAAGACGGGTATGACCCATTATTACTGTATCCAGAACATTATACTCATCAAATTCAAAGTGATCCTGTTTAAGAACGACAAGACGCTCACCAGATGGAATAAATACATCACCTTTAGTAGCCTCAACTTCGCCTGATATAATTTTCAATAGAGTAGACTTCCCTGCTCCATTTGCACCTATTACCCCATAGCAATTGCCTGGAGTAAATTTTAAGTTAACTTCTTCAAATAACTTTTGATCTCCAAACCGGAGAGAAATATTTGTTGTTGTAATCATTTTTTTTACTTATACAAAACTAATGTATAACATTCTCCTTTCAAAATATAGCCTTCTAATTTTTTATCCCTTAAAATAAGGTTTCATAAATGAGTTGCTCAGTTTTTACGAATAGTATTATATATTATACACCAAAAAGAAGATTTTGTGACCCTTAATTGAATATTTCTTTAAATCAGGTATAAAAAACTTTATAATATTGGCTGCATCTGCCGGAAATTCAGGGTGCAGTCGCTTTAATAGGGTGAAAAAAGTTGCAAGACCAGTTTTTTTATACATATACATGTATTAAAACATTTTGAGGCTTTTATGAACTGCAGGTTAGTACTAACAGGTCTCTTATAATAGACTCACTCATCCTGTGAGGGGAGGAGAAGGGTTCGATGCGGCATCCCAACTCAGTAAACAGATTTGATAACTCCTTTCTCCTGGGCTGATAATTATTATAAATAATTACCATAGCCCCACCATCACGCAGGCTGTTTATCCAGCCTTTGGCGCAAGTCCTGATTATATCAATGGGATTTCGTTTTGTATTATCTTTAAATCTTATGCCGTAGGGTAATATCGCTTATAATAAGATCAAACCGCTGTTCCCTGAGCAGTTCCGGGGTATTACGGCTATCTCCTGAAATAAGTCGTAGTCTTTGTCCTTCCATCTCATAATTGATAAATTCGCCGGCTCCATCCTTGTTCTTCTTTCCGACAGAACCTTTATCATGACTATGTTTAATTCGGTGGAGTTTCGTCTGCTTCTTTATATGTCTATGAAGGGCGGGAGGGGCATCGGTATCCTGCTCAATGCCTGTTACATTCAATCCGTAACGCATTCCCCATAAAAGCGTCGTACCCTTGCCTGCCATTGGATCCAGTAGGGTTTTTTGTTTTTGTTTTGTTGAGCAGAAAAAAAGCCCCAGATTAATTGCCAATTGTGTTACCAGCTCATTGGTTTTTCCCTGGTATTTTGCGCCGAAGACCAATGCCTCAGGCAATAGAAAATCAGGTTGAATAGAGAACGGTATAAGTCCCCCTGTTTCTGATTCACAAAAAACTCCCTGAACAAAAGATAGTTTTAAAATGGCAGGCAGTGATATGTCTTGCATATCCATAGTAAAAAAATCCATGGCTCCTATTTTGGTATGTCTGATATCTGTATTTGGGAAATGTATCTGCAATTCTGATCTGGCAACATCCAGATATTGGGCGAAGTATGCACCTTTCGCAAGAGGAGAAACCAGAATTTTTAGTATTTTTTTTTCCATTTATAATTTACTTAAATCGTAAAAATATATCTTAACATGGAATTAAAATTCTTTAAAGAGGCTCTTACCCGTTATGTTGCGATTTCTAAGAAGAAAGCAAATTTTGAGTTAAATCATAAATCATGTGCCATACCTTGCAAATATCTGTTATGAAAATAACCAAAACAAGTTGATTTTAACCCTGTCTTTTAGCCAAAACAAAGCCCCCGGAGTTTTGATTTTTGCTAATTACTATAAGTTTTAATTGAATATATTCTTCTCATTTATAATATTATTTAATAAGATATTTAACCTTATTGTTGCTTAACAATTCTTTAGACTATTTGAAGTCCTCTTCTATATTAATATCATTATTTTTTACAATATTAGACATTATGCTAATAAAATTTATAAAAATGTTGAAATACGTACTAAACTATACTATACTACATGTATGATATACTACAAACATGGAGGTAGACTATGAGCGTAATGAGTATTAGAATTAATGATGCAAAAAGAAAAACTTTGAAAATTATTGCATCTATAGAGGGGAAGAGTATGAGTGGGATTGTTTCTGTATTAATAGATGATTATATAAAGAGAAACAAAAAAAAAATAAATGAAATTGCTGAAAAAGAAGACCTCACAAAAATAATGCATTTATCTGAAAAATCATTTTCAGAATGGAATAATGACGAGGATGAGATTTATAATGACCTATAAAAAATGGGAAATAATCCTTGTGCCTTTTCCCTTTACAGACCTAACTACAACAAAAAAAAGACCTGCCTTAATTATCTCTCCTAATGAATATAACAAATATTTAGATGTTGTAATCACATTTATTACAAGTAAATTAGATTTAGAAAGTAAAATAGGTGACTATAAAATTAAAGATTGGGAGTTTTCAAATTTACCCAAACCCTCAATGTTAAGAATGAAATTTGCTACAATTGATAAGTCTATGATTATAAAAAAACTTGGTAAGTTGACAGACAAAGACATTATTGAATTTAGAAAATTATTACTATCTTTTTTTAGTTAAGAATGAAAAAAATCGAAATAAAAATACAAAAGAGAAGCCTGTAAAAAATTAATCAAAGAAGAAAATTAATTGAAGGGCAAATTTTAGTGCCAGGCCACAAAATCCAAAAACAGAAAAAACGGGTTTAGAATGAATTCACAATAGTTTTAAAATGGAAAAATATTATATATAATTACTATTAATCAATTTTTGAATTGAATGGGGGGTAACTCGCACCCGGAGCGACTCGAACGCCCAGCCTACTGATTAGAAGTCAGTTGCTCTATCCATTGAGCTACGGGTGCATTTAGTTTGAAATTTGAATCTTAGATTAAATAAATAAAATCGGGGCAAGAGGATTCGAACCTCCGACCCTCGGTTCCCAAAACCGATACTCTACCAGACTGAGCCATGCCCCGAAAATAATTTATTTTAAACCTGAGGTTTAAAGATCAGAAAATTCTCTTCTGATTCTTTTTCGCATCCTTTTTTGAGCCATAGCAATTTTAAGTCTTTTCTTCTCGCCTGGTTTCAAATATACAGTATGCTTTTTAATATCTTTAATAATAGCTTCCTGCTGAACTTTTCTTTTGAAACGTCTTAAAGCACTCTCAAAAGATTCGTTTTGATTTAATTCAATGTAAGCCAATTTATATCACCATCCTTTTTTGCAATTTGCAAGAGGTAATATAACTCATTTAGCTAATCTTGTCAAGATTTTAATCCCTAAAAAAACTTTCTTGCAAACCTTGTTATCAGGGTTATTATATCATCATCTCCATAGCTTCGTGTATCAGTGCTGAATCCACCATGACCAGAGTTAAAATTATACCCCTTTCCCTGATCTGCTTTCGCAGCATCTACTGCCTGATCTCTTAACTTTTGTTTTTCTCTGAAGTCTTCAATTCTCTTTATTTCATTTTTTTTTTCTTTATCAAAGAGATCTCCACCTGCTTTTGTCCACTCCATGATCCGCTTTAATTCACCGCCATCAAGCCAGACTCCATGATCCTTGCATTTGTCAACAATTACTCCGCTCCTTGCTCCAAAGTTCAGCCTGTTCATAAACTTTTCACAAACAGGACATTTTATATATTTAACTCCATAATCCTGATTTCTGTTTCCAACAATCTTTCCCAATCTATCATGGTCTATATTAAAAACATTTTCTACAGACTGGGAAACTAAATATTCCAGTTCACCCAGATCAAAGAAAAAACCGAAACATTTTTCACATTTTTCTATATAGAGTTTCTCCTTAGCTTTGACGTTTAAAGTCTGCATAGGAATCTCGCATCTGGGGCATATTCTTTTTGAGTCTGGTTGATGAACTGAGTGGGGACCAATTCCTTTTAAATCGACATCATTTTTTGTTTTACAATAATTACAGAATGATGTATGTGGAGAAAGCGGGGCTGCGCAATTACTGCAATTTGCCATTTGTCTTCTCCCCGTTAATTAAAAACCTGATACTTTCCTTCAATAATAATATCTTCAGACCGGTCATCTTCATATCTTAATATAAGTGACTCGATAACAACAGAAGGCTGTGTGTCCGGAATATATATCCTGTCCAAATGTATAACGGCTTCCGGTTTAGAGAAATCCCCGGGGGCTACGGCACCACCAAAATGATCACTTCTTCCAAATGCAACATGAAAACCAAGTTTTTCATCAAGTAATATCTCATTTATTGGAACAAGACCAAAATCTCCTAATACTCCGAAACCCAGTTCAGCCATATTTCCATATGCAGGTTCTCTTAATAGATGATCAGCTTCCTTTTTAGCGGTTTTCTCATCTCCTGTTACTGAGATTGCCACATTCTCTTTTATTGTGTAGTACACTAATTTTCCATCTATCTGGACAGGAAGTACTCCTTCTGTTTTACTTTTTTCTGATAATTCGCCTTCATATGGTACTATATATGTCTCTCCACTAGGAAGATTTCCAGCAGTACTTCCTTCGGGGAATCTTCCAGGACTTAAATGTCCCTTTCTAAATCTCAGGTCAAACAGCATATTATACGTTTCATTATTATTGACTCTGAAAACGACTTCAGCAGATATTGCCGGATCCACTTTTTCTTTGATAATTGATACTCTTCTGTTTACCTCTTCATAATCTATCCTGAGAGCCGGGAGCATTTTAGGGGAAAAGCCAGGCATTGTAGCAGCCCTGAACCCATGTCTTTTTGCACTGTTTTTTAGAGGAGCAGTTGCAGAATTCTCGGTTGGTGCAAGAAATAATTGAAATGTACTAAAAATATCTTCAAAAGATGTTTTTTCACTAATCGAATCTAATAGGGAAGCATCTTCAGGTAATGAATCTTTTATAAAATAAGCATATTCTGGAAGATCTGCATTATTTGCTCCGACTGCTGGATAAGCAATTAAAGCAATTTCTTCTAATTCTAAAGCATCTGCTTCATCTTTTAAGTTATTATACCAATTTGAACAAATTTTTCTTCTGATTTTCCAATTTTCATTATCACTATTTATATCTCTTGGAATATCGACCAGAATCCCAAGCTTTTTATCCCCGTCAAAATGAGGAAATACAGATTTTACTAAATCCAATAATTCTTTTTTTGAAAGTTTTTCCATTTTTTTCTCCTAATAAAAAGAGTACCATATCAAAAATAAAAAATCAATTTGACAAATTACTTTTTCTTTATTAGAATATGCAATAGAAATGGAAGGATTTAAAAAATATTTAACTAAGTATTCAGCAGGAGACACAGTGTATACTGTGGAAGATGTGCAGAATGATTTCTTTATTATGAATAAGGGAAAGGTTCAGCTTGTTTCAGAATCTGGAATAAAACTTGTAACTCTTTCAAAAGGAGATTTTTTTGGGGAAGAGTCTTTGAGTGAATTTCAGGATGCGAAATACACAGTTAATGTTATTGAGGAATCAACACTGATAAAGATCCCATATGAACAATTAACTGAAATGCTTAAAAAAAGTGCTGATATTGCCTTAAAAATCTTAAAAAAACTTTCTGAAAAAAATATTAAAATTGTTGATGCTGTTTTAGAATACAATAATTCTAAGAATGAGAAAACAGAAAACATTCCTAAGGTTGATTCTAAAGATAAAACAACCCCTCCTCCTCCTAGTGAAGGTGCAGAAGAAGATTCCGATTATGAAACTGGAGAAAAACTTGATAAAGATGTTAAAGCGTACCTAATAATTCAAAAATCCAATAGAATTGTACAATTAGAGAAACCAACCACTTATATTGGAAGGCGTGATTTTACTACAGGATTTATTCCAGATATAGATCTAACTAAAGAAGATGATGAAAAATATATTTCGAGAAAACATGCATCAATATCATTTGTAGGTGATAAGTTTTACTTTGCTGAAGAACAGGGAGCTGTAAACGGTACTTTTCTTAATGGAAATAAGATCAATACCGGTGTCAAATATGAAATAAAGAGTGAAGATAAATTAACTTTATGTCATATTGATATAACTTTCAAATTTTAATTTTTACACAAAAAATATTATGGAAACCACATCCAAAATTATAAGAGTTAGTGCTGTGTTATCATTAATTATTATTGCATTTTTTGTTTTTACATTGCTAAACAAACAAAATAAAATTCAAAAAACTAAACTGAATGAAAATGAAATTTCAAGAAAAAAAAAAATAATCGAAAAAAAAGATGAAAACGGTAAAGATAAACCTGAACCAGTAAAAAAAAAAGATAATTTCCAGCCGGATCAAATTAATATTAAATTGAGTGAAAGTGATTTTTCAGTTAGACTTAGCCTGATTAAATGTTCTTCTCATCAGGATATCAAAAAAATATCTAAAACAGAGAGTATTGTCAGGCGGTTTGTCTCCTCTATTGATAATATTTCCAATGGTGAATCTCCAGCAAAAAATCTGGATTTTATTGTTTTTAATGAAAAACTTAAAACTAGTATAAAATCAAATTATAAAATAATTAATCCTGAAAGTTATAATAGATATAATTATATATCGAATATATTTCTTTCTTTTGATGAAGTAAAATTGGTGGAATTGTATAAATTGTACAGACCATTATTAATTGAAGCTTTTAAGGAACTTGGATACCCTGAGTTAAACTTTCACGATACATTTTTAAATGCAATAAATGTTTTATTGAAAACTCCAGTAATATATGGTGATATTTTCATAGAGCAGAAAGTTATTTCTTATGTTTATGCAGATGAAAAACTTGAAAAACTCAATAATGCACAAAAACAATTCCTAAGAATGGGACCATCAAATATAAAAAAAATAAAAATTAAATTACAGTTATTAAAGGAATTATTAATAAATATATAAACTAATTGCATATAAATAACGTATATCTATTCTTGACAAAAGTACTGTTTGAATATATAAAACAGTATTACCTAATTAGGAGCAATAAATGAACAAAAAAAGTAGGTTGACTTTAATTGTCGTGATTCTGACATTATTCTATATATCATCAAGCCATTTTACAGTGGCAAAAACAAATAATGGACAACTATCTAAATTAATTATTAAGAGTCTAGAAGATTGGCATTATAGTGGTAAGTCCTTAAATAAACAATTCTCAGAACAAGGATTTGAAGAATTTATAAAGATTTTGGATTATGACAAAAGGTTTTTATTAAAGTCTGATTTAAATTTTTTAAAAGAAAAAATTAGTTCATTTAAGGATGAATTAAAATCAGGAAATATTGAACTAATGAAGCTTGCTTTTGATCTCAAAGATAAAAGAATTGACCAGGTTATCAAATTCTACCCAGACTTAATAGGTAGAAAAATGGATTTTACCAAAGATGAATCCTTAGAGATAGACTCAAACAAAAGAGATTTTTTCTTAAATATAGATCAATTAAAAGAGTATTGGAGAAAAGTATTAAAATATAAAATAATAATTAAATATATAAGATTGAAACGTTCAAATGATAAAAAAGAGAAGGGGAAAGAATCTGATAAAAACCTGAAAGAAAAAGCCAGGAAAGAAATTTTAAAAAGTACCATTAGGATTTTAAAACAGATAAAAAAAGCGGGAAGGGAAAATTCATTTTCAAGATACTTGAACTCAATTTTAGGTGTTTTTGACCCACATACCTCTTATTTTCCACCTAAAGATAAACAGGATTTTGATATAGAGATGTCAGGAAGTTTGGAAGGAATTGGAGCATTGCTGACACAGGACAATGATTATGTGAAAGTTGTAGAAATTATTCCTGGAGGTCCTGCATGGAAGCAAAAACAATTAGGTCCAGAGGATAAAATCATTAAAGTTGCTCAGGGAAAGGATGAATCTGTTGATATTGTCGGAATGGGAACAAGAGAAGCTGTGAAAATTATCAGAGGTAAAAAAGGATCCCTTGTCAGACTTACAGTAAAAAAACCTGATGGAAGGATTATGGAAATACCAATTACAAGAGATATCGTTGTAATTGAGGAGACTTTTGCAAAATCTATAGTGATTAATGATAAAGACAGGAAAATTGGATATATTAGTCTAAAAAGTTTTTATAATGATTTCTCAGGCAAAACTGGAAGAAACTCATATGATGATGTGAAAAAAGAAATCGCAAAATTAAAATCAGAGAAGATAGATGGAATAGTTTTTGATTTAAGGAATAATAGGGGCGGAGCGTTAACAGATGCTGTAAAAATCTCCGGGTTATTTATTAAAGAAGGGCCTATTGTTCAAGTCCAGGGCAGGGTAACAGGGAAGGAAACATTAAATGATCCTGATCCAGAAATTCAGTATGATGGTCCACTTGTTGTTTTAATCAACACAATTAGTGCATCTGCATCTGAGATTATGGCAGCTGCACTTCAAGATTATAAAAGAGCTGTAATTGTTGGCGATTCACATTCCTTTGGAAAGGGGACAGTACAGGTTCTTCTTGATTTAAACAGAATTACAGCAGGTCATTATGATGGTTTAGAGAATCCAGGCGCATTAAAAATGACAATTAAAAAGTTTTATAGAATAAATGGCGGGTCAAATCAATATAAAGGAGTAATTCCTGATATAATCTTTCCAGGAATATATGATACTTTTGAAATTGGTGAACAATATTTAGATTATTCTTTAAAATGGGATACAATTTCTAAAGTTTCTTATGCACTATATAATTCACCAATGAGGATGAATGAAATAAAGAAAAAAAGTTTGGGAAGGATCAAATCGAGTAAATATTTTGATGTATTAAAATCATATAATAATGAATTAAGCAAAAGAAAGGAAAAAACACAAAAGTCTATAAATATCGATGAAATAAAAAAAGAACAGAAATCGCTAAGTGATATATTTGATAAAATAAAGAAAACCAGAGTAAAAACCAATACTTTTACATTTAGTTTTGTCGACAAAATAAATACTTCAAAAAGTAAAGAAATTCAGAAGATTGAGCAAAGCAGAATGGATAATTGGAAAAAAGTCATTGAAAAGGATATGGAACTGTTTGAATGTGTAAATATAATTAAAGATATGTTGGAACAAACATAAAATCTAGTTTATTTTTTCATTATAATTTTTTCTGCTTTTAAAAATGTCCGATTATTGAAAGAAGAAGTCTGTTTTTTCTAATAAGAATTAATTGCAGTAATTTAGTGTTTTTATCAGATATGTTATGTTTGTCCATTCAATTTTTAATTTGACATCAATACTTATATTAATTATAATCTAAACTGGATTGAAAACATTATATATATATCATTTTTTAGTTCAGAATAAATTAAAGGAGTTAATATGAACGAATTAAAGAAATCACTCAGAGATTCGGCAAAAGCCAGATGGACAGCTATGATATTGGTTTCATTTGCAATGTTTACCGGATACTTATTTACTGAAATTATCTCACCCTTGAAACCTATGATAGAAAGCGATATGGGTTGGTCAAGTTCTAACTATGCATTGGTTGTCAGTGCATATGGATGGTTTAATGTATTTCTAGGTATGCTTATAATTGTAGGCGTTCTTCTAGATAAATTCGGAATCCGTTTTAGTTCTATAAGTTCCGGTTTAATAATGGTTTTAGGTGCAGGAGTTAAATACTATGCCTTTGTCGGGAATTTTACTCCTGGAGCAACTATATTTGGAGAGGATATAAGGGTAATGATTGCATCATTCGGATATGCATTGTTTGGAGTTGGTGTAGAATATGCCGGAATAACTGCTTCAAAAGCAATCGTTAAATGGTTTAAGGGCAAAGAGATGGCGCTTGCAATGGGAATGCAGGTAGCAATTGCCAGGTTAGGTTCGTTTGTTCCACTCGCTTTTGGAGCGAAACTTGCGTCTACCTTTAATGTTTCTACTCCAATTCTATTTGGATTTCTATTCTTGAACATTGGACTTATTACCTTCTTTACCTATAATATGCTTGACAAAAAACTTGATATAGAAGATGGCGTTTCAAATGAAGCGGCTAGTGATGAGGATAAATTTAAATTCTCTGATCTGAAGGTTATTTTTTATAATCGTGGATTCTGGTATATAGCTATTTTATGTGTTCTTTTTTATTCTGCAGTTTTCCCATTTTATAAATATGGACCTGATTTAATGGTGAACAAATTTGGTGTATCAGAAGACTGGGCTGGATTAATACCAAGTTTGGTACCCTTTGGAACGATCTTTTTAACACCTTTATTTGGTAGTATATATGATAAAAAAGGTAAAGGGGCATCTATGATGATACTTGGATCAATAATTCTTGTTATAGTTCATGTTATCTATTTTTTACCTTTTATTACAAGTATTTGGATCGCTGTTGCAAATGCAATCCTATTGGGTATAGGTTTTTCACTTGTTCCATCAGCTATGTGGCCATCTGTTCCAAAAATAATTCCGGAAAAACAATTAGGATCCGCTTTCGCAACTATTTTCTGGGTACAGAACTGGGGATTAATGGGTATTCCATTCGCAGTTGGAGTTGTACTTGATAAGCTTAATCCTGCTGTAGCAGCATCAAAGATTGCAGCGGCAAAGGCATTAGAAACTGGTGCAGAAGCAGTAGAAATCGCAAAATATGATTATTCAAAAACCTGGCTTATTTTTATTGGCTTAACACTTTTAGCAGTTGTTTTCGCTTATCTTCTTAAAGCAGAAGATAAGAAAAAAGGTTATGGACTACAATTGCCTAATATAAAGAAAGAAGCATAAAAAAGAGGGCAGGCATATGAAAAAAATTATTATATTAATACTAATTATATTTACCTTAAATATGGTTTTAATCTCAGAAGGAGTTATAAAGACCAAGAAATTCTCTTTTGCAATTGGAGCAGGTGTCAGAGGTATTGCTGCAGATCATTTTAGTGATATATTTAGTGGAACAAATATATGTTATAGTATTGATTTTGCATATA
Organism: uncultured bacterium; assembly: GCA_965371805.1. Lineage (GTDB taxonomy): Bacteria > Acidobacteriota > Aminicenantia > UBA2199 > UBA2199 > JAOZTV01. The sequence goes on along the minus strand of CBDUZW010000050.1, from coordinate 16,955 downwards.
AAATTATGAAGAGTGCAGAATTGTTTCTTCATTCAGATTACCTGTCAATTGAAGGTGAATCAGATTTTACAAAGGAAAAAACGACTTTTAAAATAACGCCAGTTGAGCTTGGGTTTAGATATTTAATAGGTAAAGCTAAATTTGTACCTTATATTGGACTCGGTGGCGGTTTTTATTCATATAAAGATGAACATCCTGAATTATCTTCTTTATCTGAGAGTAAGATTGGTTTTTTTGGAGAGGGTGGTTTAAAATACAACTTTTCAAAATCTATTTTTGTAGATTTAAAACTAAAGTATATCATGCTGAAATCAGAGAATGAAACAGATCTGGGTGGTTTAGCATATATTCTAGGAATAGGATTCAGATTTTAATTTATTCTCTGGGATTTTATACTATATTGCCTTAAAACAATATAGATTCATGGGGTGGGTTCCCACCCCATGGTTTTCTTTCTAAATTAAGATATCTTCCATAATAATATTTTAAGGAGTTACAAATGTTTAAAATTTTTTCAAATCTTTCTGTTAAAAATAAAATACTTTTTCCTATTTTGTTTTTGCTTTTAATTGCATTCATTATTAATTATTTTTTATTACGAGATAAATTAGAAATATTAATAGATGATATTGCTTCTGCTGAGATAACAAAATTGAAATCAGATCTTGAGGCTAATATAAAAACAGTTTCAAATAAAAGTCTTCTAATTTCAAATAGTTTTACAAATTTGGATTTTGTAAAAACTGCATATGAGTTTGAAGATGAAAAAGAAGGAAGAAATTTTTTAAGGGAGAAACTCACTCCTTTAATAGAAAAAGTTAAAGTGGAGTTAAATATTATTGATCTAAAGGTTCATTACCATAAACCTCCGGCTAAAAGCTTTTTGAGATCCTGGAGACAAAAAGGGAAAAAAGATGGAGGCGATGATCTAAGTTCATTTAGAAATACAGTTTTACTTTCAAATAGAACAAAAAAAAGTGTTTCAGGCATCGAACCCGGACGGGGCGGAATCCCGATGCGTGGAATTGCACCAATTACATTTGATGGGAAGCATTATGGAACTGTAGAAGTATTTTTTACATTTGATCATATGAATAAAATGCTTAAATTAAAAGAAAAGAGCAATTATGCATTATTCATAAACAAAAATACTCTTGAAATTTCTTATAAATTTAAAAAAAACAAAAAAGTTGATGGATTTTCTTTTATAACATCGGTAAAAAAACTTGATATTGAAACAATAGATAAGGAATTATTAAAGCAGGGAGTTAACAAGTTGACATATAAAGTCTCAGGAGAAAAGGTTTACGCCGTGTTTCCTATAAAGGATTTTTCCGGGAAAACTTTTGGAGTAATATATTATGTAAGCGATATGGCAAAAATAGTGAATAGTGAAAATGGTATAATGTTGGTTATTCTTATTACATATTCCTTTTTAGCTGTTATAATAATCTCAACACTATACTTTCTATCCAACAGAGTTATAGCAACACCACTAGCTGAATTAGTCGAGGAATTAGAGATTTTATCAAATGGAAATTTAACAGAGACGTCAATTATACATTATGATGATGAGATAGGGAAAATATCAGAATCATATAATGATATTATATCAAATCTCAAGGATATTGCAGTTGGTATAAATGAAGCCACTAATAACGTCTCAAATGCTACTGATAAACTAGCAAGAAGTAGTGAAGATCTCTCGACAAGAACAAATGAACAGGCAGCTTCAATTACTGAAACTTCAACAACATTAGAGGCGTTCACTTCTATTGTTAATCAGAACTCTCAAAATTCTGATGAAGCAAGTAGTTTATTAGAGAATCTAAATTCTCAGATCCAGGAGAATGTTGGTTTAATTGATAAAGTTAATACCACTATGTCTGAAATAAATGGTTCCAGTAAAGAGATCAATAATATTGTGGGTGTAATAAACGATATCAGTTTTCAAACAAATCTATTAGCGTTAAATGCCGCTGTTGAAGCTGCTAGAGCTGGAGAACATGGAAGGGGATTTGCAGTTGTTGCATCTGAAGTAAGAAATCTTGCTGGAAAAACTTCTGACTCATCAAAATCTATACAGGATATTATTGAAAGAAACATGGAGTCCGCTTCGAAAGGGACTGAACTTGTTTCGAAAACATCAGAGTTGTTTTCATCTATTGTTGTAGTCATGAGTGATGTAGTAACAAAAATCAGGCAGATCAATGAAGGATCTAATGAGCAGTCTACTGGAATTAATCAGATAAACAAGGCTATACATCAGCTTGAATCAGTTATTAATCAAAATGCAGCACTTGTTGAAGAGTTGTCTGGGACAGGAAAGAATATGAAAGGAAATGTTCAAGAACTTCTTAACCAGATATCTAAATTAAAAATAGAAGAGTAATTAAAAAAAATCTAAGAATTGTAGATGAATAAAAACAGGTTCTATCATTTTATGATAAAATAGCAGAATGATATTAGTAAATTTTAAAGATATAGAACTTAGTTTTGGTGGATATCCTCTTTTTAATAAAATAAATTTTCAAATAAATAGTGGAGAAAAGATTGCATTAATTGGTAGAAATGGGTCTGGTAAAACGACACTATTAAAATTATTAAATAGAGAAGTTGAGGCTGATCTTGGAGAATTATTTTTTAGTCAGAGAATAAAGACATCATATCTAAATCAGACTGTCCCCAGGGGAACCGAAAGTACTTTGTTCTCATTTGTATTAGAAGGTGCTGGAGAGACAGGTGAATTATTAAGAGAATATAATGATATCAATAAAAAATTATCCACAAATAGATCAGATTCATTATTAAGCAGGTTGGATAAATTAAATCATCTTATTGAAGTAAATAAGGGATGGGAAATAGAGAGATCTGTAAAAGATATTTTAGATAAGTTTAATCTTGATGGATCTATGAATTTTTCAAGTCTTTCGGCTGGTAAAAAAAGAGTAGCTTTATTAACAAGAGTATTAATTTCACAACCAGATTTATTATTGCTTGATGAACCCACAAATCATCTTGATATAAATATGATACTCTGGTTAGAAGTATTTATAAAAAATTATAAAGGTACTGTCCTCTTTGTTACTCATGATAGAACGTTAATTGAAAATTCAGCAACGAGCATTGTGGAACTTGACAGAGGAGAACTATTTAATTGGAATTGTTCATATATTGAATATTTAGAGAGAAAAAAAGATTCTCTTCTAATTGAAGAAAAAACAAGAAAACTGTTCTTAAAGAAGCTGTCAAATGAAGAAATCTGGATTAGGCAGGGTATTAAGGCAAGAAGAACTAGAAATGAAGGTAGAGTAAAAAAACTTATATTGATGCGGGATGAGAAGCAAAAAATGCGAAATGCTGCGAAAAATGCAGGGTTTTCAATTCAACATGCGGATTCTTCAGGAAAAATTGTAATAAAAGCAAAAAACATTTCATTTGGATATGAGCAAAATAAAATCATTGATAATCTGACAACAACAATAATGCGTGGAGACAGGATTGGAATTATTGGTGCAAATGGCTGTGGGAAAACGACTCTTCTTAATATGCTTCTCCAAAAACAAAATTTAAACTCAGGAGCTCTAGAACTTGGGACAAATCTTAAGGTTCATTATTTTGACCAACTGAAAGGAACTTTGGATGAGACAAAGACCATTATTGAAAATGTAGGAGATGGAAATGACCTATTTGAAATAAATGGGAAGACGAAACATATTGTCGGTTATTTACAGGAGTTCCTGTTTTCACCAGAAAAGTCCAGATCTAAAGTTTCTGTTCTCTCAGGAGGAGAAAGAGCCAGAGTTTTGTTAGCAAAATTATTCACCCTGCCCTCAAACCTGCTGGTAATGGATGAACCGACAAATGATCTGGATATAGAAACGCTGGAACTGTTGGAAGAGTTGCTATTGAACTATCCAGGAACTCTGTTAATAGTAAGTCATGACAGATCCTTCTTAAATAATGTTGCAACATCTACTCTTGTTTTTAAAGAAAATGGAAAGATTGAGGAGTATATTGGGGGGTATTCTGAAACAGGTATTTCAGTTACAAATAAAAAAGAGAACGCTCTTCCTAAATCTGGTAAAAATAAAATAAAAAAACAAAAAAATGGTCAAATTAGAAAACTTTCATATAAAGAACAAAACGAAATTGAGGTACTTCCTGAGCAAATTGAAAAACTTGAAGAAAGTAAAGATCAGATCATTAATGATATGGCAGATCCAAATTTCTATAAACAAAAGGGTGAGATAATCTCTGATATAAATACTAAATTGGAGAAGTTAGAAATAGATTTAAAGGTAAAATACTCAAAATGGGAAGAGTTGGAGCAAATTGTTTTTGACTATGAAGAGTCAAAAAAATTAAAATAGGACAAGATTGAGATTAAGGTAGAGAAGAAAAATCTCTCAACCCTAACCTCAGTCTTTAATTATATTTATTTCTTTAAATGTTTTACAAACCAGGATTCAAACTTTTTATATGTTCCTTTATTTTGAATCGCGCCACCCAATCCATGCACACCTTCTGGATCCAGAAAAAGGTCTACAAGAGTTTCTTTACCTGATAATAATAATGCTCTATAAACATTTACTGTGTCCTGATATAAGACGTTTTTGTCCATCATACCATGTACAAGGAGAAGTGGTTTTTTTAAACCTTTTGCAAGTGGTATCAAAGAGTATTTTCTAATATTAAGTTTACCTCTCTTTGAATCTCCAATTGTTGCTCCAGTGTACCATGAGTTATAATTTTCCCATTCTGTTGGCGGGGCAGCAGAGATACCACATGCAAATAAATCTGGTGACGTAAACATTGTATGGAGAGTTTGATATCCTCCAAAACTCCATCCATGCAGTCCAACTCTTTTTGTGTCAACACCAAATGATCCTTTTTGCATCTCTTTCATGAGATCTTCAAGATCTTCTGTCTGTCTTTTTCCAGGATTTTTAAAATTAGATTCATTAAAGCTTCTTCCATATCCTGATTGTCCCTGAGGGTCGATATTAATAGTAACAAATCCATGTTTAGCAGCCATGATCATTTGAAACATATATGAAAGAGTACTAATTCGTCCTGTCATAACTGTATGCCTTCTTCCAAGTGGACCGCCATATAGATAGATGATAGACGCTCTTTTATCACTGGATTTCCAGTCCTTTGGTTTATACATCATTCCGTGTATCTTAATTCCTCTTCGATTTTTATAAGTAAATAGTTCAGGCTTTATATAGTTCAATTTATCCCATTCTGAATTATGACTAAGTGTCAGTTTTTTCTCATTTGAATTTTCTGTGTTTCTTAGAAATAATTCTGAAGGGCTCTCCCAATTTCCATAAACTGAAGCTAACCATTTTTTATTATGAGAAACACTATTGGTGCTGTGCATACCATTTTTCTTTCCTATAATCTTCATTTTTTTGTTTTTCAAATTAACTTTATAAACACTATGGTATGCAGGATCCTGCTTGTCTGAAACTATAAACATATCTTTGCTGTCAGATGAAAAACTAACAACCGGAAAACTTTCAAATTTTCCCTTAATAAGTTCTGCTTTCTTTTTTGTTTTTAAATTAAATAAAAAAGGTTGTCTATATCCATCTTTATTGTTCAAAATAGCAACTAAATTTTTACTGTCAGGAGTAAAACGAAGATTATTATAATATGAATATTTATATCCGATCAGCTCTTTTTTTTTATATAATAGTTTTGGTATTTGAGCCAGATTTAAATCTCCAACCCATATTTTTAAATCTCCTTTTTCACGTTCCCATGTCATAAATGCATAATACCTACTGTCTTTACTCCATAGAATATTGCTGAATTCATGCCAGACATCTCCACCCTTTATTGTAAATAATGATCCCGGCTGTTTACCATAATTTAGTTCTTCAACTTTTCTCAAGAAAAAGCTATATGTTGGCTGATTTCTTTTCGTATCCGGCATCTCTCTTTTTATCTTCTCCGGTTTTGCAAATCTCTCTTTATAACTAACAACATGAACGTCTTTATAAATAGGTTTACCCTTTCTTTTTGAACCAATTACCAGCATCCATTCCCCATCTGGTGAGATTGTTGTATCATCAATTTTGATCTGATCTTTCTTATCTTTGGTTTTATTAAATTTATGATTCAGTTGTTGTATAAATGATGAATCAAAATTGACCTTGTATAAACCATTATTTTTTAGATAGTAATATCCGGTTCCTTTCTTAGTATAAGATATGAGTCTTTCTCTTGAATCTGTCATTGTCAACCTGAGAATATTTCCATTTTTTGGGAAATACCTGAATATGTCTCCCCTGTATTCGAATATCAGGTCTGAGTTTAATTTATATTTGTTCCATTCATATCGGGAAACTCCTGGATATAGATCAGATCTCTTAACTTTTTCTTTCTCTTTTTTCTTTTTAAGTTTATCTCTGAGCTCCCATAATTCTAACTCTTTTTCTTCTTTTTTCTTATCTTTTTTTATTTTTTTTTTGTCTTTTTTGTGTTTTTTATCTTTTTTTTCTTTTTTCTTTTTTGATAATTATTATTTTTTATTTTTTATCTAAATATTTAACTTATCTATTTCCTCTTTTTCAAATTTTGAAAGGTCCACATCTTTTCCCATTAGATAATCTCTCTGCATCAAATAGGACTCTAATAATTTTTTTTGTTCAGTTCTACTTTTTTTTCCTTTCCTGATAAACTTTGCATAATCATCAGGGGAATCAAATTTTTTCATAATTTCAATAGACGTTATTCTCTTCATTTTTTCTGCATCAAGATCATAAATATATAGATCATATCCAAATTCATTATATGGATTCCATAAAAAAGCTAAGTATTTATCATTCTCCGAAAACTTTAAAAATTTAGCACTCTTCCCAAAATAGGATCTGACTTTGTAAAATTCTTCCAAACTTAATTTGTCAACTGGTGTCTCACCAAATCCTGTATATGAGAACACGATTGTCAACGTAAATAGTAAAATAATTAGATCTTTATACTTCATTAAAACCTCCATTTTTTTTATTTATTAATGTTTTTATACGATTTACTTATAAAAAAAGTTTACCTATATAATTATATATAATAATACAATAAATTTTAAGAAACTTCAAAATTATAATTTGCATATTAATAAAAACTCTTTTAATCAACTTTCATGTATATGTTTTCTATGATAAACTTAATTTGGAAAATGTTATGATCGAATGTAATAATATAAGTATAAAAAAAGATAATAAATTAATTCTTGATAATATAAATCTAAAAATAAAAAAAGGGGAGAAGATTCTTATAAAAGGCGAATCAGGTAGTGGAAAAACATCTTTAATCAGATCAATGCTCTTTTTTGAAAAATTTTCCGGGTCACTTAGCTATGAAGGTGAAGACATAAATATAGAGAATATAACTGAATATAGAAATAGGATTGGATATATTGGTCAGAGAATTCCGAATTTCAGTTATTCGGTTGGAGAGTTTTTAAGGATACCTGGAAACTTTCGATTAAACAGGTTAAATATATTTGATATAGAGGAAATTAAAAAACTATTAGAAAAATTGAATTTTGAAACTTCAATTTTAAAAAGTAAATTTAATATATTATCTGGTGGAGAGAAACAGAGAATTGCAGTTATTGGAATTTTACTATTAAATAGGCCGATTTATATATATGATGAGGTTACATCAGCATTGGACCCAAAGAATATTGATTCATTGATTTCTTTAATCATGCAAGATAAAAATAAAACGGTACTTTCTATTTCACACAATATTGAATGGGAAAAAAAATCCAGCCGGATTATAAATATGAATAATGGAGGGATAATTGAAGACAGGCTCGTTTGATATCTCAATCTTCTCACTATTTATCTATTCAATTATATTGATAATACCAGTACTGATTTTTATATATTTGAAAATAGAAAAAGTAAGAGCTATATTTATTGCAATTATCAGGATGATTATTCAACTAGCCTTTGTAGCTCTGTATATGGAATATATATTTAAAATTGAAAATATTTTTGTCAATTTTCTCTGGATCCTGATTATGATCATTGTTGCTACTGGATCAGTATTGAATCAAAGTGGATTAAAGGTAAAAAAAATGTTTTTTTATACAATATGGGCATTCCTGTTAAGTCTATTATTCGTGTTTTTACCTCTCTTCATTGTTATTGATCCTGAAATATTGATTTCTCCCCGATATATGATACCACTGGGAGGTATGATTCTTGGAAACATTTTAAGAGTGAATATAATTTCGCTTGAAAGATTCTATAACGGGTTGATCAATAGAGAGGAAGAATTTATATACTATATTCACATGGGAGCAACAAAATGGGAAGCATTAAAACCGTTCATGAAAGAATCTGTTAGCAGTGCAATCTCTCCACAGATTGCTATGATAGGAACAATGGGTCTTGTCTCCTTGCCGGGTTTAATGACTGGTCAGATCCTGGGTGGATCATCTCCGGTTATTGCAATTAAATATCAGATTATGATAATGACAGCCATATTTACGACTGCGGTAATATCAACATTTCTAGGGATTATCTTCTCAACATTTGGAACCCTGGACGGATTTTTAAGAATAAAAAAAGAAGTTTTTAAGTGAAAATATACTTTCAAACGTGTTATTTCAAGTTCCATTTTGGAAAATAATAAGAGTGATATGGACTAATCTGCAAACATAATTGTCTTTAAGTATTTTATAGGGATTATTATTGTTGATTTTTTTTTTATATTTATATATCATTTCTTTAGATGTAAGTGGGGGATAGGATGAAGGAAGTAAAAATTCTTGACAAGGTTGCAATAAATACACGATCTCATAAACTTTTAAAATTGCTTTTGAATGAGAATCCAAGACTTAAAGAAATAATGAGGGATTCAAAAAACGAAACTGAAGCTCTTGTTGGTGTTCGTAACTGGGTTTTAACTAAATTAGAAAAAAGCCCGGATGGGATAACATATTATAAAGATGAACATGGTGGGAGGGACTTATTTGAAAAACTGAACTGGAAGGATTATGCATCAATTAGAATACTTGATTATATTGATCATGCCGGCATGGAATTTGTTGATCTCAATTTACGTGGGCAGGTTGCAATAAGCAATCCAATAAAATTAATATGGCTTGCTGTAAACTATGGTACCGGTGGAGCAAAACCCTATTTTTTTAAAGATATGGTTGAATTGTTCCGTCAGTTTAGCGGACAAGTTGAACTAAAAAAACCATCAAGAGAAGATTTGAAAAATTGGATGGAACGTTTTCCTTCAGGAAGTGATCCAAGAATAATTAAACTAAGAGAAGAAAATAGAGAAAGAATAATTAAAGTAATAATTGAAAAAATAGATAAACAGGAGACTAAAGATAAGACTTACTTTTTTGATGCACAAATGTCCCAGGAACAAAAATTTTTGTTGGTATTGAAATGGTGGGATAATTGGAAATTTCATCTAAAGTTTGCTGTTAGAACACCTGATGGATTAAATGATATGTTAGGCGCATCTCTTGACCCTGATACAATGAAACTGCTTAAAGAAGCTGAGACTGCCGGCATCCCCTTTTTTATTAATCCATATTACCTGTCACTACTGCATGTCAGGGTTCCTTATTTTGCAATTGGTGCAGATTTAAGTATTAGAGATTATGTGATTTATAGCAGGCAATTAGTAAATGAATTTGGAAATGTTGCTGCGTGGGAAAAAGAGGATCTAGTAGAACCGGGTAAACCAAATGCAGCAGGTTGGCTTCTACCATCACATCATAATGTACATAGGCGTTATCCAGAGGTTGCTATTTTAATTCCAGATTCAATGGGGAGAGCGTGTGGAGGACTTTGTGCTTCATGTCAGAGAATGTTTGATTTCCAGAGTGGGAATTTGAATTTTAATCTGGATAAATTAAAACCAGCAGAAACCTGGAATGAAAAACTGAAGAGATTAATTAAATATTTTGAAGACGACTCTCAATTAAGAGATATTCTTATTACAGGTGGTGATGCCTTAATGAGTGCTGATAAAACTTTGCAGAATATTCTTAATGAAATATTATTAATGGCAAAAAGAAAAAAAGAAGCTAATAAAAAAAGAAAAGATGGGGAAAAATATGCAGAATTATTACGAATTAGATTAGGATCAAGGTTATTGGCATATCTTCCACAACGAATAACTCCAGAGTTAATAAAGATTTTAGAAGATTTTAAAAGAGAAGGGACAGCTTTCGGAATAAAACAATTTGTTATTCAAACCCATTTTGAATCTTCGATGGAATTAACTCCGGAAGCTGTTGAAGCGATTAAACATCTGAATTCTGCTGGCTGGACAGTCACAAATCAGTACGTTTTTACTGCAGCTGGATCAAGACGGGGACATACTGCGAAATTGAGACAGGATCTAAATAAAGCAGGTGTTCTAACATATTATACTTTTACTGTAAAAGGATATATGGAAAATAGCCATAATTTTGCCACAAATGGTAGAGCTGTACAGGAGCAAACAGAGGAAAAAATATTTGGAATGATTCCTGAAAAATATTATAAGTTTATAAAAAAAATGCCTGAAAATCCAAATGAAACAAAAGAAAGAATTAGAGAATTAATGGATAAAGAAAAGTTGTTATTTTTATCAACAGACAGAAATGTATTAAATTTGCCAGGTGTTGGGAAGAGCCTGACATTTAGAGTCATCGGGATAACCAGGTATGGAAGAAGAATCCTTGAATTTGATCACGATGCGACAAGAGTTCATAGTCCAATTATACATAAAATGGGAAAAGTTGTCATTGTTGAATCTAAATCTATTTCAGAATATCTTGAGCAGTTAGAGATGATGGGAGAAGACGTAAATGAATATGATGGATTATACGGATATTCAATGGGGGAGACAGAGCCACGAATGTCGATATACGAGTATCCTGAATATGATTTTAAACTAACAGATAAATTAACTAATTTACAGATTGATTAGATTCTGTTCACTTTTTCACTGAGATTGGGCATGAATGGGCATGTTAGCTTGCCCATTTCAAATAATACCAATTCAGGACCGGTTATTTTCTTTTTTCCATTGGAGTATAACTTGTTTTATTCTTCCCTGTATAAATTTGTCTTGGCCGGCTGATTTTAGTTCCGGGAGTTAAAAGTTGCTCTCTCCATTGAGATATCCATCCGGGTAATCTCCCAATTGAAAATAGAACAGGGAACATATTTGTAGGAATTCCAATTGCTCTCATTATTATTCCACTATAAAAGTCAACATTAGGAAATAGTTTTCTTTCTATAAAATATGGGTCTTTTAAAGCAGCTTCCTCAAGTTTTAATGCAATACCTAGAAGTGGATCATTAACGCCGAGTTTTGAGAGAACCTTATCTCCAGCTGATTTCAGTATCCTGGCTCTTGGATCATAATTCTTATATACCCTATGTCCAAATCCCATCAATTTAAAAGGATTATCTTTATCCTTTGCCATTTCGATGCATTTCGCAGCTGAAATGTCTCCTTTATGAATATCTTTTAACATATCTATAACTGCAAGATTTGCGCCGCCATGCAATGGCCCCCAGAGAGCACAGACTCCTGAAGCACATGAAGCAAACAGATTTGCCTTACTTGAACCTACCATTCTTACAGTGGAGGCACTGCAGTTTTGCTCATGATCTGCATGAAGAATGAAAATTAGATTCATAGCATCTTCAATATCAGGATCAACTTCATACCTTTTATTTGGAAGTGAAAACATCATATGTAAAAAATTTGCAGCATAATCTAAGGATGGCATAGGATAAATGCTAGGCATACCTTTGGATTGTCTATAAGCATAGGCTGAGATTGTCCTGATCTTACTTATTAAAAGTGCGGAAGCAGTTTTACAATAATTTTCATCTTCTCCTCTATCTAATAATTCAGGATGGAAACATGACATCGTATTTATCATGGCAGATAACATAGCCATTGGTGGTGCTGTTGTAGGAAATCCTTGAAAATGGAGTTTCATTGATTCATGGAGATGTTCATGACTTCCAACAAGTTCTTTAAAGCTGTCAAGTCTTTTTTTTGTAGGTAGCTCTCCCCAGATTAATAAACATGCAACTTCAAGGAAATCAGGCTTTGGCCTGTTAAACTCTTCAATAGGGATACCCCGGTATCTGAGTATACCCTTCTCTCCATCAATATATGTAATTGCACTTGAGCAACTACCTGTATTCCCATATCCCGGATCATAACTGATATAACCGGTTTCAGCTCGGAGACTTCTTATATCTATCCCTTTTTCTCCTTCACTACCTTCAATAATTGGCAATTTTATAGTTTTATCACCTAGATCTAATTTTGCAAATTTTTCCATATTTTCCCTCCTTTTTTTTCTCTTAAACAATAATAGTGGAAAAAAAATTTTTTTTCAATTAAATTTAAAAAAAAAATTATTAACTAAAGGACTTTATGTCAAAAACCATTTAGATCCATTGTTACTGTAGGTATAAGAAGAAGGAAACCTAATATTGATAATATAAAAATAAACGGAAAAACCCATTTAACCCATTTTTCATAAGGTATTCTTGCCATTCCCAAAACTGCAATTAGGACAGGAGAGGTAGGTGTTATCATATTTGTAAAACCATCTCCAAATTGATAGGCCATAATGGTTGCCTGCCTTGAAATACCAACTATATCTGAGAAAGGAGCCATTATCGGCATGGTTAAAGCTGCTTTAGCTGAAGCTGAAGGAATAATTATATTTATCATAGTTTGAATAATAAACATTATCCCTATTGTAGCAATACTTCCAAGGCCACTCATTAGACCTGCAAAACTATTTAGAATTGTATCGACAATCCTGCCATCTGTAAGTATTATAATTATCCCACCTGCCAACCCAACTATTAATGCTGCAGACTGGATATCCTTGACGCCTTCCATAAAGAGTTTTACTATTTTATCAGGGGAGTATCCCATTGCTGCTCCTGATGATAACCCGAGAGCAAAAAAAAGTGTTGCAATTTCCATTATCTCCCATCCATAACCCATTACTCCTACAATTAAGGCCAGCATTGTAAAAAATAGAAGAAAAAGGATAAAAAAATGAACGGATTTTTTTAATGTTATTAGACCGGCAAGTATAAATAAAAGGGTAAGAACTGGAAGAATTGGAAAAGAGATTGAGATATCTCCTGCTTTTAATGTCGTTTGGGCGAATTTAATTGAATAAATTGTCAAAGTTGCTGTAATAAATATATATGTTATCCATGCTGAAGCAGGAGTATTGTATTTGATTTTATCAGTATTGCTGCTTTTTTTATCTCTCCAGTATTTATCCTCTTCATAAACCGGGGATGCCTGAGGGTTCTTTTTTACCTTATGTGCATATTTTAATATATAAGCAAAACCAACAATATTTATGATCACCCAGCAGAATAATCTATACTCAATTCCCGAATAAAGTGGAACATTTGATAAACCTTGAGCTATTCCAATTGTAAATGGGTTTAAAACTGCTCCGGCAAATCCAAGTCCAGCAGCTACAAAGATCATCAGAACTCCAGTTATTGAGTCAAATCCCATTGAAATAGCTAAAGGAATAATGATAATAATAAATGGAATTGTCTCTTCACTCATCCCAAACACAGCACCGAATATACTGAACATTAACATTATCAATATTAGAACAATATTTTCCACTCCAATCTTTTTCAATATTTTATTTGATTCAAGCTTTTTTGTATAATTCAAAAAAGAGGTAATTCCAACGTCAATTGCCTTACTACTGTTCATTATCCAGAATGCTCCACCTATCATCAATATAAAGATTATGATTCCAGATTGTTTTACAAAACCCTTATAAAGTGCAGAAAATATCTGCCAGGATTGAGGGTTGCTTTCAACCTTTGTAAATACTTTTTTTACAACTGTTTTTCCATCAATAATTGTCTCTTTATCAACATATTCTCCACCTGGGACAAACCATGTGAGGATCGCTGAAAAGACAATGATCATAAAGACAATAACATATGTGCTGGGGACTTTTTTTTTCATAAAGTATTTTACATAATTTGAAGTATATTTGCAATGGTTTAAACAAAAATGAATCTAATAAGTTTTAAAATATATCTACATTGGATTAATTTTTTTGTTTTCAAGTATTAAAATTCGAATGACAATTGTCATTATTTTATAAAAGTGACAAATGTAAGTTTATAAATACATTTAATTATCCTATAGTATATGTGTAAATGATTTTTAAAAATAACATGTTTTAAGAATAGTTTTTAAGGAGTATTAAATGGAAAAGTTTTTAGTAAAGGTTGGAAGAAATTATCATGTTTTTGATAAAAAACAGATTGACTGGATTGAATCAGATGGAAATTATCTAAAGATTTTTATTGGTGAACAATCATATTTACTTCGGATGACATTAAAAGCAGTAGAACAAAAACTTAATACCAGTTTTTTTATGAGGATTAACCGGTCCACTATTATAAATGTGAATAGAATTAAACAATTATTAGATATAAATAAAAGTGAGTTTACCGTAGTTCTGGATAATGACAGGACCTTGAAATGGGGAAGACATTATAAGAAAAATTTATCGAGATTTTTAAAATTAAATTAGTTATTAGAAAAAGGAGAGACCATGATACAGATTAATAATAATACTTTAGCTAAGGAAAAAACTTCAAATAATTCAAAAATGGAAAAAACAAACAGCTATCTGGATTCAATAATTCTGGATTTTATATTAAAAAATATAGATAATAAAAAAATTCCTTTAAAAACATTTATAAATGGATTTGAAGAAAGGATCATCACTACATCCTTAGAACTGTCCAACGGGAATCAGAGAGTTGCTTCAGGTTTACTTGGTATAGGGTATACGACCTTAAATGAAAAATTAAAAAAATATAAAATACATAAAAAATATATAAAATACATAAAAAATATATAAAAACTGATATAAAAAAAAATATCGAAAAAAATTACAAAGGCATAATCAATATAAATTAAATTTCTCAAAATAAAAATATTTATATTTACTCTATTAATAACATATAGTAATAATCAACTTATTTTATACATATAAAATCATATTAAATTACTATTTAATTCATCTTTAAAATTTTTATAACCCAAACCTCTTTGTTTTATTAGTATCACCTAATCAATTCCATTTATTTGGGATAAAATCCAAAAATATGATTTTTTTTTAATAAAAAATAGAATAGACTTTTTTTAATCAATACATCAGGTTGCCACAAATCACAAAAATATGCTTTATAATTTCTCCTAAATTTCATGATATCACATTTCTAAGCAGAATATTTCGAGATGGCATTTAAATTGCAGGATTATTTTGTAAAAAAAATAAAGGAGGATGTAAATGAAAACAAAGTTATTACTAACATTAACAGTGTTAATGTTCATTAGCTTAATTTGTTTCGGGCAGTCTGGTACTTCCGGAACAATCAAAGGGACTGTAAAAAGTGCCGATGGCGAAGTTTTACCAGGGATCCTTGTTACCTTAACAAGTCCTGCGATTGTTGTTAAACAATTAACAACAGTAACTAATGAAAATGGCGTATACCGTTTCATGGGTTTAATACCTGGAACATATACTGCAAAATTTGAATTAGAAGGAATGGGAACATCCATTCGAAAGGGAATCAAAGTTAGTATTGGTATGACCTCTACTGTAAATTCAGCAATGAGTTTAAAAAAGATTCTTGAAGAAATAGTGGTAATTGGAAAATCACCAACTATTGACAGACAGAATCCTACAAGAACTGCAACTCTGGATATCGAGTTCTTAAAAATGATTCCTTCACAAAGAACTATGGGAAATTATCTCAACATGGCTCCTGGTATCACAGGTGATACTGCTTCCGGTGGATCAGTTAGAGATAACTCTTATAATCTTGATGGTGTAAACCTTAATGATCCATCAGTTGGAACAGATTATGTTTCATTTGGTGCAGATATCATGGAAGAAATTTCTATTACACAGGGTGCAGTTACTGCAGAATACGGCGCTGTAAGAGGTGCTGTTGTTAACGTAGTTTCAAAATCAGGTGGTAATAAATTCCACGGTCAGGCTATCATGTTTTATAGAGGCAATTCTATGCAGTCTACTAATACAACAGGAACACCTCTTGAAGGCAGAGAAAGTGGATTTGATTATGAAATGGAACCTGGATTTTCTTTAGGTGGTCCAATTATAAAAGACAAATTATGGTTTTTTGCAAATATGAACTATAATAAATCTTCAGTATTTTTTGCTGGTTTTCCTTGGGACAGCGACACAGATACTCCTAGATTGGAAACAAATCCATATCCATTTGTTAAATTAACTTTTCAGCCAAAACAGTCTGATAAATTTGTTGTATCTTATAATTATTCAGGACGTTCATATGATTATAGAGCAAATGGTGGAACAATGGCTCATAATAATCTAGATTCAACCTGGCATCAGGAAACAAAAACAAATACCGTTAGTGCACATTGGTCACATAACTGGAGTGATAATTTTGTAACCAATGTAAAATTTGGAATGTTCAAAAGTGATTTTAACTTATTAGTAAATGTTGAAGGACCTCTTTATGTTAATACATGGACAGATGGAAACTATTATAATGCTGGTGGAAATGATGATATGTATAAAAGAAACAGGATGCAGTTTAATATTGATGGCACAACATTTGTAGATAATTTCATAGGTTCACACGAACTGAAATTTGGAGTTGCACTTACTCTCGCAGACAGTGGACGTTCAAACCATAGTTATGGTGAATCAACAAGCATGTTTGGCGATGCATGGCAGGGTAATTATTTTGATCTATACCGAATTCACCCCTCTTATTCAACTGCTCTTTACAAAGATTCAAGAGGTGAATACAGCAATAAAAATAATCTCCAAAATCTATCTCTATTTATTCAGGATACATGGCTTCTTACAAACCGTTTGACCT
>CBDUZW010000049.1:0-39886 GCA_965371805.1 uncultured bacterium | reverse complement strand
CGGTGTAGCCTGGACTAAAGGATCTCAGTATACAATAACCTGGGATAAGACAGGGGCCCAAAATGCGAATGTAAAAATACGATTATACCAGAATGGATCAAAGATTTTAGGCATAACAGATTCCACCCTCAATGATGGTAGTTATAGTTGGACAATTCCAGGGGCTCTTCCCACTGCATCAAATTATATCATTAGAGTAAAAACAATAGACAATTTAGTACATGATGATAGTAACTATTTTATAATAAATTAAATTATATTTTAAGAAATATGCTAATTAAGTTTCTTAATCCAGTTAAGATACATAATTATTGGAGTAGATATTAATTAATTTTTATTTGACGTTCATAGAAGTCATCTAGTGAACATCTAAAAAATTATCATAAGAATTTATATCAATAATCATCAAAAAACTCAATTCGAAATATTCTCTTCTTTATTGTTTATTTATTTTTAAGGAAAAATGAGATATTTTTAAAGTAATTTTATTGTATTTGTATAGAGGAGGATTTATCAATGAAAAAAACATTAATTTCAATATTTATTTTTTTTACTATTTTAATATCAATTAGTTCCCAAAGTATTACAATTACCAATCCAAATGGTATTTCAAACTGGATCAAAGGTCAATCATACATCATTAATTGGAACAAATCTGGTACCCAAAATACTTTTGTAAAAATAAGGCTCTACAATTGCACCGGCAATAAAATTTTAAATATTACAAACAGTACTTCAAATAACGGGAATTTTGGTCCCTAGATGGTACCTGATAATATTCCAAATGGAAATTATATAATAAGGGTAAAAACCATTGATAATATTGTTTCAGATGATAGTGCTATCTTTTCAATAATTGAAAATAACAATCAAATTGTCATTATGAAACCTGGCAATATCAGAAATCCCCAGCAAATAATAAATACAAATATTATGAAGATTACTCCTAAAATTGCAATTGCCTATCCTACACAGAATGATATCATTAACCCAAAATCAGTTTGCAGGATTAAATGGAAAACTGTAGGATTAATGTTAAATAAAGTTAGAATTCAAGCTATATTCGTTAAAACGGGTGCCCTTTACAGTATTGCGTATGTAACAGAAAATGATGGTGAATACGATTGGAATCTGAGTAAAACTTTTTGGACTCCAGGAGATTATAAAATAAAAATTTTTACAACAGACGGTGGGATTGTTGGTTTGGGGAAGATTTTTAAGATTGCAGCTGTCATATCTTCTAATATTTGTAAAACAGGTAATGGAGCCCTTGATTTGGAATGTCTTATCAATAATTATAGAAAATCATTAGGTCTAAAATCTATTCCACATTCTAATTCTCTTGAAAAGGTTGCAAAAGCCCATGTTAAAGACCTGGCTGCCTATCATCCGGAAAACAAATGCAATCAAAACACTCATAGTTGGTCAAATAATGAAAATTGGAAGGGAGGGTGTTTTGACTTTAATTATTCTTCAACTCATGGAATTATGTGGTATAAACCAAAGGAGATAGCAGGGGATAATTCCAATGGGTTTGAAATCGCATGCAAGGGATGTTCTAGTGCCGCAGGTTCATTGAGTTTATGGAAGGGAAGTAAAGGGCATAATGATGTAATTATTAATAAAGGGATTTGAAAATCCTATAATTGGACGGGAATGGCTGCGGCGATTTATGGGGGATACTCTGTTGTATGGTTTAAATAGAGGTGATATTTCAAAGATTATCAAAAAATTTATATAATGTAATTGTAATAAAACCAAGTGATTATTTTTGTATCAAAAAAATGAATCATATTGATACGTTGAGAAATGAAACTTTGTTAGAAATGATAGAATCTCAAGTTTTGAGATTCTATCGACTTTAAAAATAACTTAAATTGATATAAAATTATTTTTTATTTTCTAGTTTTTCAATTTTCTTTTTTAACTCATTAATAGATTTTTGCTGTTCCTGGACTACTTTGGTTAAAACTGCAACAATATCCATTGCACCCAACCCTTTTCTACCTTTTGTTGCGACTAATTCAGGAACATCTTCTGCAATAAAACCTACATATTTTTCATCTTTGATGGTTTTGTATTTAAATTTCACAGGGTCAAGATCTCTCAATGTAGTTTCAGCTTCTTCAAATGATAATTGTTCAATATTTTCTTTTAATTCTCTACTTGATCCATTTTCCCATGTAACTCCATCACTATAAGCTCCACCTGAAAGTTCCAGTAAATGAGTTGCTTCAATATCTCCAATACCAACATTTCCTCCAGGTGTAATTCTTAATCTAGGCTTTTGATTGGTTATAACATACAAGCTATCTGATGTTCTCATTCCAATATATCCTCTATTTCCATTTGCTGATACCTGCATTTCTGAAGGATCAGTTCCTGTTCTTCCAAGTACAATTCTAGAGTTTGCACTACTTCGTTCAATGACAAGTTCAAAAGAAGGGCTATTTGTACCCATACCAACCTTTCCGCTTGAATCAACATAAATTGAATTACTTGGAGCATTCGGTCTGATCCTGAATGGCAGTTTTGAACCGTTTGTTGCATCTCTTACGAAGAAGTTTGTTTCGTTGCCTGCTACATC
Organism: uncultured bacterium; assembly: GCA_965371805.1. GTDB lineage: Bacteria > Acidobacteriota > Aminicenantia > UBA2199 > UBA2199 > JAOZTV01. The sequence continues at coordinate 37,299 of CBDUZW010000049.1, read as the reverse complement.
CCATGTCTGAGGGGTGAAGCCTGATGAACCATCCTGCTCGAGTCTTAAAGTTGGAGTGTTACCTGATTTAAGATGAACATCTACTACAGGTGTACTTGTTCCTAATCCAAGTCTTCCACCATCATCTACATAAAGAGAATGAGATGGAGCGCCCGCTTCAAGTGTGAAAATTGTTCTTCCGCCATCAATATCGTCGATTGAGAATTTATTTGCACCGCCATTGGCACTGTCGTTGAAGGTTATCTGCCAGTCATTTGTTGGAAATGAGGCTGAATTACTGGTATCCACAGCGCGAATCCTTAAGTTGTTCTCCTTAAGTCTGATAGTATCAAATCCGAAACTTTCACCATTAACACAGTCAAACCCTGCACAGATACTTCCATCGACTATCAGGTCATCAAGGATAACCTGGTCGGCATTATTACCTCCGTCATCCCGGTCACTACCGGTGTCGCCCAGGGCGGTGCTAAGACCACCTGTTACACTACTATTATTAACTGAAAAATGTCCATGGATCACCATCGGCTCAACCAAATCTCTGTCAATTTTCGATATTTCTCCATTTTTCATATTTTCTTCTAATTCAGCTCTTTTCAACTTATTTTTAAAAGGGTAGAGTGTCGCTTCAAATGTATATGATCCTTCGAGCACATTTCCCTTACACAGTTCCGAAATTGTCACATAACCGCTTCCACCTCCTGTAAAGGTCTTGGTATATACAGCCCCGTTTGGAGCAGATAAGGTTAGAACCATTTTCGAATGACTTACCTTTGGCGTAAGGAATAGACCACCGGAGCTTATATCAACACTGATATAATTTCCCTCTGCGGCAATAACCGGTGTATTCATAATAATTATAAATGTTATTAATAGAAACATTGTGAATAATATTTTTTTCATTTTTTTCCCCTCATTAATTTATATATATAAAAGGATATTAATCCTTAATATTTTCAAACTAACATATTATGTTAATATAAAAAAAAGAAAAAAACAACTACAAAAGTTAAATTTTAATTTTTTTTTAATTTTTTTTAATGACTTTTTTTTTTATTTTTGTTAATATGAGTTTTTATAAATATTTTTTGGAGGAACAAATGAAAAACAAAATTATTTTTATTTTAATGTGTTTATCTATATTTATTAGTTTAGCATCAAAAGATCTTAATGCTCAAACATATACAATTTCAGGTACAGTTTCTGATGGGATTGAAGGACCTGGTCTTAACGGAGTAACTATCACTTTTTTTGATGGATCAACTACTCATACAGAATTAACCGCAGGAGGCGGACTGTATTCTTATACGGTTACCTCCGGATGGAGAGGATCTGTAACTCCTACTTTAACAGGTTATATCTTTGATCCTGTTGTCTCTAATGTCGGACCTATTTCAGAAAATGAGGATAGAGATTTTGTAGGGGCTGTTTATGTACCTCCGGTATCTGTTTCAGGAACAATTACAGATGGGGTAAATCCACTTGAAGGTGTATTGGTAACATTTACTCCGGGAGGATATACTACAACAACATTGGCAGACGGGACATATACACTTTCAGTTCCTTCCGATTATTCAGGAACAGCAGAACCATATTTATCGTCCTATTCCTTTGCACCAGCCGATATAACTTATGCGAACATAACAACAGATCAAACTGGGCAGGATTATACAGGAACAAATATAACTCCATTTTATATTGCTGGAACAATTACTATGAGTGCCGCTCCAATGGCTGGTGTTGTAATGAATGGATTGCCGGGAAATCCAATAACTAATAGTGTTGGGGATTATAGTGTTTATGTTACTCCAGGATGGTCTGGAACTGCAACACCTTATTTTGGTGGATTTGAATTTACTCCTGCTAATAGAGTTTATGCTGGTGTGTCAGGACATATGACTACGGAAAACTATTCTGCTGCGATATCGTCAACAACTTTTACTATTTCGGGAACTGTAACCGGTAATGCGGGTGCTTTACTTAGTGGTGCATTAATAACATTTAGTGATGGAAATATAGAAGTTACTGACGGAAGTGGTGCCTATTCATATACAGTTGGGGAAAACTGGTCAGGCTCTTTTGTCCCAAGCTTAGCTTATTATATTTTTACCCCTGTTACTGCAAATATTAATATGATTTCATCAAATACAATACAGAATTTTTCAGGAACCGAGTTGCCTTCTAATGTTATTATATCCGGGCATGTATCAGGAGCCGGTGACGGAATTACCATGACACTCTCAACCGGATATTCTATAATAACGGATGGTAGCGAAAACTACTCTTTTACCGTAATTGAAGGCTGGTCTGGTACAGTTACCCCTAGTAAGGCAGGGTATACTTTTACAGATCCAAGTACTACTTATACAAATATTGTATCAAACCAAACAGGACAGAATTATGTTGGTTCTGCTTCAGCAACAACATATACAGTCTCTGGAAATGTATCCAATGCTTCAGGTGCTCCTATGGCAGGTGTTAGTGTCTGGTTTAGTAATGCAGGTGGGGACGCATCTGTTCTAACATCTGCTTCCGGTGCTTATACTTATACTGTTCCGCTTGGATGGATTGGATCGGTCTCACCTGATTATTCAGGGTTTATGTTTAGTCCTGCGTTAACAACTATAGGACCTGTTAACGGAAATGTGGCTCAAAGTTTTATAGGAACACGAACAGTAACTACAAATACAATTTCAGGAACAGTTCTTGATATTGGAGGTGCCAGAGTACCGATGAGCGGCGTAACGATCGCTTTTAATTCCGGAGGAACAGTCAATACAACAACTACTGATGGTGCAGGTGAGTATACTAATACAGTTACTACGGGCTGGAGTGGAACAATTTCAGCTTCCTATTCAGGTTATGCTTTTGATCCTATCCTGAAAACAATAGGTTCGCTATCAGGAGATATAGTACAGGATTTTTCAGGAATCTCAACTTCACTTAATTTCACAGTATTTGGAGTCGTTACAGATAACCGCGGAAGAGGGATTGCAAATGTTCGGATAAATTTTGATAAAAGTGGAGCCGGTTCTATCCTGAGTACATTAACGGATAGCTCTGGAAATTATTCATACAACTTATCTGGTGGATGGTATGGAAGAATATATGCCACAAAAAATGATATGTCATTTACTCCTGGTGTGAAAAATAAAGTTGGTCCACTATTAGGTAATAAGACTGTTGATTTTACATTAGCCAGATATGCAATATCAGGTACAGTTAGAGACACAAAGAAGGTTCCTCTAAAAGGAACTGTAATTGAGATTTCAGATTCAAGTAATTTAATAACTGATGAAAATGGGTATTATGTTTTTGAGGTTCTATCAGGATGGACAGGAACTGTGAGAGCAATTTTAGCAGGTCATACATTCGAACCTGCAATTAGGGAATACAATGTGGTTAATGAAGAATATAAAAAACAGGATTTTATTTCTTTAGCTTTTCCTGAAATATCATTGACCAGGAAAAAAATTAATATTGGAATTACAACAACTGGGAATTATAAGAAGGATAAGACTTTCAAGATAATCAATTCCGGAGGAGGGACTCTTAATTGGAGCATTTCAACAAATGCTGCCTGGATAATTTGTACACCAGAAACAGGATCGGGCTCAGCAACAATATCAGTAACTATTGATCCTGCTGGCTTGGGAATAGGAAACTATACAGGTGAAATTAGTGTTGCTGATCCAAATGCTACAAATTCGCCTCAAACAATATCTGTTTCATTGAAAGTCAAAGATAAAACAGAACCCCCATTTGGAGCGTTTTCAACTCCTCTTGAAGGTTCTACTGTTGCCGGAGCTATTCCTGTAACAGGATGGGTTCTTGATGACATAGGCGTAGAGAGTGTGAAAATTTATACTGAAACAAGAGGACTTATAAAATATATTGGTGATGCTGTTCTGATAGAGGGTGCAAGACCTGATGTTGCGGACTCATATCCAGATTATCCCGAAAACCATAAAGCGGGCTGGGGATATATGTTGCTTACAAATCTATTGCCGGATGGAGGGAATGGAACATACACATTCTTTGTGAAAGCAAAAGATATTGAGGGAAATATTGTTTCTCTTGGCACAAAAACGATTTATATTGATAATGAAAATTCAGTAAAACCTTTTGGTCTAATCGATACACCAGAACAGGGAGGAGAAGCTTCTGGTGATAACTATTATAATTATGGATGGGTTTTAACCCCTCAGCCAAATACAATACTTTTTAATGGTTCAACCATAGATGTTTATGTTGATGGAGTAATGAAAGGACATCCAACATATAATATTTACAGGTCTGATATAGCTTCAATATTTCCAGGATATAATAATAGTAATGGTGCCGGTGTTAAATATTCCCTTGACACAACCGTTTATGAGAATGGAGTACATACTATTTCCTGGGTAGCAAAAGATAGCTCCGGGAATTCGGAAGGAATCGGCAGCAGGTATTTTAATATCCAAAATAGTGGGGCAAAGGGTTATAGTTATTTACAATATAGTAAGTCGAGAATTGAAAATATCCCAATAAATAATGAAATACTGTTAAATGTTAAGATTGGTCATAATGGTGTATCTCTTCCATTAAAAAAAAATAATGATGGCATAGATTTTATCAGTCTTCGAGAGTTGGAACAGTTAACCGTGGAGACTGGAAATAAATATACAATTTTATCAGGATACTTTTTATCTGATAGCTTTCTTACTTCTATGCCAATCGGTTCCAGTATTGATTCTCAAAACAATAGATTTGTCTGGGAACCAGGACCGGGATTTCTTGGAAAATATAATCTTGTCTTGATTTTTAACAATCAGAATGGTGTTAAAGTTAGAAAAGATATAACAATTGAAATTGAAAAAAACATTAGTTATCTTAATTAAACAGGAGTGGAAAGATGATAGACAGAAAAAAAATAAATTTAGTCATAATTGCTTTATTATTAATAATTTTTGGAACTTCTAATTTATTAGGGGATAAAAAGAAGGGCTTTTCCGGTTTTGAATTTTCGATTGGGACGGCGTTCCCGAGTTTTACCGATTTAGCTTATAAAAATGACAATGCTATAGGTGAAGCCGGTGACCTTTTAGCCTTTTATGAGAGTGTTGGATGGAAAAGTTCCTGGGATTCAACTACAGGTGATTTCAGCAATATAACATATATGGTTCCTGTTAATGCAGCAGCAATCTTCATAATTAATAATCAGTTGATTTTTAAAGCTGGGATTGAACTATCCCTTGGAGAAAGTGGATCTTTTATGAAATATAAAATAGGAGACCATGAGAATGATATCTCGGTAATTTTTAAAACGAAGCTTAAAGCCTCTTATTTTATGCCATATATAGGAGTTGAATACAAATTGAGTAAAAAAATATCCATTTATTCATCTTTAGGATTTGGTATGTCTAGTTTAAACATGACTGAAACTTATGATTTAAAGAATGGTTCGGATATATACTATTTAAACAAGTCTAAATTTACTGGAAATGGAAATGGGATAGCTTTAACTCTAGGCGGGAAGATAGAAATAAGAAAGGACATTTTTCTTAAGCTTGAGTATTTTTATTATAAACCTGGAAGTATATCAGGAGATCTGGCATGGTCGGAAGATAGTTGGAAAGCCGGGAAAACATCTGGAAATATTAGTGATGATTTTTATACTTATGAGAATTATTATCCTTATTCAAAACAGTGGGTAAAGAATTTGGGTCTAATGTCAGTTGGTCCAAATGTCAGAAATTTTGAGCAATTGAAACTAAATTTTTCATCAATCAGAATTATGCTGGGATTTTGTTTTTAAATTGAGCCATTATCATAGTTGAAGGGTTTTTGAAAATTTAAAAGAGAATATAATAAGCTTGGAAGACTTTACAAAACCCACTCAACTTTGGTATTAATACTTTATGATTAAAAAAAAACTTCTATACTATTTTATCCTCTTTTTTTTTTTAACTCTCTCTGCTAAAACAGAAGTCAAAGAACTTGATGAGACTTTAATAGAAAAATCTGAGATCATATTTGTTATTGTCCCATCTACGGCGCAAGAGAAAATACTTTCAAAATATGTTGAGGGTTCAAAGATAGTAAAATTATCATTGGAAGATCATTCCAAAAGCATAGTCATACTAACTGATGACTTTTATTCCGCAATGGATCCGGATCTATCCTTTAATGGGAAAAAGATTCTTTTTACCGGAAAAAAACAAGAAAATGATCGCTGGCGGATATGGGAGATGGATATTGATGGAGAAAACAAAAAACAGCTGACATCAGGAAATATGGATTCTGTTTCTCCTCTTTATATCGGGACACTCTTTCATCTAAATGATAAATTACCTACCAGAAGGATAGGGTATATAACTCTAGAAATGGACATGAGAAAAATTAAACCGGCCGCAATCTATTCATCAGATTTTGACGGGAAGAATCCAACAAGAATAAGTTATAATTTATCATGGATTACAGATATGGATGTATTTAATAATGGTCGTATTATTTATAATAGTTTTGATCTCACTAATGTGAAAAAAAACAGGGGATCAGATCTATTGGCTGTAAATATTGATGGGACTGACAATATGGGTTATTTTACAAATAATGTTATAGCCAGTGATAAGAGAATGGTTAAAGTTGGCAGGGATGGAAGAGTCTATTTTATTGAAAGCAAAACAGACCATTATTTAGTAGGAGGAGATTTATCTTATATCCTGGATAAAAGACCTCTTCATACCTATAAAGTTCTGAGTTATAGTAGAGAAGGTTTTTTTCATAGCCCCTGCCCAATTGCTGATAAAAATCTCATAATTTCATTCAAAAGCAATGAAAAAGCGAACTATGCGCTCTATTATATGGATAGTATAACGGGAAAAATGGAAAAAAGAATATATCATTCTAATAAATTTCATTCCATTGATGCTCAAATCCTGGCTTCCCGCCGGCCTGTCAGAGGTAGATCGACTTTTGTAAATTATAAACAAAAGACAGGTGTTTTTTATTGTATCAGTTCCCATATAAGTCAGGAGAAAAAAATATCAGATCTTCCTAATGGATCGATAAAAAAAGTAAAAATTTTTGAAGGTTCTTATTCAAAATCTACCAGTGACATTGATGTACAGTTCATTGGGGCAGCTCCAGTGGAAAAAGATGGCTCTTTTCATATCGAGGTCCCTTCAGAAAAACCACTTAAGTTTCAGCTTTTTGATAAAAAAGGAGAAATCATTTTTAAACAGGACTCATGGACATGGGTCATGCCAAGAGAATCAAGAGGCTGTATTGGTTGTCATGAAGATAGAGAACTGGCACCTCCAAATCATCTGTCTGATGCAATAATCAAACCTGCAGTGAAAATTTCCAGCTCCTATAAAAATCTAAAAAAAAGTGAAGGAAATAGTAGAAAATGAGATATTTATTAATTTGCCTGATTTTATTTTTGAATGTTAATGTTTTTTCAAATGAAGTAAAAATAGAAAAAATCCCAAAATTAACTGATGTGACAAAACAGGCGGGGATTGACTTCATTCACAGTATTGGAGATTTTAAGCTGACTAATATTGTAGAGTCGACTGGAGGAGGCGTTTGTGTTTTTGACTATAATAACGATGGAAAACCTGACATATATTTTATCAATGGAACCTATTTAAAAGGTTTAAGTCATTTTAAGGGACGCAGATTGTCAGGAAAACTAAAAAACATACTATACCACAATAATGGAGATGGTACCTTTTCAGATGTCACTAAATCTGCAGGTGTTGGGGACCTGGGATATGGCATGGGTGCTGTTGCTGCAGATTATGATAATGATGGAGATAAAGACCTCTTTATTACAAATTATGGAAAAAATGTATTTTATAGAAATAATGGTAATGGAACATTTACAGATATAACAAAAAAAGCAGGATTAAAAGATAATTTATGGTCAACCGGTGCTACTTTTTTAGATTATGACAGAGATGGATTCCTGGATCTCTATGTTGGGAACTATCTTCTTTTTGACCCGAAATATAAGACATATTTTGCTGCAGAAGCATTTCCCGGTCCTTTATCTTATCAGGGCCAACCGGATTTTTTATATAGAAATAAAGGTGATGGTACTTTTGAGGATGTAAGTAAAAGAGCAGGGATCGTAAATGTATCGGGCAGGGCTATGGGAGTTGCCTCCTGTGATCTGAATAATGATGGATATATGGATATTTATGTTGCAAATGACGGTATGGAAAACTATCTATATCAGAATAATAAAAACGGCACCTTTTCAGAAATTGCACTTATTTCAGGTGTTCAATTTGGACAGAATGGTGAGGCTACTTCAGCAATGGGACCGGAATTTGGAGATTATAACCTTGATGGCAGGATAGATATTTTAGTCCCGGATATGGGATATTCATGCTTATATAAAAATACAGGAGAAGGTTTTTTAGAAGCGAGTTCCCTCTCTGGAATTGCAGTCTCATGTGGTCAATATACAAGTTGGTCAGGAAATTTTTTTGATTTTGACTGTGATGGGTTGTTGGATATTTTTATATCAAATGGAGACAGCCACCATCTTGAACCCGAAGAGGATCTATTGTTTTTAAATCAGAATAAGTCCCGTTTTTTAGATATATCGGCAATGATCGGTTCAGATTTCAAAAAAAAATTTGTCAGCCGTGGATCAGCAGTATTGGATTACGATAATGATGGCGATCTTGATATTATAGTCTTAAATTTAAATTCAAGAGCGCGATTATTAAAGAATAATAGTGGAAATAATAAGAATTGGATTAAGATAAAGCTTATCGGAAAAAAAAATAATAGAGACGCAATTGGCTCAGTGGTTGAGCTGGTCATTAAACAGACTCGTCAAACCCGTTATAGGGTAAGCAGTTCAGGATATCTTTCTCAAAGTGATTCTGTAATTCATTTTGGACTTGGGGAAAATAAAATCATTGAAAAGATAAAGATCAGATGGCCTGATGGAAAATCTCAATTATTAAAGAGCATCAAATCAAATCAAACCATTTCCATATCAGAAAAATGAAAAAAAAATTCATATACATTGCATTTATTAGTTTTTTAGGGATATATTTACTAATTAGTTTGAATGAGCCTGATGATGTTAAACTTGAGTATAATATAACAGCAAGTGAAGGAGACAGATATTTTGTTGGCCAGAATACCTGTTTAAAATGCCATAAGAACAGCAGGAAAGGAGAGAACAAATGGCATCTGTCTAAACATGCGTTGGGTTATGTCTCTTTAATAAAGCCGGAATCAAAAGAGATTCTGAGATTATCGGGAATTGACTCAGATCCTTTTTCCAGTCCAATATGCTTAAAATGCCATACAACGGCCTCTGATACTGAAGTCTGGGAAAGAGACGAAGGTTTCCTATTTGAAGATGGTATTCAATGTGAATCCTGTCATGGACCTGGCAGTGAATATATTGATCCTAAAATTATGTCCAATAGAAAGGAAGCATTAAAAGCTGGTTTGATAATTCCGGATAAATCTTCTTGTATCGCCTGTCATATAGAAAAAGGATCTCATGATGTGGTATTAAAAACCAGGAAATTTAATTTTAAAGAGTTTTATAATGAGATTGATCATTCCGGTGCAAAGGCAATCATTCCGGATGAAAAAAAAAGAGAAGAAAAAAGTACAAAGATTCCCAGGTCAAAAGAGTGGATTGATCTTAAGAAGAAAATTGAGAAAAAGAACTTATCTATTAATGGGAAACAAGTTTTAAATACATATAAAACGCCTTATAATATAGCAATCTCAAAAAATGGAGAATTACTTTATATTACCTGTGAAACCTCAGATTCTCTTATTATAGTCAGTACTGAATCTAATAAAGTTATTAAAGAGATCTTTGTTCAAAATCAACCTCATGGGGTAGCATTATCTCCAGATGAGAGTCGGATTTATGTAAGTAATAGAGGGTCGGACTCAATAACAATAATTGACTCAAGGACCTATAAAATTATAAAAAACATAAAAACCGGAGATGAGCCACATGGTTTAGTAACAAATCGAGAGGGTAATAAACTCTATGTTGCAAATTCGGGGTCAAATGACATTTCGGTGATTGATCTCGAACATAATAAAGAGAAAAAACGTCTCTCAGCCGGCCGTGGTACTTGGGATATCAAAAGATCTCCGGATGGCGAAAAGATCTATGTAACAAATAATCTGTCACATTTTGTGAAGTTTAGAACAGCATCGATCTCAGAGGTTACTGTTATAGGAACACAGAACTCATTTGTTAAGGACCGTATAATGATAAATGAGGCAAATCTGGTTCAGGGATTAGATTTCTCACCTGATGGAGAATTTTCTCTGGTAACATTGATCAGGACAAAAAACCTTATTCCAATAACTCGCATTAATAGAGGTTGGGTACTTACTAATGGAATTGGGGTCTTATGGAAAAATGGAGATGTTGACCAGCTTCTACTCGATGAAATGGGTAATTATTTTGCTGATCCTACTGATCTAATTATAAGCCCGGATGGAAAATACGCCTTTGTTACAGGTGGCGGAATAAACAGGGTTGCTGTGATAGATATAAAAAAAATGAAAGAAGTCATAAAAAGATACAGCAGAATAGAAAGGAAAAATGTATTACCAAATCATCTGGGAGTATCGACAGAGTTTGTAATAAAAAGAATAAAGGTTGGGAAAAGCCCGAGAGGTTTAACTGTTTCAAATGATAGTAAATTTGTTTATGTTGCCAATGGACTCGATGATACTATTTCGGTTATAGATGTAACTAAATTGGAAAATGTTAAAACGATTTCTCTTGGTGGTCCTGAAAAAATAACAACAGAAAGGTTTGGAGAACAGGTATTTCATAGCGCAAATTCAACTTTTGGTCATCAGTTTTCCTGTCATACCTGTCATCCGGATGGTGGAATTGATGCGATCACTTATGATCTTGAACCAGATGGTTTAGGGCTTAATCCGGTTGATAACAGGACCTTAAAAGGTATTTTAGATACAGCTCCTTTTAAGTGGACAGGTAAGAATAAGAGTCTTCAGAGGCAGTGTGGCCCAAGATTAGCCGTTTTTTTTACCAGAATTGATCCATTTACGTCAGACCAGGTTATCGCCCTTGAAAGATATATATGCACCATACCCAGGAATCCTAATAGATATAGAAGCAAGAAGGGCTTAAATCCTGCACAGTTAAGAGGGAAAAAACTTTTTGCCCGACTCAGGGATAATTCAGGCAATATTATAAGTAAAAACAAAAGATGTGATTTTTGTCATTCCGGTCCCTATCATACAAATAGAAAGAGTTTTGATGTTGGAACTAAATCAAATCTTGATACGCATTCACTCTTTGATACGCCGCATTTGAACAATATTTATGAGTCGGCTCCATATCTTCATGATGGAAGTGCCGATACACTTGAGGAGATATGGACAAGATTTAATCCTGAAGATAAACACGGGGTTACAAATGATATGACAAAGGATCAACTAAACGATCTAATAGAATACCTAAAAACCCTATAAAAAAACCAGGAAAGCAGAAACAAAAAATCTAACGAAATATATATAAAAGAGAGGTTGAGATGGAAGGTAATGAGATAAAATTATTTATGTGGGGATACCAATCACATTTTAGAGTATCAATTAAAGTAAGCGCAAAAAGTTTATTTGAACGGATTGACAAAAGATTGTCTCCAAGAATATTTCTTTTAGGTATATTAGTTGATGATCGTAAAGATAGACATCCAATATGCTTAGAACCTGAGGACTGTGGATTTGATATTGAAAGTTTTTCAGAAATACATAATCTTGCACAAGAACTTGAAAAAGTAGATGAAGAAAAAAAATTACTTCATTCTCATCCAATTGCACAGAAAAATCATGAAGATAGAATTAATAAAAGAGCATATATTAAAGCAATATCAAAAATTTTAAAGAAAGACGATATATACGAAAAATATGAAAGATATATTGCATTTCCTACATACGTTGAGGGATATTTGGTTTTTGTCGTTCTTGAACTAAAGAAAGATATAATTCAACAGTATTATTCTTTAGTAAAAAAAAAGAATGATATATTTTCAATTTCTCGATCATTATTAGAAAGTTCTATTAATACTTTTTTAAATGCATGTGGAAATTCCCTTAAAGATTCAAAAAATACGGAAAGTATTGCAATTGATAGACCGCCAGATGAGTTTTTGCGAGAGGCAGGAAAACAATTTATGCAGACAGTTGCATGTGCTGGAAATTGGGAAGGATTTCATGGATTATATGCTGCATGTAATGAAATTTCATCAATGAAATATGAAGGAACTATAGGTCTGGGAAAAATGATTATTGGGTCTAGAGATCATGAAAATATAAAAATCACTTTACAACTTAAAGATCCAATTAAATTATATGATATCAGGAAAGTTCGGAAGTTTCTAGAATTATCAGACAATAATTCATCTATTGTATCTGATTCTGTTTTTATTTATGGTCTTGGTGAATTAAGAGGGAAATATAATCCTACAAATGAATCACTTTTCGTGGTACATTTTACAAGTCATTTTAAATGGGAATTATTTCATGATAATAATTCTTTAATGGTGGTTGAATATAGGGAACCATCATTGCCTGTAGAAAAAATTGATAGAAAAAAGTTTTATAGTGATTTAAAAAGAATTTTTAATGGTATTAATAAGAATCAAATAGATGATTTATGGGAAGTTGCAATAAATGCAACAAATCAAAAACATGGGACACTGCTTGTTATTTCTGATAATGCAATAAGCGAATCCAAAAGGCTTGGCAAACAATGTTTTCAACTAAAATCTCTCAAGTTATCTGAGAAAACTATTCAACAAGTAACTTCAATTGATGGAGCGGTATTATTGGATAGAAGTGCAAATTGTTATGCAATTGGAGTAATTCTTGATGGACTTGCAACAGATAAAGGAGATGCAGCTAGAGGGGCAAGATACAATTCAGCTATTCGATATTATGAACGTTTTAAAGAAAACACTCCAATGGTTCTTGTAATAATTTCGGAAGATGGAATGATTAATTTAATTCCAGATCTTATGCCTCAAATTTATCATTCATTAATTACTGATGCAATCAGTGATTTTAAAAAAATATTAGATAAAGATAAAATTGATAGAAAATTCTTTTATGAATGTATGAGTTTCTTTCAATCTTATAATTTTTATTTAACTCAAGATGAATGTAAAACTATAAATAATTTAAAATTGAAAATAGAAACCAAGGATAAGGACACTGATATTAGGAGTATTAAACTTGTCTATAAAGAGTTTACACCAGATAGTGAGATGAACTCTAGTTATTATAAAGATGAATAATAATGGATATTGATTATGTATAGTATGTTCTATTAAATTTATTAAACATGGGAGTTTAAATTTGAAAACAAATAGCGTCTTTGTTTTAACACAAAAAATTATAAGTAAGGTAGAATCTCATTTACTTAATTATCAAGGTAAATCAAAATATGTATTATGGTTCTTAAAGCATCTCTATTTTCCAATTAAGTTTTTAAAGATTGGACTTAATGAAATATTCAGACAATTACTACTTATTTATATTATTTCTTTAGGTAGTTTTATTATTATTGTTTATTCTATTGATAATACTTCAATATATTTTAATTATAAATGGGCAATAATAAGTCTGCCTTTTTCTCTAGCTATAGGGCTTGTAATTTTTGCAATGCCGAGCACATATTCTTTCTCCGGAGTTAAAAATAAAAACATAGAATTTATAGTGAATTATTTAAAAGAACTTGAAATTGATGATATTGCTACAATAGAATTTATTGAACAAAATTTTAAAGCAGTATATTTAAGCGTAGCAAAGAGAATCAAAGCTTTGAAATGGCTTATTGGGGCATCATGGGCAGTTCTTCTTTATTTCATTAACTTTGTTATAAAAGATCAACCAACCGATTTAATTGATTTTTTAAATAGTGATTTTTCTGTTAAAAGTGGCATTATTGTTTTTTTTGCAATATTAATGATAGCAAGCTATATAAAAGCTTCTGACTTATTATTCAAGAGTATAGAATTTAGCTTGATTGAATTTAAAAACCAACTAAGTGATAAAAATGAAAAAATAATTAATTAGAAATTGGATGTTTTCTTTTTATAAAAGTGATAGAAAAAATGGATAAAGCAAGTTTTTTTGAGACATTAGAGTATTATATTAATTTTTTACTCTTTGATAGGGATGAAATTTTTGAATTATCAATGATTGCAAATTTTCATATAGATAGAGAAGAAATTGATAAAGGATTAAATGAGTTCGAAATTTCAGATATGCAGAAAGCAAATTTACTAAAAGCAGATATTGCTTATATGAAAGATATTGATGAGGTTTTGGAATGGTGGTATAAAGACGGTATATACTCTTTACGAGAAAAATATAAAAATGAAATTAAAAAAGAACAATGGTACTGGTGGTTAGATGAGATAAGAGACGGGTCATATCAATTTGAGATGATACCAGAGTATTTGCATGATATTTGTAAAGGGTTTTATATAAATACAAGAGAAAGCAGATTGTGGAGATCAAAGCTGGAAAAAAAATTCAAAGAAAATTTTTATGATTTGCTTGAGTATTATTCAGGTTATTTACTAGATGAGTTAATTAAATCAGATAAAGTTTATAGAGTTTCAACATATAGTTATTATAGACAAAATTTAGATATCGGATTTGAAAAATACAGCCTTGATAAAAAGCAGAGAGAAATATTGTTTGAAACTGACATACAATTAATTATTAATATTGGTAAAATTTTATTCTGGTGGAAAAACGATAATGTTTTTTCCTTAAGAGATACATGTATTGATGAAATTAAAAAAGAGCAGTGGTATTGGTGGTTCGATGAGATCAAAGATGGCATATATCCATTTGAGATGTTACCTGAGCATTTAAAAGATGTGTGTAAAGGATTTTATAATAATTAGAAATAAAAATATATAAAAATCTTGCATATATTTTTTTCGGTTCTCTGCCAAAAACTATGAACATTTAATTCCAGTTTGTTGTCAATAAAAGGCATATATAATCTAGATTTCAATTATGGCAAATTCGCAACAATTAAAAATCAGGCAGGATTAAATCGATTTGTCCTTTCAGTTAAGCAATGGGTTTTTTTCTAGGTAAAAGATAATTCTTGATTGTTATCATAAAAGACAAATATAAACTTTATTGATAATCTATTGACAATAATTTTACTTTAACTTATATTTATATCAAAAGGGGGATTATGGTTTTTCATTGTATTTTTTCTTCAATGTTTTTCAAAGTAGAGCTACTGAATAATATTGATTGTTAACGTGATAAATCTAATTAGAAATTTTTATGAAATCTAAAGAAATCCTTGATATTGTTTATGATAAGCTTGATTTCAAACATGGACAACTTTACGATGCTATAGAGCAACCTTCAAAAAACATTGATATAAAAACCTGGGTTAATAAAGGTGAATGGCTTACTGCCGCTAAACGAGCCGGTGCAGAGAAAGTGTTTTTTATTGATAATAATCCGATTATTGTTTTTGCAAAATGTTCCGGTAATGAAGAAGAGAAAATCAGTAGTTTTAATAAACTTTGGAGTTTAGCACGCCCTCGTATTCTTTTTCTTGAGCAGGAAGGTGAATTATCTGTTATTGACTTAGCTCAAAAACCGGTTATTCAACAAAAGGATGAAACAAAAAAAATTGAATCCTTAGAAATACTTAACAAAGTACAAGATGTTGCAGAAAAGCTCCAAGCATATCATAGAAATCATGTTGAATCAGGAAAAGTATTTGAAAAAGGTCGTTTTGGAAGTTTAAAAAACCGTGCGGACAAAGCATTGATTTCTGACCTGAAGGTTGTAAGAAATGAACTTATGAATGCTGGTTTAAATGGAAAAAATCGCAAGTATGCCCACGCTTTAATTGGACGTTCAATTTTTATACGTTATCTTGAAGATCGAAATATATTAACAGAGGAATATTTTAAAAAAGTTGCCAGCCGGAATTCTTATTGGATGGAAATTTTAAATTCTCAAACTTATCAGGAAAGAAACGATTTTTCCGGAATATTTGCCTTATATCCAAGAGTTCTACAAAATAAAGAGTTTACATATGCACTTTTCCAATCTCTCTCAGTAGATTTTAATGGAGATATGTTCCCAGAGGTAGAGCAGGAGGCGAGAGTTATTACTGCTGAACACTTGAACCTGATCCAGGATTTATTTTATGGTGATGTAGGGATTCAAAGAAAATTATTTTTTCATTCATATAAATTTGATATAATTCCACTTGATCTTATAAGCTCAATATATGAAGAATTTTATCATTCTACTTCAAATGAAGATGATAAAAAAACTAAAGCCAGACAGGATGGAGCTTATTATACACCTTCAGTCTTAGCAGAATTTGTGCTTTCAAGAGTTCTTACGGTCGAAGAATTAAAAAAAAAACCAAAAATTTTAGATCCTGCTTGTGGCTCAGGCATCTTTCTAGTAGAAGCATTTCGCCGTATGGTACGTTTTGAATGGAAACAGAAACATATTATTCTAAATTTTAATGCTTTAAAAAAAATTCTTGGCAGGCAAATTTCAGGAATTGAAATTAATGAAGAAGCAGCAAGAATAACTGCATTTAGTTTATATTTAGCTATGTTACACTATTTAGATCCACCATCTATTCAAAAGCAAATTAAAAGTGGAAATAGATTGCCTAATCTATTAGTTTCAGAAAAAAAAAGCGAGAATCATTTTAATTCTATTCATGTGGAGAATGCATTTAATATTAAGAAAGATAAATTAGGCAAATTTGATATAGTTATTGGAAACCCTCCATGGGGGGCACCTGGAAATAATGCTGATACAGATACTAAAGAACGGCAAAAAATTATGTTGGATTATTGTGACATAAATTCATATCCGATTGGAGATAAAGAACCATCTCAGGCGTTTTTATGGAAAGCCCTGGATTTTTTAAAAAAAGATGGTCAATGTGCTTTATTAACTTCTGCAGGTGTTCTATTCAAACATAGTTCAACAAGTCAAGCCTTTAGAAGAAAATGGATGGAGCAGGTTCGTTTAAAAGAGGTTTTTAACTTTACTCATGTACGAAAGTTTTTTTTTAAAGGAGCTATTTCTCCATTTGTAATGATTCATTTTACCAAGGCAAAACAAAAAAAACATCCAGTTGAATATTGGTCTGCTAAGCAGGTTGTTGCACTTAAAGAAACTCAAGCTGTTTTATTTTCTAAATATGATAAGAACTATCTTGTTGGACAAGATCTTACAGATAATAAAACTTGGAAAATTAATTGGTTTGGAAGACATGCTGATACATTATTTATAAAATCTTTTGATTCTCTTGGAAAATTAGAGTTTTTAATAGATGCGGAAAATTCAGGGAGAGGTTTTCAGGAAAGCAATAAGAAACACAATTCTGATTGGTTGCTTAATTTCAAGGAATTACCTTCTAAACAATTAAGTAGATATGACAGTTTGTCAGGATTTGTTATGCCTCCTAAAAAAGTTGAAGCTCGAGGTAAAAGTAAAAAAATTTATAGTGAGAACCGAATTATAATTAAACGTGGTATTTCTCAAAAAAATAACTTGAACAATCAAATAGTATCTAGATTTGTAAATGATGATTTTTGCTTTCGTAATTCTGTTCATTGCTTAAAACTAAAAGAAAACAATAGGAATGATTATTTGCTAATTCAGGGTATACTATGGTCTTCATTTATACGATTTTATATGTTTAATATTTCTTCAAATTGGGGACTTTGGCATGATGAAATTCACTTAGAAGAAGTCTTTAATATTCCAGTACCTACTTTAATTAAATCAGAAAAAATAATTTCAATTGTCAATAAATTACGAAATTACAACCCACAGGAAAGAAACATTATAAGAAGTAACGGTGTCCCAATAAATCAAATTGAAAACCAGCGTTCTATATGGGAGGCTGAGCTAGATGAGGCGGTTTATGATCTTTATGAGTTTTCAGATGAGCAGCGTGATCTTATTCGAGACTGTTGTGAAGTGACACTTCCTTTCTTTTATCAACCATATAATAGCGAAGGTATATTGCCGGCAATTGAAAAGAGAGATACTACCTGGATTAAAAATTATGCAGAAATATTCGCCCGAAGATGGCAACCCTATTTGAATGAAGATGAAGTAATGCGGGCAGATGTTCATATTGGAGCATCAGGTAATTTAGTTGCTTTTGAATTTTATCCGGCAGATAAGAATGATAATTGGGACCTGGTACCAAAAAAAGGCTCATGGGATACTGTTCTTGATAAAATAGCGGAAGCACTTCCAAAACCAATGGGGACATCTCAAATTGTTTTGGATGGGCTTGTTCATGTTATTTCCAATGATGCAATTATTATTATCAAAAGAAATGAAAAACGATTTTGGACACGTAGTTTAGCCCGTGAAGATGCTGCTTCCACGTTATGTAAAAGAATGTTTGAAACAATGCCTCAAGAGGGAGGCATTAAATAGTGGCTCGAAAAAAAGGTACTATTAAAAAGTTTTTTTCACTATGGCAAAATCATGAAAAGTTGTACTATTCAATTTTTAAAAAGGCTCTTGAACAATTAAATATTACAAATGAACTACGGAAAGATGAAGATGCTATTTCAGAAGCATTAAGTCCTGTATTAAGAAAAATTTGCTATGAATATAATATTAAACATAAACAGGATATAAGAATGCCTGTTTGGGAAGCTCCAATTTCACCCCAAAATAACACAGGATTAAAAGGTGGAAAAAAAAGAAAACGACCAGATTTTTCATGTAATTTTATTGATCCCTTTGCAACAAGTTTTGAAACTCATGAAGTGTCTTTTCACATTGAATGTAAACGGCTTGGAAAAACTAAAGGATCCTGGAACCTGAATAAAAACTATATAACTGATGGTATTAATCGTTTTAACCTTAAAAGTCATGAATATGGAAGATCAGTGCCATCAGGTATGATGATTGGATACCTTGTTAATCTGAGTTCAAAACAAATTGTTGATTTAGTAAATAATTATTTGCCAAGTCAATTACCAAAATTAAGCTTTAATTTTTCATCAAAAGTTGTTTCTTGTGAACAAAAGCTATCTCGGCAAAAAGTTAAACCAAAAAGATTTAAGCTTATTCATCTTTGGGCAGATTATATATAATTTTACTATCTGTTCAAACCTAAAGTCAAAATAGAAGAAGAATGAAAAAAGGATTGAAAAAATTTTAGTTTTTATATTTTAAAAATTTTCTAAATATATACGGACAGAAAAGGTTTCAGGCAAGAGTTTATCATAATATTTTAAGATATTTGGGACATATATTATGAATTATTATTTTTTGGAATTCTGGTTTAATTATGGTACTATTTTATTTATATTGTTATTATAAATTTTATTTAAAATTTTAGGAGGAAAAATGGGAAAAATGTCAAAAATTTTTATTGCTATACTGGCAATGGTAGTTGGATTTAATCTAATGGCTGAAGAGGTGGATAAGGGTAAATTTGTTAAAAAAGAAAACAAGTTTTATAAGAACCACCTAAAAAAGATGACAGAGTATTATGAAAAAATTGAGAAAACGCCTAAAAAGAAGCGTTTTGTTCTTGATTTGAAAGGAAAAAAGTTTCCGACAAATTTGGATAATTACAAAAAACAATGGCATAATCCAGTTGAATCACAGGGAAGCAGCGGTATGTGCTGGTCATTTGCAAATGTCTCTTATTTTGAGTCTGAAATCTACAGAATACATAAAAAGAAAATAAAATTATCACAACTTTATGCAGTATATTGTGAGTATATAGAAAAGGCATCGGGTTTTGTAAAAACAAGAGGCAAATCTCTATTTGCAGAAGGATCAGAGAGAAATGCAGTAACAGGAAATATTAAAAAATATGGTATGATGCCTTATAAAGTTTTTTCAGGACTTCTAGAAGGTCAACCAAATCATGACCACAGCAGAGTTTATAAAGAGATGAAGGCATTTCTAAAAGGTATCAAAAAAACAAATAACTGGAACCCTGAATACGTTAAGGCGACTATCAAATCAATTTTAAATAATTATATTGGAACTCCACCTTCTTCTTTTGAGTGGAAAGGTAAAACATATACACCATTAAGTTTTTATAAAAATTATATGAAAATTAACATGGATGACTATGTAACCATTTTATCATATCTGCAGAAGCTCTATTATAAGCAGGTAGAGTATCAGGTCCCTGACAATTGGTGGCATGACAAGTCTTATTATAATATACCTCTAAATGAGTTTATGAGTACGCTTAAAAAACTTGCTAAAGAAGGGTATACTATTTCAATAGGTGGAGATGTATCAGAGCCGGGTTATAATGCAGTCGCTGAAGTTGGGATCGTTCCGGATTTTGACATTCCATCGAACTACATTAATGAGCATTCCAGACAATTTCGTTTCAGTAATAAAACGACAACTGACGATCACTCAATTCATATTATTGGCTACCAGATTGTTGATGGTAAATATTGGTTTGTAATTAAGGACTCAGGTTCAGGTGCGAGAAATGGTAAAAATATCGGTTATCGATTTATTCATGAAGATTATATAAAACTCAAGTGGCTGGAATTTACAATTCATAAAGATGCCGTAAAGAACATATTAAAAAAATTTAAAAATAAAAAATAGATATTATTGAATTAATTGATTTAATTTTTTGTTCGTGTTCAAATATATTGAGCTGATAAAACGTTTATCCAGGGGGTTAATTGTTTAATTTAATTAAGAGAAAATGATAAAGCAAATAATATTTATAGTATCCTTAATGATCACTTTTAATCTTATTGGGATCAGCAGTAAAAAATTGGACCGATTGGTTTATAAAGACTGGAAAACATTTTATGTTAAAGATGGTTTGCCAAACAATCACATTTTTGCTATAAAAGCAGACGGGAAAAAACTCTGGGTTGGAACAGAGGGAGGATTGGCCTTATATGAGAATAATAAATGGAAAACCTGGACTGAAAAAAATGGTCTCCCATGGAATGTAATCAGCAGTATTGCTATAAGTCCCAGAACCGGTGATGTATGGATAGCTATGTTTGGCGGAGGATTGGCCCGGTTTAGCGGAGGCAGGTTCGATCATTTTAACCAGTTTAACAGTGGATTGGCAAATGATGTTGTATATGGAGTTACAGTAATTGATAATTGGGTTTGGGTTGCTACAACTGCCGGTATCAGTTCTTATAATACAAAGACAAAAGAGTGGGAAATATATACTGATAAAAATGCACCGATGGAAGAAATCTGGTGTTATAATGCTGACTCAAGAGATGGGAAAGTATATATAGCAGTCTGGGGTGGCGGTGTACTAGAATGGGATATGAAAAGAAGAATGTGGAATGCACACAGAGATCCGGACAGAGAGATGGAGATCGATCTTTTCAGAGATGATGGGTTAATTCATAATATAACGACCTCTACAGCCTATGTTGATAAGGTATTATGGGTCTCTACATATTTTGGTTTTTCCAGATATGATGGTAGACATTGGAGAGGTTATATGGAACATGATAGTGGTCTCTCAAGTAATTTTATTAATTATACGATTGGTGTTGATGGCAATAGCTGTTATAACGCGACCGATATAGGATTATCCGGCTTAATTGATTTTAAAAAGGATCTATGGATCAACTATAAAAAAAACAAAGAGTCTGATAAAACCTGGACGGCTTTTTTGCTGAAAGGGAAGAAATTAATTAAAACCATACCAACAAATCTGTCACTTCCAAACCATCATGTGACAACAGTAGAGCTCTCTGGGGATCATATATGGATAGGAACAGGACATGGTTTAGCAAGAGGAAAGTTAAAATGAAAAACATTTTTCTACTATTGATATTTCTAATACTTATTGTTTCAGGCTATAGTGAAGAAAAATCAAAACAAAAAAAAGAAAATAATTATAATACACCAAAGGAGTACCAGCCTTTTAAAAAATTTCAAAAACCATATAAACGATTCTATGTAGATCTACTGAAATTTACAGGATATGGAAGAGAGAAAGCAGAACCTAAAGATCTTTCTTCGGTAAAAATAGGCTTTTTAGGTCCCATCAAACCTACTGTCTCTGTCGCGACCGGGCTCTCTTCTTTTGAATTGGAAATGGGCAAAAAAATGTTTCAGGGAGCTATTCTTGCTATTGAAGATGCAAATAAAAAAGGTGGATATATAAAGAGAAAGCTTCCATATGAGCTGGTTGTCAGAAACGATAATGGCTTATGGGGTGCAAGCGGAAATGAAATTATCCATTTTGCCTATAAAGAGAAGGTCTGGGCAATCCTGGGGACAATTGATGGAGCGAACAGCCATATAGCGATCAGGGTTGCATTAAAAGCTGAAGTTCCTATGATTAATACAGGGGACACAGATCCAACTTTTAGTGAAACTGGTATCCCCTGGGCATTCCGAAATATAAGCAGTGATAGATTGATGTGTTATTTTCTTGCTGATTATATCTTTAAAAAATTAAAATTAAAAAAAATAGCAGCATTAAGAGCAAATAACAGGTATGGTAGAATAGGGATAGATGAATTCAGAGATGCATCAAGGAGATCAGGTCTCCCTTTTATTATTGAATTGAACTATAATAATGGAGATACAGATTTTACAAAACAGCTAAAAAAAATAAAAGAAATGAATCCTGATGTAGTTATTACCTATGGCGACCTCAGAGAATCTGCGACCATATTAAAACAGATGAGGGCTTTAAATATGGACCAATTATTTGTTGGAAGTGACCGTATGGTTTCTGCAGAGTTTTTTAAAATTGCAGGAAAAAAAATAGGAAATGTTCTGGCAGGATATCCTTATGATCCTACAGAAAATGACACCATTCAGGCAGAGTTCAAAAACAAATATATGGAACGATTTGGTGAAGAGCCGGAGGCATATGCATCTCATGCCTATGATGGCATAAATATGGTTATAAAAGCAATTGAGAAAGGTGGATTAAACAGATATAGAATTAGAGATGAAATGGCAAATATAAAAACAATAAGAGGGGTATCCGGAACTAAGATATTCGACAATTTTTATAATAATATCAGTATGCCGAGTATTGCAATAATAAAGAACAGAAAATGGGAGTTTTATACTTATAAGGAAATTTTTAATTGAATAAAGTAATCTTGATATGTATTTAAGAATTATATTTCTTAGGAATTTGAAGTTGCTATTGTATGGGGCGCTTCCAGGCATATCCCTTGCGCTAACGTTCGAAATTGTGCTCAATTTCTTTCTCCGGTCCTCACTCACTCAGACATACTTCGTTCCCTGCGGGGCACGGTTATTCGCATGTTCATCACATGCTCACCTTCGGTTCCCTTCCTCTGGTCGGTCATTAAGATTTCTTTTAGCGAAATCTTTCAGGGAAATATCCTCACGCTTTTGTTGTACAGGAGTAAAAAAAATTGCTTACTTTCTACTCTTTTTTTCTCTAGTCATATCAGTTCAATCACAAAATAAGGTATATAAAAATTTCAAGGAGAATGAGAGGACTTTTTTTGGTGTTAAAACTAAGGTAATTGATCCCAAATTACTTGATTGTATTCCTATTGGTTTATTTGTTCCTGAAGGTCATGAGATATTAAGGGGAGTGATATTGGCAATTGATGAAGAAAATGAAAAGGGAGGCTTTGAGGGTAAAAAATTCTGTATAAAAAGACGATGGTCTGAAGATCCATGGAGATCAGGATCCAGGGATGTAATAGACCTGATCTATAAAGATCATGTCTTAGGGATTATCGCCCATAAAAATGGTGCGAGTCATATTGCACTGCAGATAGCGGCTAAAATTCATATTACAGTTCTTGCCCCAATAACAACCGATCCATCGTTAACAATGACAGGTGTCCCCTGGATTTTCAGATTAGCACCGGATGACAAAAAACAGGCGGAGATTTTATATAGGGATGGTATAAAAAAAAAGGGGTTAAAAAGGCTTGGAATAATTTCAGAAACTGCTCATGACTTCAGAATAACGGCTATTGAAATAATAAAGGTTTTAGAGGAGAATAAAAACCCACCTCTCTTTCATATAAATATAAACAAGCTTAAATATGATGCTCAAATAATAGGAGAACGGATAAAAAAGACAAATCCGGATGGAATTTTATTATCGCTGAGTAAGAAAAAATTATTACTATTATTGTCAATATTTCAAAAGAGAAAAATGACAATTCCAATATTTACTACCTGGATATCAGAACTAAAATCCAATGAGTTAAAAAGAAGCTATTTATTCCCCTTTTATTTTATTGAGCCTTTTTCATTAAAAAAAAATATTTTAAATAGTTCCATTGGTATCAGATATTTGAAGAGACATAAATCTCTAATTACATATTCTGCTATTTATGCCTATGATTGTACAAAAATGTTAATTGGTTCAATAAAAAAACATGGTCTAAATCGTGCGTCAATAATGAAAGGTATAAAAGAGCTGTCAGGTTATAAAGGTATAAGTGGAGAGGTTCTCTGGGATAATAGCGGGAGCAATAAAACATATCCAGTATTAACCCTGAATAAACCTAAATTTTAAATCAAAACCTACTGCAATACTCAATATGCCCATTCTAACTGCATAAACCTCAATCATCTTCATTTCAAAATAGTGAAACTATTGTTCATTCGATTCAATTGTTTTACTTGTTATAACGGTCGTCTTGAGCATTTCGTGACAATTTTGATGGAAATTTCAGGATAAAAATATAAATTGAATTTAACTTATTTTTATACTATAATATTTTGATAAATGATGGAAACAGATAAATTAAAATTAGTATTAAAAGTAAAAGATAATCTTAAGATCATAGTTGGAAATGTGACTTTCGGAAAAGATTTTGTTCTGATTGCCGGCCCATGTAGTGTTGAGAGTGAGAAACAGACAGTTGAGATAGCTGAAATGGTGAAAAAAGCAGGTGCAAATATTCTCCGGGGTGGCGCTTATAAGCCTAGAACCTCACCTTATGATTTTCAGGGTTTGGGAGAGAAGGGCTTAAAGATACTTAAAAAAGCCAGCGAAATAACCGGTCTTCCTATTATTACTGAAGTTATGGATACAAGAGATATAAAATTGGTAAGTGAATACGCCGATATTTTGCAAATAGGTTCAAGAAATATGCAGAATTATTCTCTTCTTAAAACTATCGGAAAAATTGATAAACCGGTAATGTTAAAGAGAGGAATGAATAGTACTATAAATGAATGGTTAAATGCGGCTGAATATATTTTGTCAGAAGGAAACTCGAAAGTTATCTTATGTGAAAGAGGTATAAGAACCTTTGAGTCACATTATAGAAATACGCTTGACTTAAACAGTATTCCAGCAATTAAGTCTATAACCCGGCTTCCAGTGATCGTTGATCCATCTCACGGAACAGGTGATGGAAGTCTTGTTGGCCCAATGAGTCTTGCTGCAATAGCCTCAGGAACTGATGGGTTAATGATCGAAGTTCATAATAATCCAAAACAGGCTCTAAGTGATGATAAGCAACAGTTGGGAATATCAGATTTTGAAAAACTTTCAAAAAAAATATATAAATTATCAGAATTTATGAATAGTATAGATTATTAGACATGAAAAGGGACTCTTATGTCTGATATAATAACTACATCCATATTAGCAAAAAATGGAGAGAGTCATACAGAACAATTTGAGAATTGTTTATCTCAATTAGGCACTTTCTTAAATAAAGAGGGAATATCTCAAAAAAACATTCTTAAACAAACGGTTTTTTTTTATACTGATAATAGTTCTTTTTACTCAATTAAAAATGATTTTATTAAAATTTCGAGTAGTTTCTTTCAGAGAGATACTCCTCCAACAGGATTTATTGGGCAAATCCCCATTGATAAAAACAAGGTAGTTATAGAATGTACATTTTTAAAAGATAGAGATAATAAATATGAAATTGAACATAAAACCTATAAACAGTTTAAGTATAGTGTTTTAAAGTCAGAAGGTGTAAAGGCTATATTTTGCAGTGGAATATCTTCGGATAACCTGGGAAAAGGAGTTTTAGAACAGACTCAGGAAGTGTTTAATTATATGGAAAAACTTCTTCTTCTTGAGAAAATGAACTTTTCAAATATTATCAGGCAATGGAATTATATTGAAAACATTACCGGGTTTGATCAGTCCCGCAAGAGCCTTCAAAATTACCAGATATTTAATGATGTAAGATCTGAATTTTATAATAAATGTAATTTTATAAATGGATATCCTTCAGCAACCGGGATAGGAATGAATGCCGGTGGGATTGTTGCCGAGTTTATTGCTTCTGAGTTTTCAGATAAGATAGAGGTGACAGCAATATCAAATCCACTCCAGCATGATGCATATAAATATTCACATGAAGTTCTGGTAGGAGAATTCAGGAAAAATTTTGCAGCTTTAACGACTCCTAAATTCGAGAGGGCAAAGGCTGTTAAATATAATCAAGATGGATGGGTTTTTGTTTCTGGAACTGCTGCTATAAGCGGACAATCTACTATCATCGATTCAAGTATTGAGAAGCAGACCTTAAATACAATTAATAATATAAGAACATTAATATCAAACGAAAACCTGCTAAAATACAAAATATTAACTAAGGAGTCCTCTTTTACAAATATAAGAGTCTATATAAAAAAAAACAAAGATATTGCAAAAGTTAAAAAAATTTTCAAAAAAGAATTTCATAATGTTGATATACTTTATTTGATATCAGATATTTGTAGAGAAAAATTATTAATAGAGATTGAAGGAATTTTGGAATTTAACATTATTTAATAAATAAGGGGTGTACAATTCATGAAATATTTAAAAACCATTTTGTTCAAAAAAAACATATATTTAGCTGTATTAATAATGTTTTTCAGCATTTATCCAGCCGATGCGCAGATAAATAAAAACATTGTAAGAGAAAATAATATGGGCATTGCCTATATGGGACAATTTGATTTTATAAAAGCCAGAAATATTTTTGATAAATTAGTTAAAGAAAATCCTTTAAACCTGGAATTGAAAATAAATCTTGCAATTGCTACCTTGAACCGTCAGGAAAAAGGGGACGAATTGATTGCTCTGGCTCAATTAAAAGAAGCATTAAAAAAAGATAAACATAATGTCCATGCTTTATATTGCAGTGGATTATTAGAACTGTATTTAGGTAATCCGGAAAAGGCATTAAATTTTTTTTATACAGTTGAGAAAAAAGAGCCTTTTGACCCGGAAGTTTTATATTTTATTGGAAAAACTTTATTACAATTATCCCGTTATGAGAAATCTATAGATTTTTTTAACAAAGCAAAATCGATTGATCAATATATGAGCAGTGCTTATTATGGACTGGTTCAGGCCTATAGACAATTGGGTAAAAGGGATATTGCAATGCAAAAAATCAAGGATTTTCAAAAAATCAAGAATAATCCGAGAGTAAGGTCGTTGGAATTTAAGTACACAAAAATGGGAAAAAGAGGTGAAGTAATAGCAATTGATCTAAATGAAGAAGAGGCTCTAAAAAATCCAGCTGGTCCTGTTTTCCAGAAAGCAGACTTTTTTTTTGAAGACAAGAATATCAATTGGCTTTCCCGGAATGAGTCAAAAATAAAAAAAAACAGTTCAATAACAATTTGTGATATCAATGGAGATGGTAGATTAGATGTTTTTATTTCTGGAGCTGTAAATTTCGGTTCAGAAAAAGGAAACGCAATATTTCTAAAGAATAAACATAATGAAAAGTATACAATTGACAAGAACCACCCTCTTTCTAGAATTAGTAATGTTAATACTGCACTATGGGGAGATCTCAATAATGATACGATCACTGATGTATATTTTTGCAGAAACGGGAAAAACCAGCTCTGGCAACAGGGCAATAATAATAGATGGAATAATATATCTATTGAGAGTAAAATTGAAAATGGGGATTTAAATACAATTGATGGTTTGCTGTTTGATGCAGATCATGATGGAGACCTCGATATTTTTTTGATAAACGAGAACGGGGCCAATGAATTACTGAATAATGATAGAAATGGAAGTTACCGTCCGATTGCAGCTGAATATGGCTTAACCGGAACTTCTTTTAATTCAAAATCATTGATTGCTGCAGATCTTGATAATGATAGAGATACAGATATAATCATTATTAACAAGAAATCTCCACATGAGGTTTTTATTAACGACAGGTTGTGGAAATATCATAAGGGAAAAGGATTTACAGAATTTATTAATTCCGATATTGTTACTGCTGTTTGTGCAGATATAAATGCAAATGGCAATATTGAAATATATACGCAAAGCTCAGAAGGCACTATCTCAGTTTGGGAAAAAAATAATGAAGAACTCTGGAAGAAAAAGACATTGATTAAGGCGAATAAAGATAGTATTTCTTCTGATTTTCAAATAGTTTTAGCTGATATTAATGGAAATGGAAATCAGGAGCTACTTTATCAGGAGGAAGATCAATTAAGAGCTGTTTCACTCAATGGAAAAAAAATGAAAACCTTATGGTCAAGTAAAATATCAGATAAAAGACTGACAGCCTGGACTTCTATTAACTCTTTAAAAGGACCTTCAATCATTGGGCTTAATTCAAAAAACAAACCGGTCCTGTGGACACCCGGCTCAGGAAGACATGATTTTGCTTTAATAAAATTAGCCGGAACCAAAAAAGATAACTTAAGCTGGCGTTCAAACTCTTCAGGGATCGGGACAAAATTATCTGCCAGAATTGGGTCAAAATGGTCAGTTTTTAATACATTTAAAAATAGTTCCGGTGCTGGTCAGAGCTTTCAACCTGTCATGGTAGGAATGCATGGTAAGAAAAGCATTGATTTTATTGCCTTAGACTGGTCTGATGGAGTTTTTCAAACTGAATTGAACTTGAAAACTGGTAAAATCCATAAAATCGTTGAAAAACAAAGACAATTATCATCATGCCCGGTCCTATTTGCCTGGAATGGGGAAAAAATAGAATTTGTAAGCGATCTCTTAGGTGTGGGGGGGATGGGATATGCCGTTGCGCCAGGAGAGTATGCTCCACCCAGACCCTGGGAAAACTTCATATTTGCAAAGGATGCGATTAAACCATTAAACAATAAATATATTATTAAACTGACCGAACCAATGGAAGAGGCCGTATATTTGGATTCTGTAAAACTCATTGCATATGATCTTCCGAAAGGGTGGTTTATGACACTGGATGAAAGAATGGGGATTTCCGGCCCAATGCCGACAGGAAAACCTATTTTTTATAAAAACAAAATATCCCCTGTAAAAGCGTTTAATAACCGTAATGAGATTGTAACTGACACTATCTTGTCAAGGAATCTAATAGCTGCACCTCCGGGGGATCTGGATCACCGTTTTATTGGAATGTTAAAAAAAGACCATAAATTAACTATTGAATTTTCCCATGCTTTGGATCAATATTCAGGAGATGCTTATTTAGTTATTGACGGGTGGGTGGAATACCCGTATTCCCAAACAAGTTTTGCTTCATGGCAGGCTGGTGCATCCTACAGGGCACCAACAATTGAAATTGAAAGACCTGATGGCAATTGGGAGATTCTACTGGATCAGTTTGGATATCCTGCAGGAATGCCAAGACAGATGTCTGTCCCGCTTGGGAACAATTTAGAAGGGGTTAAAAAAATACGTATTAGTACAAATCAGGAAATATATTGGGATAAAATTTTCATAGCATTTTCTCAAAAATGTTCAGAAGTTGAAAGAATAGAGTTGAAACTGGATAGGGCAATCCTTGAAGAGATCGGTTTCCCTGAGAGAACGGAAAAACCTCAACATCTCCCATATTATGATTTTTCTAATAGAAAACCACTCTGGGATACCCGGACTCTTGAAGGAAATTATACCCGGCTTGGCAAGGTTAAGGAACTTATAAATAAAAAAGATAATGCACTTGCAATATTTAGAGCAGGAGAAGGCATTTCAATGGAGTTCATAGAACCGGAGTTTCCTGTCAAAACAGGTTGGTCAAGAGTAATTGTGCTTGAAACAAATGGGTGGTGTAAAGATATGGACCTGTATACAAAAGACAATGAAACATTGGCTCCGATTCCGTCTTCCGGCAAAATAGATAAAGTTGCAAAAAAACTTCAAAAAAAATATAATATCCGGTATTTAAATGGAAAGCAATAAATAATTGATGAGTGGGTGAATTGATTCATTGTCTGCTGAAATAAAAAGTTCTCAGGTTTTGAGTTTATTATAAATTATGTCTATCCAGCATGAGGGGATTTCCTCGGAACGTGCCCCGCAGGGAGCGAAGAAAGTCTGAGTGAGTGAAGACCGGAGAGAGAAATTGAGCACAATTTCGAAAGTTAGTGAAGAGGATATCCCCGGAAGCGGCAAACTTAAAGGAGTAAAAATGAGATTAATATATCGAATATGTGGTAAAAGGGTTTTTATTAAAGAAATAATTTTTATATTGATTGTTTTTTTTCAATTGTCATTATTTGCATCTACAAAACCAAATGAAGAAGGTAAAGAACTCTTTGTTGAAATCAGTAAACAGGCTGGCCTTGATTTTGTTCATTTTAACGGGATGTCAGGTGAATTATATTTCCCTGAGATGACAGGTCAGGGTGGAGGGTTCATTGATTATGATAATGATGGGGATTTAGATATATATCTGATCCAGGGTGCAATGTTAGGTCATAAGAAAACCCTGAAGGATGCCCTATTTCCTCCAAAAGATCCTAACCCGAGAGATAGACTGTTCCGTAACGACACATATATAAATAAAAAAGGGGGAAAAATTATTAAATTTGTTGACGTTACTGATAAATGTGGTTTGAAAATGACCGGCTATGGAATGGGGATCTGTACGGGTGATTTTAATAATGACGGTTTTATCGATTTTTATATCACAAATTATGGTCCCAACCAGATGATGTACAATAATGGGGATGGAACTTTCACTGATGCAACTGTAAAATCAAGAACAGGAGATAATCTCTGGGGTTCAAGTGCTGCTGCAATTGACTATGATAAGGATGGCTGGCTGGATCTTTATGTAGCAAATTATGTTCATTTTGATCTTAATTCCAATAAAAAGTGTTTTGCGAAAAGCAGTCGGAGAGACTATTGCGGGCCTTCTGCATTTGAAGGACAAAGAGACAGGCTTTTTCATAATAAAGGAGACGGAACATTTGAAGATGTTACCAATAAAGTTTTAATTAATTATAAGCCTCTTGCAGGACTTGGCGTTACCTCTATAGATGTAAATGGAGATGGATGGCTTGATATTTATGTGACTAATGACGGCAAGCCCAACCAGTTATGGATAAACAATAAGGGGAAAAATTTTACTGATGATGGTCTTTTTGCAGGTGTCGCAGTAAATAATGATGGCCATGCAGAAGCAAGCATGGGAATAAGTGCAGGAGATTTTGATCGTGATGGAGATGAGGATCTATTTATGACTCATATTATGGGTGAGACAAATACATTATATATTAGTGATGGGAAAGGTTTGTTTGAAGACAGAACGATATCTGCCGGACTTTCAGCAGTAAGCTTTCCTTTTACATCATTCGGAACCAGTTGGGTTGATTATGATAATGATGGCTGGTTAGACCTCTTTGTAGCAAACGGTGCGGTTTTAAAAATAGAAAAACTTGCATTAAAGGGAGATCCTTACCCACTTCATCAACCCAATCAATTATTTAGAAATGAAAATGGGAAAAAACTTATTGATGTATCTGATCAGTCAAAAAAAAGTTTTTCTGTATCAGAGGTAAGTAGAGGCACTGCATTTGGAGATATAGACAATGATGGAGATATTGATATTCTAGTCTCTAATAATAATGGTCATGTAAGGTTATTAAAAAATAATACAAATGGAAATAAATGGATAGGATTGCAATTGATTGATCCAAAAAAGAAAAGAGATATGCTTGGTACAAAGGTTGTTTTAAAACGAAAAGGGCAACCTCTGCTTTTAAAATATGTAAGAACTGAGGGGAGTTATTGTGCTTCAAATGATCCCCGCCTGGTTTTTGGATTAGGCAGTGACAGTAAAATAGATGAAATTGAGATCACCTGGCCGGATGGGAGCAAAGAAATCTGGGATAATCCTGTTCCTGGTAAATATACAATAATAAGAAAAGGAACATTAAAAAAAGGTGACAAATAATGAATGTATTAAATAATAAAATGAACCGTTTCTTTAAATTTTTTATTTTCCTTTTTATTAGTTTGATACTTACTTTTAATACTTATCCTCAATCTAAGAAAAAGATGATCAATATTCCCAAGCCTCCTTTAAAGCATTTGGAAAAGGCTGTGAGTAAACAGTTAGCTGAAGGAAGAAAGATGGTTGATAAGGTAGTTACAACTAAATCTGTGTCGATTGATAAAAAAGCAAATGCTTATGGGGAACTTGCGAGATTATATCAAACTTATGAGCTGAATGATTCAGCTGAAGCCTGTTATAAAAATGCTCTTATACTCTCTCCAAACGATTTTAGATGGAAATATTCACTGGCATTTCTTAATCAATCGACCGGTGACTTTTCAAAGGCACTTGAATATTACACAGATATTAAAGAAAGTAATGAACCACCAATAATAAAATACTTAATTAAGATAAGGATTGGTGAGTGTTATAGAAAGTTAAGTAATATTTCCAGGGCATTAGAAGCCTTTGAATCTGCCTATAAAATTAATCCTAATGGACCGGCTATTTTGGCAAGACTGGGAGGTATTTGTCTGGATAAGAAAGAATATAAGGAAGCTATAAAATTTCTGCTTGCAGCTTTAGAAATAAAACCAGAGGCAAATAAATTGTATTATCAGTTGGCAATGGCATATAGAGGGATTGGGGACAGAGAAAATGCCATAAAAAATTTGTCAAAAAGAGGGATGGTAGGTATTCAACCTATGGACCCTCTTAAAACAAAACTTGAAAAGCTGAAAACGGGTTACAGAGTTCATCTATTGTCCGGGAGACTTGCATATTCTGCAGGAAGATTCGAGGAAGCTGCTTCTGAGTTTAATTTAGCTGCAGAGGCTAATCCGGAAAATCCTGCTGCATTAATTAATCTGGGAGTAACTCTGGCTAAATTGAAAAAATATAGAAAGGCTATTACAAATTTCCAGGCAGCATCCTCTTTAGCTCCTGATAATGAAACAGTTCACTATAATCTTGGATCAATGTATGGATATATAGGTCTCTATAGGAAAGCAATCTCTCATTTTAAAAAAGTCTTGAAAAAAATGCCTAAGGATGCAAAAACACACTATGCAATCGCTGTTCTATTTAAGGAAAACAAACAATATTCTTTAGCATTTAAACATTTCAGGTTAGCTTTAAGACTTGACTCAGGATTGATGCAGTGCTGGGAGGAAATCAGTAAAATATTTTCCCGGGCAAAGCAACATAAAGAGGCGATTAAGGTGTTAGAGGAAGCCCATTCTAAGTTGCCATATAATGGGATTATTGCTCATTCACTTGCAAGATTACTGGTCTCTTCACCTGATCTGTCAGCTCGAAATGGCAAGAAGGGATTAGAACTGGCATTGTCGGTAATTAAAGCAAAAAAAAACTATGAATACACCCGAACCATCGCTATGGCTTATGCTGAACTGAATAAGTGTTCTAAAGCAATTGAGTGGATGGAGGAGGCGATTTTATTTGCATTTACTTCAAAAAGCAGCAAACAAATAATGGATCTATTAAAGCGAAACCTGGATTATTTCAAAATCAACCAACCCTGCAGAGTCCCAGGCAAGAAATAATTATTATATTTTTACTACAAGGTTATTGAGTGTTTTTTTAACTTATTATAGAGTGCTGTTCGACTGATTTTCATTTTATCAGCAACAATTGATTTATTCCATTTGTTTGAATCCAAAAGATCAAGGATGGTTTTTTTTTCATTTGATGCACCTGAATTTTCCGGGTCACTTTTTTCATAACTGTCTTTTATTTCATGCTTTAACATATTGAAATCTATGATATCATTGTTTTCTGCAAGAGTTAGAAGTTTGATTAATTCATTTTCCAATTCTCTGATGTTTCCAGGCCAGTTATACATTTCCAATGCCTTGATAGTTTCATTACAAAAACCCTTGATATTTGTATTGATGGATTTTGAATGCTTTTCAATAAGGTGGTTGAGTAATGGAATTATATCTTCTTTTCTGTCTCTAAGAGGAGGGATCTTTAAAGCTATATGTGCAATCCTATAATAAAGATCCTGCCTGAAGGTATCCTGTTCTATAAGTTCTGATATATTTTTATTTGTTATTGATATTATTCTCAACTTCACTTTTATAGGAACTGTTCCTCCAAGTCGGTAAAACTGTTCTTCCTGAATGGCTCTTAAAAGTTTTGCCTGTAGATTTAGTGGCATATCACCTATCTCATCAAGAATCAGGGTGCCTCCTGATGCTAACTCAAGTTTACCTTTTCGCTGCATTGAAGCGTCTGTAAAAGCACCTTTTTCATGGCCGAAGAGTTCTGCTTCCATAAGGTTTTCCGGGATTGCAGAACAGTTTAGAGCTATGAATTTATCCTTGTCGTTTGTCGAATTATAATGAATGAATTTTGCAAGCAACTCTTTTCCTGTTCCTGTCTCCCCCTCTATAAGAATTGAGAGATTACTGCCAGCGATCTTTTTGCTTTGAGCGATCAGATTGTTCAAATCGGAATTAATAGAGATGATTTTCTGATATTTGGGGTCGTTCTCTGAGTTTGTCTCTTTATTCTGTTTAATCAGGCTGTCAATTGTCGATATTTCTATTGACAATATCTCTATAAATTCACTTATATGTTCCGGGATTTTTTCGTCTGAAGAGGTTAAATAGAGTAGTGCCGAAGGTATCTTATTCAGATGGATTGGATAAGAACAAATATAATGATCACTTTCGGTCCTGGTGTTTGAGAACTGTTTGTCATAGATAGGGATTTTCTTTAGAATTTTATCAATTATTTTTTTAGTTCCCCAAGAATCATTCCATTGGGAAACAATTTTATTATTATTTTTTTCTCTTGAAAGCAGCAGTAGTGTGCCGGTACCTATTGTATTTTGTAGTAGATCTTTAGAAAGTTCTAATATATTTGATATGTCCGGAAGCCCAAAGCCAATGTTAAGGATTTCTGCAAGTTGTTCTGAAAAAAGATGATTAACTACTTCTATTGTTTTGTCATTATTTACTATTTGCTGGTTAAATGCCCTGTTTAGTTTTGGTTGAATTTTTTCAGATATAATAAATTCTTTTGCATTTCCCATTTTTAGATAAAATTTAATATGTCCAATTCTAAAGTACTGATTCAGGTTGATAATTTCATTTTTAATTTTTCCTTTTTTTGAAAAAACACCATTTGTTGAGTTTAGATCAAATATCTCTATAGAGTCTTGTTTCATAACGATCTTCGCATGCTCTTTTGAAACAAACACCTCATCCAATTGCAGGTCATTGGAGATCGATCTTCCTAAACTAGTATTCTTTTTACTTAGTGGAACTTTCTTGATAAATCCATTTCTTAAATATAATAGGTATAACATGCCTGCTATTCTATTTTATATACATAAAAATGTCAATAAGAGTACACAAAAAACACTTTACAGGTTTACATATTGTTAAGGTTAATGTGTAAAGAAGATGTGCTTAGTCGTTCAAGTTTATTTAATGCCGGGGAAAATTATATTTTATTTATACTGATTGATTCGAATATATCAACTATTTTCCTTAAATCACTCTATTCGTCCAAATTTGTATATTTTATGGCATCATAATTGCTATTAAAAATTACTTAAATAATAAGGAGTTTTATATGTCTAGTTTAAAAAAGTTTGCTATATTTTTAGTCTGTTTAATTATTTTTATATCTATCCCTTCTTTTTCACAAGAGTATATTGCGGATTATAAGGTAGCAAAAGAGAGTGTTTTAAGAACTATTCCTGATTGGGCAATAACTGCTGCAAAGAGCGATTTGCATATTTTGTATTGTGGAACATCTCATTCAACTCAAACAGTTGATGGAATGAGAGGTTTAATGCAGTATAAAGCTGGAGATGACACTAAATTTGCTTTTACATATAATGGTGTTCCGGTTTCAGGAAAACTTGATATTCATTATAGAGGGGCTTCAGGAACTGATTTAAGTGCTGATGGTCTAGACTCAAATGGACATACTGGATATTTTAGAGGGACAGTTAGTTATCTGGATTCTCATTCTGATGTAAATGTTGTAATGTGGTCCTGGTGCAGTATTGAAGGACATGATGTACAACGATACATTGATAATTTTGCTGAACTTATTGATATATATAGTGCCGGTGGTTCAAAGGGAAGAACTGCTGCAAATGAAGTAAATTTTGTTTTTATGACCGGATATGCCAGAGGAAGTGATGGCGATACTCCAGAAGGATCATATCTAAGATCACCATATCAGAACCATAAAAGAATTGTTGATTTCTGTAAAGCAAATAATTATTTCTGTTTGGATTACTGGAGTCAGGATACATATGATTATGAAACTGATGCTTATAATCCGGATGAGAGCGGAAACAATAATGAACAACATAAGACATATTTTGACTCTCATACTGAGGGTGTTGACTGGTTTGCAACAAGAAGTTATGGCTCAGGTAGTGTAAAATGGCCTGCTCATTGTGATGGACTGCCACAGCATATTACCTCTAATAGAAGGGCATATGCAGCATGGTGGATCTGGGCAAGACTTGCAGGTTGGGGTGGGTCATCTAACTCTATTGGAATTACATCCCCTGGTTCAGGAGTTTCCTGGACCAAAGGGTCATCTTATAATATAACCTGGGACAAGACAGGTACTCAGAATGCAAATGTGAAGATAAGGTTGTATCAGAATGGGTCAAAGATATTAGGCGTAACAGATTCAACTCCCAATGATGGTAGTTATAGCTGGACAATACCTGGTACTATCTCCAATAACACAAATTATATAATTAGAGTAAAAACATTAGATAATCAAGTATATGATGATAGTGCTGAATTTGCAATAACAGATGGTGCTGGAGCAACAATAACCATGACCGCTCCCGGTTCCGGTGTTACCTGGAATAAGGGTTCGCTTTATACAATCACCTGGGATAAGACAGGTACTCAAAATGCAAATGTGAAAATACGATTATACCAGAACGGGTCAAAGATTGTAGGCATAACAGATTCAACCCCCAATGATGGTAGTTATAGCTGGACAATACCTGGTACTATTTCCAATAACACAAATTATATAATTAGAGTAAAAACATTAGATAATCAAGTATATG
>CBDUZW010000048.1:0-40912 GCA_965371805.1 uncultured bacterium | reverse complement strand
TTTAATTCATTTCTAGAAAAATGAGGTCTAAAAAAAATAGGCGGTGGATTATGGTGAAAACACTTTGTTGACAAGAAATATTAAATTAGTATACTGATGTAATACAGATTGAAATCTTGTGTGTTTGGAGAATAATAATGAATTATCGCCTGCTTTTCTTTATACCTGCTCTAATATGGGGCTCTACATGGCTTGTTATAAAGTTCCAGCTCGGGAATGTAGATCCATTGGTGTCAGTTATTTACAGGTTTTTTCTTGCCTCTATTATACTTTTAATTTATTGTAAAATAAGAGGTCTTGATATGAAGTTTTCAAAAAAAGACCATCTGTTTTTAGCCTTGCAGGGCAATTTATTATTTGGAATAAATTACTGGGTTGTATATGTTGCTGAACAGACTATTCCCAGTGGTATTGTTGCTTTAATTTTTTCATCGATTGTGTTTCTTAACAGTATTAACAGCCGTATATTTCTTAAAGTTCCTATAAAAAAACAATTGATCCTGGCGGGAATAATCGGGGTTGGAGGGCTTTTTCTGATAATAAAAGAGGAGATCACATCCTTTTCATTTGGAGATGAAACTCTTATTGCAGTTTTACTTGCCATGTCTGGAGCATTCTTAGCCTCTCTCGGAAATATTACATCAGGGTATAATCAGAAAAGAGGGATTCCAGTCATTCAGGGCAATGCATATTCGATGTTATATGGAGGGGGGGTACTATTTATTGTATCGCTTTTTCTCTCTAAAGAATTTACTTTTGATTTTTCATTCTCATATATTGCATCATTAGTCTATCTTGTTGTCTTTGGATCTATAATTGCATTTACTGCTTATCTTACTGTCCTTGGAAAAATAGGAGCTGATAGAGTTGCATATGTAGCTCTAATAGTACCGGTTATTGCAATGATTTTATCTACAATTTTCGAAGATTACAGATGGTCAATTATTCCATTTATTGGAGTAATTCTTGTTTTAATAGGAAACTATATCGCATTGAAAAAAAATAACACAAAAATTTGAATTAATCTGTTTAACACATTTTAATCATGCTTTACTTCTATTTATTTGACAATCTTTATAGTTTTATTTCCTAATTATCATTTTTTTTTATTATAAAATGCAACCATTTTCTTATATCTATAGTCTAAAGTGTATTATGGATTTACTAAGAATCATCTTATTAAAAAAAAAATTAGATTATATAGGAGACTAAAAATGGCAAAAAAAGTTGTATTGATACTTATGGTTTTTATTTTGGTTAGTGTTTTTTGTTTTTCTGAAGTTATGGCAGAATTTCCAGACTTAAGCAGACCATATAGAATTATGGTTGATGAGGGAAAACTTTATATATTGGAAAAGCAAAATGTATATATTTATTCAACCGGGGATTATAAACTTCTAAAAAAGTTTGGGAAGCAGGGCGAAGGACCAATGGAGTTTTCAGGAACTCTTAATATTACGGCTTATAAAGATTATCTTGTTATGAATAGTCAGGGGAAGATTTCATACTG
The DNA here is from genome assembly GCA_965371805.1 of uncultured bacterium. GTDB lineage: Bacteria > Acidobacteriota > Aminicenantia > UBA2199 > UBA2199 > JAOZTV01. The sequence continues at coordinate 39,402 of CBDUZW010000048.1, read as the reverse complement.
GACAAAAATGGGAAAATTTATAAGAGAGGTGAAATCTTATGCTTCAGGTGTCGAACTCCTTGGAACAGATATGTATGTTGGAAATGGATTCAAAAGAGGAAATAAGAAAAATCCTGTAAATTATCATACAATTGTATTATATGATTCCAACTTCAAAAAAATAAGGGAAATTGATCAGAAAAAATCTAATTTTCAAAGAGGTATAGTAAAGTTTTTTGCCCAGGAATACTATTTCATAAACAGCAGGACTAAGAAATGGATCTATGTCCTTGGACATGATGGCATGAAAATAAATGTTTATAATGATCAGGGAGATCAATTATTATCGATTGAAGAACCTTATAAAAAAATAATGGTAACTGATGAGGATAGACAGGATGTCTTAAAATCCTTCGACAATGCAAGAGGAAGAGAATTTTTGGCACATAATAAAAATAGAATGAGATATGAAGAATATAAACCTGCTATAAGGAATTTTTTAGAGTATGATAGTTTGATATATGTAGAAACCTGGAATAAGAAAGATGGGAAAACCGAATTCTATATATTCGGGCAGGACGGGAAACTAAAAAAGAGAGTTTTCCTACCCCTGGAATACAGAGATTATAGAAGGACCTATCCATATTTTGTTGATAAAGGTCAGTTGTATCAGCTTGTTGAAAATGAAGATGAGGAGACTTGGGAAATTCAGGTAACCGATGTAGGTTTATAGTAGCTTTTTTATTTCTGATTCAAAATAGTTGTACTCTTTTAAACCGATAGAAAAATTAGATACTCTACCTTTCTTATCTATGATCATTGTTGCTGGAAGTGCACCGTTCCATTTTTTATTGATCATATTTATAAAATCCTGAGAGTCTTTAAAATTTTGGACAAAAACGGGAAAATCAATATTGAATTTACTTAAGAAAGGCAGGATCTTTGTTTTCATTTCATCAGGATAGTCAGCACTGATACTGATCATCTGAAAACTTTCATCTTTGAAATTTTCCTGAATTTTAATAATATCAGGGAATTCTTTTCTACAGGGGCTACACCATGTAGCCCATACATTTACAAATATTACTTTTCCTGAATGTTGCTTAATTGTTTCTTCCCAAAGCTTCTTATCCATTTTATTTACATCCGGAACAGAAGAGTATAAGAAAAATAAGGATATCGAATAGAATAGAATTAAGAAAAAGTATGTTTTTTTGTTCACTCTACCTTACTCTTTTTATTGAACATCCAAATGCCTTTGTTTCATTTACTTTAATTGGTGATGAGGAAACTACAGATTGAAATGCATTTTCAAGATCTTTTGAGTTAACTGAGTTTTCTCTACGACTGTCATCAATTCTTCCATGATATATTAATTCAGATTTACTGTTAATCAGAAATACCTCCGGTGTAAAAGATGCTTTAAGATAATCAGCAACTTTATTCCCTTTATCTTTTAAGATAGGGAAGGTTAGCCCTTTATCTTTAGCATGGACCTTTATCTCTTCAGAATTTTCAGCTTTATTGGAGTTTATGCCAATTACAGCAATGTTTTTAATCTTGAAAGCTTGATAAAGTTTCTCCATTCTCTCATTATATGCATTTGAAACAGGGCATCTTGTTGATACAAAAATATAGGCAACTGCAACTGAGTCTTTAATACTTGAAGGATTAAAACTATCTCCATTATAATCTTTCAGATTAAAAGTTTTTAGATCGATTTTATCTACAGCAAATATTGTCATTGAATATACAAAGAATAAGACGATAACCATTGATATTAATAATAATTTTTTCATTATGTTTCTCCTAATGTTAAAATTTAACCACTTTGGGCTTAGGTAGTTATATAGTGCTTGACAAAAAAAGTCAACTATTGTCCGTTATAAAAAAATAATTCTATGCTATAATAAAATTATCTGAAAAAATATCGTAAAAGTTGACAAAAATATATTAATATATTATTACTGTGATGGCGCGTAATGAATACATGGAGGCAAAACATGAGTCATATAACTCTGAGACAGGTTCCTGAAAGGGTAAATACTCTTATCAGGTCACTTTCCAAGAAGAATAATAGAAGTATTAATAAAACTATTATTGCTTTACTTGAAAAGGCTTTGGGATTAAAGGAAAACTCAAATAAAAAAAGAGATCTTTCTGGTTTTGCAGGCACATGGAATAAATCAGAAATTGAAGAATTTGAAGTAAATACAAAAATCTTTAATAAAATTGATAAAGAGATCTGGGAATAATGAAACTCTGTCTTGATACAAATATCTATTCTGCTTTGAAAAATGGAATACAAAGTGTTATAGAATTATTAGAGAATGCTGATGAGATAAATATTCCAGCAATTGTTCTTGGTGAATTGTATAGTGGGTTTTATTTGGGAAACAGATTAAAAAAGAATATTAACGAGTTAAATGAATTTCTTAACTTACCTGGTGTTTACACGATTAATATAGATAAATCAATCTCAGAAAGATATGGAGTACTAATAAAAATATTAAAAGAAAATGGGACTCCGATTCCAACAAATGATGTATGGATTGCTGCAACAACTCTTGAAAAAGGTGCAAAACTAGCCTCATTTGATTCTCATTTTCAAAAAATACCCGGCCTAATTATAGTTGATTTAAATTTAGAATAATCAAGTCTTTTTTGAAAACTTAATATATTTTGTGTGTTTCAAAAAGAAAAAATCAATCTATGCTATAATAAAAATATCTTAAAAAGATAATTTATTATTTTAAACAGGTTGAGGGTATATGGGTGAATTTGTAATTATACTTCTAGTGAGTTCATTTGTAATAGAATTTGTATTATATTGCATAAAATATTCAATATATTTTAGAAATGGCATTCCTGTATATAGAAAGTATATTCAATGTATATACAAACCGGAATTTGAAGACTTTTTTAGGACAAAAGTAAATTTCAGTATTTTCTATAAGTATAATCGGGATATAAATTTTATAAAAATGTCTGATTCTGAAATTACTTTTTGTGAGCAGAATCTTGCTTCTGGAGAGTCTTTTCAGATAATTCCGTCTTATGCTCCTGTCATGCGGGCTCTTATCAGGTTTGACTTTAAAGAGAATAGAATCTCAATTACAGGATACTTGAACTGGTATGTTATATCTGTTTTGTTTACGTTATTCATCTCAGCAATATTTGGTATCACAATTATAGAAACGATCATTCCACTCAATCTTCTAATCATTTTTGTTTTGATCTTTTCCCTGATATTAAAATTTCAATAGTATGCTTATAATAAAGTATACAAATACTTCGACTTCAACAAGGATTAAATATGAAAAAAAAAATATTTTGGGTAATCTTAATTATATTTGTTTTATTAATTGGACTTAAATTGATTACTATCTTTGGCGACTTAGGAGTTGAGGACTATGGGTATTCCTATGCAGATCTTCCTGAACCTGATTTTTCTAAAGGGAATGGTTTTTATCAAATCTGGACTTTAAATGATCCTGAAAATATAGATATTAAATCTGATAAAATAATCAATAAATTTAGAAACCGTCTAAAAGATTCAAAGGAAAATAGTAATAAATGGTATGGTGAGTATAATAAAAAAAGAAATAAATTTGTTAAATTTTTAAAAATGAAATTTCCATATATAGCAGATGTAAATTTAAACTATTTTACGGAAAAATTTATAGAGGATATAAAAAAAATAGATGAAGAGTATCGGTTTTTATATTTAAGATATGAAGAGCTAATTAAGACTGAGATTATAGATGATTTTTCTGATCCGGATTTGATTGATGAGGACAGAAGAAACAATTATGATGGTTCATTATGTCCTGACCTCTGGTTATTTATCCGTTTAAGTAATTTTTATACTGCAAAAAATGTTATAAATGCGATTGATGAAGGAAACTGGGACTTGGCTATAGAGAATCTAATTTATCAGTTAAATTTCTCTAAGAAATTAATTAAATCCAGTCGCGTTTTAATAACAAATGTAATAGCCAAGGGAATCTTTAAAATGTCTGTATATGCAATGTCAAATCTAATGAATCATAAGGATTGTCCTGAGCATATTTATAAATATGTACTTACAAAACTAGAGGTTCCTTTGGTGTATAGTGATTATGGAACGAAGATCGCTTTTATAGCTGAATATTTAACGTTTGAAGGCTATATCAATAATCGTCTGTATATGGTTGAAGATAAAATAGCATGGATACCCATTTTTCTTTTTTTAAAAAAAAACGAAACTAAAAAATATATGTACGAAACCATAAAAAAACTTATTGAATTCGAGGAAATACCTCCTTATAAAAGAGAAAGAAATTATGGTGATATTCGTTATCTACAGTGGGAAAAAACATTTTTAGATCAATGTAAAACATTTTTTTTGGTAATTCTTTTGGACATCATCTTTATCTAAAGCAATCCAGTAATCTTACCAGGGTTGTATACCTATCATTTGAACTTAAGTCATTATACGAAATGTTGAGGTTATCAGCAAAATTGCATTCTAAATACAATAATTATAAAGATGAGAATGAAGTATTAAATTTAGTTAACTCTTTTGACGAAATAGACCCATTTTCAGGCAAACCATTTGTCTGGGATAAAAAAAAACAATTACTCTATAGCCTCGGGAGTGAGGGTGAAGATAATGGTGGTGGATTTATAAGCGATTGTGATATTCCTCTACGTTTAGTTTTAAAGCAAAAAAAACCGGATAATGAATAAAAAATAAGTAAAGCTTTTATTATAAAGCCTTTCGGGCTGAGAGGATGAATTTTGATCTTTCGAGGGGGTTTATGCCGATATACTTTCTGGTTTTTCCATCTTCGATGGTGCATTCCTTATAACCTGAAAAACTGGTTTGATATTTTCCAAGTCCTCCGGTTAATGATCCTATTTTTATCGGCAGATCTATCGAAGTTGAAACAGGGACCAGTCCTTTGATGATTGCATTATCTCTGATGCTGATATTCTCGAGGATCTCTGCCCTGATTTTAAACAGTTCACTGCTTACCCTGTTGAGATAGTCCTGTTGGACATCAATTCTGAAGTTTAACATTGGTTCTAATAATTTCGTTTTTGATTCTGAAAGTCCTTTCATGAAAGCTATATGAGTTGCAATTGAGAAATCTCCAGCTCTGGAATGGATATTATGATGCTCGCCATCAATTAACTCTATTTCCAGATCTGTGGCTTCCCAGCCTAATGGACCCTGTTTTAAGGCACTGGATAAGGACCTCTCTATTTCCATCTGATATCTCTGTGCTATTTTATCGAAGCTGACAGATGAACTGTATTTTATCCCTGATCCCATTTTTCCCGGTTGTAATGAGAATTTGACAATTGCCCAGCAGGGTTTTGGCATGGTGTACTCTTCAAAACCGATAGAATCAACTGTCAATGTTTCTTTATAGATTATTATAGGATCACCGAATATTACCTTCAGATTAAATCTTGATAAGAGAATAGATTCAATGACTTCAATCTGAATTTTTCCCATTATTTTTATATATAATTCCTTCTCAACCTTATTCCACTGAAGGTTTAAAATAGGATCTTCATCAGCTAATATTTGTAACGCTTTTGTCAGCTCAGGATATTGCTTTTCATTCTCTGGTATGACTAGTACCTTTATTACAGAAACATTCAGATTGTTTTTCTCTGGAACAAATTCGGGGTCACCTAAAATATCTCCGGTTTGGGAATTTTTTAAGCCTGATAAAATTGAAATATCTCCTGCGAACACTTCTCCAGTATCTTCCATTTTTTGAGAGAATATCTTTATGATATTATTAACTTTTTCCTCTTGCTTGAGTGTATTATTATAAACTGTATCCTTATTAATTATTTTACCTCGAAAAAGTCTGACACTTGCCAGCCTGCCCAGGGTTTTATGATGTTCAATTTTAAAAATTACTGCTGATAATGGTACATCAATTACTCTTTCTGAATACGGGAAATAGTGGACCAGAAAATCAAGCAGTTCTTTTATACCCTGGTTTTTAATTGCTGAGCCAAATAAAACCGGGAATATTTTTGCATCTTGTATCTGTCCCTTTAATTTTGATTTTAAGAGCTCAAATGGGGGAGAGATGTCTTCAATAAACATCTCCATTAATTCGTCATCATTTTCAGATAGTTTTTCTATGATCCTACGATCTATAATATTTTCAGAAAAAGAATTTTCAATGTCTATATAAGTACCTTCTGATTCAATTAATTTCTGAGTAGATAATGTATTTATCATTAATTCATCTTTTAACTTCTCCAAAACTATATCAGGTTCTGCTCCAAGTCTGTCTATTTTATTTATGAATAAAATTACCGGAATTTTTCTCTTTTTTAATACTTCCCAGATACTTTGAGTTTGAGCCTGTATTCCCTCAACTGCAGAAATAACCAATATGGATATATCCGGAGCCAGTAATGCTCTCTCAATCTCTGAAGAAAAATCTATATGACCGGGAGTATCAATGATATTTATCATGACGTTTTTCCAATTGAAACAGGCACTTGCAGTTCTTATTGAGATACCTCTCTCTCTCTCAACATCAAGAGAATCAGTACTGGAAGTGCCCTTATCAACTCTCCCGAGTGTTTTATTAGTTCCTGATAGATAGAGCATGTTTTCCGTAATAGTCGTTTTACCGGCATCAACATGGGCAAAAATAGCAAGGTTAATATGTTCCATCTGGGTAATATATTATAAAAATCAGCTTTAGGCAAATTGAAGTATTAAATTGTTTTAGAGATGATTTTGATTAAAATGAGTATAAAGTCCTATTTAAAAATTGAGTTAAATATTGTAATATATAAGGTCTTAATAGTTCTTAATATTTATTAGGGTAGGATTTTATAAGGAGATAAAATGAAGAAATTTTTTCTATCAGTATTAATTATTTTTTGGGGACTTATTGTTTTTGCAGAGGAAACGAGTCAATGGATAAGGTATGCTTCTATATCACCGGATGGCAAGAATATTATCTTTACGTTTAAGGGTGATCTGTATCTTGTTGATTCAATGGGTGGAAATGCAAAAGCACTGACCTTTCATAAAGCGCATGACTATGTGCCTGTCTGGAATAGAGATTCAACAAAAATTGCCTTTGCTTCAGATCGTTTTGGTAATTTTGATATATTTGTAATTGATATAAATAAAGGGGAACCTACCCGACTAACCTTTCATTCAAATGATGAAACTCCATATTCATTTTCTGCAGACAATAAGAAGCTGATATTTGGTGGGGCCCGGATAGATAATGTTAATCACCGCCAATTTCCGAGATCCTATCTTCCTGAAGTATATCAGGTACCGGTTAAAGGTGGTAGAATAGACCAGCTCTGGACAATTCCCGCTGAGGATATTCAAGTCAGTCGAGATGGAAAAGAGATGATCTATCATGATAAGAAAGGTGGAGAAAGTTATTGGCGTAAACACCATACATCATCAATTACACGTGATATATGGAAATATAATGTGTCTACCAAAAAACATATTCAGATAACAAAATTTAATGGTGAAGACCGGAGTCCTGTATATTCAATGGATGAAAAAGAAATATACTATTTAAGTGAAAAGAGTGGGACATTTAATGTGCATAAACTGAATTTTGATAATCCTAAGAAAAGTATACAGATAACAAAGTTTAACACTCACCCTGTCCGGTTCCTCAGTATTGATAATAAAGGGACACTCTGTTTTACCTATAATGGTGAGCTCTATACTAAGAATGAAAATAAAGAGATTAATAAACTCAACGTGTCAATAATAACCGGAAGAAAGAGTAATAACCAGCAGGTCATTTCTGTGTCAGGAAAAGTAAGTGAGATGGCAGTTTCCCCTGATGGAAAAGAGATAGCCTATATAGTCCGTGGCGAAGTCTTTGTCTCTGCAGTTAAGGGTAAAATGAGTAAGAGAATCACAAATACACCTGCAGCGGAAAGCTTTGTCAGTTTTTCCCCTGATGGAAAGGAAATAATATACGCAAGTGAAAGAAATGCAAAATGGGGTATCTACAAAACTTTAAAAGTAAATAAAAAAGAACCATATTTTTTTGCATCTACAATTCTTAAAGAAGAGAATGTGATCGTTAATAAAAATGAAAATTATCAACCGAAATATTCCCCTGATGGAAAGGAGATTGCCTTTATTGAAAATAAAAAGATATTAAAGGTTCTTAATTTTAAGAGCAAAAAAACACGTGTTTTACTGACAGATAAAGAACTCTATTATATGGGTGATGGTGACCAGTATTTTGAATGGAGCCCTGACAGCAAATGGCTTCTGGTTGAGTATGCGCCTGTAATGTCGAACAGGGAAGTTGTAATACTTAAGGCTGATGGTTCAAAAACAGTAAATCTTACCGAGAGTGGATATGGTGATTTAAGCCCAAAATGGGTAAATGGCGGAAAGCAAATGCTGTGGTTCAGCAACCGGCATGGCCTGAGGTCTTATGCAAATAGCGGCAGACGTCAGATGGATGTATATACAATGTTTTTTACAAGAGATGGCTGGGATAAATTTAATATGACAAAGGATGAGTATGCTCTCTGGAAAGAACTGAATGACAAAGATAAGAAGAAAGATAAAAAAAAATCAAAAGAGCAAAAAGATAAAGATAAAAAAAAGAGTGAAACAGATGAGAAAAAAAAGATTGAACCTCTCAAATTTAGTTGGGATGGAATAAAAGACCGCAAAAAACGGTTAACGATTCATTCTTCATATTTGAGTGATGCAGTTCTTTCAAAAGATGGAGAAACCTTATATTATTTAGCCCGATTCGAGAAAGGTATAGATCTCTGGAGTACAAAACTTCGTACAAGAGCAACAAAAATGGTTATGAAGGTAGGTGCCCGCCGTGGAAGCTTATTATGGGATAAACAGCAGAAAAATCTTTATCTTCTGGCAGATGGGAAAATTTCAAAAATAGAACTCTCTAAGAAATCTAAAAAGCCGGTTAGTATTAGAGGGGAAATTACCTTTAATGAAGATGCTGAACGTAGACAGATGTTTGAGCATGTTTGGAAGAGAACTAAATCAATGTTTTATATTACCGGATATCATGGTGCCGACTGGGATGCTCTAAGAAAAAACTATGAACCTAAATTGGTTTCATTAGGGAATGATTATGAATTTGTTGAACTCTTGTCAGAGATGCTTGGAGAATTAAATACGTCCCATACGGGTGCCCGTTATCGTTCATTTGATCTTAAAGGCGATAAAACTGCTTCCTTAGGTGTATTTATAGATTATACACATAAAGATAGTGGTATTAAAATTGCTGAAATAATAAAAAATGGACCACTTGATAAAGAGCATATAAACATAAAACCAGGAATGATAATACAGAAAATAAATGGACAATTGATATCTTCAAATATTGATTTTGCAGTATACCTGAATAGACTTGAAGGCAAATTCACAGCATTAAATATTTATGACCCTAATACCAAAAAATTCATTGATGTAACCATTAAACCTATTTCTTTAAGGAGTGAAAGCAGATTATTATATAAACGATGGGTAAAAGCAAATGAGTCTGATGTAGATAGACTCAGTAAAGGAAAACTCGCATATGTCCATATCCCGGGAATGAGTGATGGGTCTTACCGTAATACATATGATAAAACTATGGGTAAATATTATGACCGAAAAGGATTGATAGTAGACACCCGTTTTAATGGTGGTGGAGACCTGGTAGGGGATATTACCATGTTCCTGACCGGAGAGAGGTTTATGACCTATGCAACTGAGAAACGTGATCTTGATTATGAACCAACCTTCCGTTGGACCAAGCCAAGTGTGGCTATGATTAATGAAGCAAATTATAGTGATGGCCACTGTTTTGCCTGTGCTTATCAGGATCTTGGAATTGGGAAATTAATTGGAATGCCTGTTCCGGGGACTTGTAGTTTTGCTGGTTGGGAAATGTTGCAGAATGGCAAAATACTCTGGGGCTCTGTTCCTGTAAGTGCTAAAAATAAAGCGGGTGAGTGGTTGGAAAATAATCAGACGCAACCGGAAGTTCAGATCAAGAATATGCCGGGCATCATTGATAATGGACGTGATCAACAGCTTGAAGCAGCTGTAAATGAATTGTTAAAGGTAGTGAAAAAATAAGAGTACAATCATATCATATTTAAAGGGGAAAGTTTTCTTTCCCCTTTTCTTATTTGATCCTTCTGATCAACTCTCCCTTTCCACGGATGCCGCCTCCTTCAAATGTAATACCAGATTATCTAGATAGATAGATATCTAGATAATATAATCAAATCACTAATCTTGGGAAATTTCTTGACCCGCTTGCAGACAAATTTTTAATTTCTGGAGCCTTAGTTGCTTTAGCATTGATTGGAACTATAGAAATTTGGATAGTTTCAATAATAATTTTAAAAGAAATCGTTATTACTTCCTTTAGATATTATTTATTAAATAATAAATAAATAATAATTAAAAATCTATTCCAAAATCGTCTCAGTTCTCTCATCAGCTTCTGAAAAAACAGTTATAATATTTGTTTTTAGATTTAGTTTTATTTGTTTACCTTTAATACTACCGATTTCTTTTTTTTCAACTTTTTTTAATTCCTCAAATATAGCGAGTTCCTTATCATATAGCCATTCTACCGTATTTGATTCAATTATTAGTTTATCTTTTTTAAATAATATATCCCCAATTCCTTTAATTTTCTCAATTCCTTCTTTATTAAAATAGATTGTTAATATATTTCCATTTATTTTATTATCATCATCCTTAAGACCTGCTTTACCAATAATTTTTATTAACCTTTCTTCTCTTAAAAACTCTATTTCTTCTCCTTCTAAAACAACCTCTTTATTATTATTTAAAAATGTAATTACTGATTTTTTTTCAGATGAGCTTTTACACTTTATTCCTTTTTTTTCAGAGATAATCAATTTGTCTGTTTCAATTGCAACGTCATTCTGCATCAGGAAAACCTTTCCTTTAAATTCCATAAAAGATTTTAATTCATCCATTTTCATTGAATTCGATTTTACATAAATAGGATTAGTAGACAATAATACACTTTTCTGTTTTAGTTGAATTGTAGCTGAAACAGGCTTAGATGAAGATAAAGTTCTTTTTTCTGTGTTAATTAATAGTTCTTCAGATTTAAAAGTATTCTCTTTGTCAATTTCTACTTTTGCATTTTTTCTAATTAAAACAGATGTACCAATTAGTTTGTATTTTATAATACTACCTATACATAAATATTTTTTTGAAAGAAACTGTGATGATTTATTATCAATTACTTCCCATTCAGCTATTTCTCCATTTTCATTATATAAAAGATTGATTTCTCTTCCTGTTAATTGAAAGTACTCTTCCTTCTCATTTTTAAAATCTTTATAGAAAAATTCGTTATTAATAGATTCAAGACTAATAGATTTAATAGTTTGTTTTTCTTCATAAAAATCCATATTAAAAACATTTGTAGATATATTAATTTGGTATGTATTGCTTTTTAATTCAACTTCTGTATGATGTCTGGCATCAACAGAAGATATATTCCCAGATTCTGTATAATTTAAATTAATATATTTTGCTTTTATATTGCGATTTTTTATGTTTTCAGGATCAGAAGGATTTTTTTTTGTCATAATAAATTCACACTTATGGCGTACAGCAGTATAAACCTCCTTTTTGTAATCTTCAGTAAACTTTGTAAGTATCCTGTCACCAGTTATAGAGAAATCCTCTCCCCAAATAATATTTGTTTTTTTTAATTTTTTAAATGAGGCCATCTGGGTATTATCATTTAAATAAAGACGATCTGTCTTATATTTAACTATTTTATCTTTTGTTTTATAAAGACCGACTGTATCAAAAAAACTTAATAATCTTGCTCTTATTCGAATTGCCATACTTTTTGCTTCACCATTGAGATTTTTTGTCTTATATTTTAATAATTTATTGGATGTTACACGATCACTATTTTTTAACTTTAATAAACTACTGGATATAACAAAATCTTTTGTTCGTATTTTTGAATTCCCAGTCAATATAAAATCATGAAGATTGTTTTCCACAATACCATTGTCACCAGATATAGTAACTTCATTTTTAACTCTGGATTTGGGAACAAAAACGGCAACAACCTTTTTCATGAAAATTTTATTGTTTTTCGTCATTTCAGATTTAATACATTTTATTCTTATAGATTCTTCATTATTTTTATTATATCCAATATATTCTACACCGCCACCTTCTGATTGAAATTTAGCAGCATTATTAAATATTTTATTTTTTTGTAAATCGGTCTTATATTTTTTTTTTTCTGTTCCAAAAAAAACAAACAAAACAGTGGTGATAAGCACTAATATAATAATCGTTTTTACCAGATTTTTATATTTAAAAAAGCCTAACTTTTGGTTATCTATTCTTATCTCCCTTTAAACTTCTTAATGTTATTTTTCATAGGTTGTAAATAATTTTCCCCACTCAGAATCAGAAGTCCATTTATTGACAATCTTTTTCCCTTTTGTTTTATACCATACTTTATCATGATAAAACTCTGATGCAAAAATAAACAGGTTCACCAATGGAGTATGGAATAGTATTTTTTGCAAATGCTTTAATGGAGAATCGTGCCAGAGTAATCTTCCGGTTCCTGTGGCAAAATTCACACCAACTTCAAATTTCCAATTTTCTTCTGCAGCATCTAAATCACCAACTATCTCAATTTCAGCTGGATCTCCTATACCTAATTTATGTTCATGCGATAATGCAATACAGGGGAGGTCTCTCCAATTAAATCCCATCATTTTTGCAGCAACCGAATCTATTGCAACCTGATCCTCAGATGCTAAAATAACATTTTTATCATGAGGAATAACTGTTCTTGGACCAGGTCCCGATCCAGCAGTAGTCCCATCCATAGTAGCAAACATTCCACTATGTATTTCCCTTCCAATTGCAAGAAGATCAACAAGTGTTTCATGTATCCATGTATGTGTATAGTGCCGTTTTAAATTCAATAATCCACCAAATGCATTTTTAAGTGCACCTGTATAAGTTGTATAAGAATGAGTTTTAACTGTCGGCATTTGAACAATATTTTTCCCTACAAAATAATCCGGTATATAAATTCCTTCCGGAAATATTTTATGTAATGCTAAGGTCTTGAATTTAGGTTCAATTTTTATCCATTTCATATCTTCTTCTTTAAAGTTGAAAAGAACAGGTATATTATGTTTTTTATAAATAGGTTTAAATTTAAGATCTTTTTCTCCCTTTTCAGGAAGTGTTACTACAGTATGATTATGAACAGCTACAAGATCATTAAAACCACTATTCTTTAATGCATTTATAGTTCCCTCCAGTTGCCATGGGGTCGTATTAACTCCAGGCATAACATTATGCCAGGTTATATTATCTTTAAGTATTGTCTTTGCACCTGGATCAAGAGCTTTTTTGATCCCAGCAAGTTCACAAAGTCTTTCATAATCTTTCTCTACTGTCTCTGGGGTCGTCCTTAAAACCGCTACTTTAGCTTTTGCCATATCAAAGCCTCCTTCTTTATTAAATATGTCCTATTTTATCATAAATTTAAGAATATCTCTATATTTTAGATTATTCAATGAAGTATAGATGAAATCTTAATAGAAGAATTTCTTAAACTCAATTAGATTACTTGAGTTTTTCTTGATTTAGTAATAAAATATATTATAAAAATATGACAGTAATAAATACAATAACGAGGAGTGAAACTAATGACCAATTTAGGACTAATGATTGCATCAGTCATAATATTTATATTAAGCATATATTTCTATAATCACCCAAATAAATATAAATTTACTGTTTTATTTTATTTTACTCTAATTTTTATTTCATTTATTTTGTTCATTTCTTATGGATTGGCAGATTATTTATCAGGGAATGGAATAGACGAAGCCACAATATATCATCTTAAATACGGTTTGGGGGGAGCTGGGTTTTTAGAGTACAAATTTTTAATAATAACAACAATATCCATAATTCTTTTAGGCTCAGCCTGGTTTTTCTGGTTTTTCTTTAAGAAAAAAGCTTCTAAAAAAGGTAATAATATGATTGCATATTTCTTTATATTTTTATCACTTTTATTAAATCCAGCAAGCATTGATTTAAATAAGGCCTTCAATGTTGACTATTCTGAATCCAATGAATTTTATGAATATTATAAAAAACCTCATATTGAACAAATATCTGAAAACACAAAAAACCTTGTTTTTATTTATGGTGAGGGCTTTGAACAAACATACTTTCATGAAATTTTTCCAGGATTAATTAAAGAGTTGCGCACACTTAAAGCAAAAACCATATCTTTTACGAATATTTTTCAAGTCCCGGGAAATGGATTTACAATTGGTGGGATTGTTAACAGCCAACTTGGGATACCATTAGTTACGACTTCATTTGGAAACTCTATGTCAGGGATGGATAAATTCCTACCATCTGCAATTGGTCTTGGAGATTTGTTAAATGATGAAGGTTATCATCTTGCTTTTTATGGGGGGGCTAAACTTACTTTTGCAGGAAAAGGTAAATTTTTTAGGACTCATGGTTTCGATGAAGTTTTAGGACGAGATGAATTATATCCAAGACTTAAAGATAAGACCTATATTAATGGTTGGGGATTATATGACGACACTTTATTAGATATTGTATATAACCGTTTTCTAGAATTATCCAAAGAAAAGAAAAAATTTGGCCTTTTTACCCTTACCCTTGACACACATCATCCAGAAGGACATGTATCAAAAAGCTGCAATTTCAAGTACAAAGATGGTTCAAATCCTATTCTTAATGCCGTTGCATGTTCAGATTACTTAATTACCAGATTTATTAATAAAATAATCAATTCTCCATACGCAAACAATACAATCATAGTTTTAGTATCCGATCATATTTCTTTAAGAAATTCAGCACATAAATTGCTGACAAGTATGGTAAGATTCAGAGGTAAAATTAAGAAAATAGGCCGTCGTAATTTATTTATGATAATTGATCCAATTGGAGATCAGTATGAAGAGACTACTATAACTGGCTCAAATTTTGACATAGGACCAACAATACTTCCTTTTATTGGATATTCAGGAGAGATAGGTTTGGGACGCAATTTATTATTAAATAAAAAACCAAATACTCCAATTAGAGAATTTATAAAAAAAAACAGAAAAAAAATTAGAGCAGCAAGTAGAGAAAATCATCGTATAAGAAGAAAATTAAAAGAATGGAAAGGTACGGTAATAAAATTTTGGAACTTTCCAAGATTAAAAAATTCACTTACTGTTGATATAGAAAATAAACTTGCTAAATTAGACAATAGAAAGTTTAAAATACCAATTCTTATTGAACTAAATGAAAAGTTTGTAACTACATTAAAATTTCAATTTAATAAAAACAGAAACCAACAATCTTTAGTAGAACAACTTTTTGACATTGACAAAAATAAGTATTTTTTACTAATTGAAAAAGGTAAAAACATAAAAGAAATCAACAATCAATTAAATGAAGAAGATTATTACTTAATAACTGGAAAAGGAAAAAATTTCACAAATATAATATTACTTAATAAGAATACTACATTTACTAAAAAAGAAATACAAAAATTAATTAAGAAGTAGCATTTAAAGCAGAATCATGTAGATATCTTAATAATGAACTGATATAAAAACATACATTTTATGCAGAGTTATTTTTTATATATTGTTATAAAGAATGTATAACGCGTATAAAGGACTATGTAGACTATGTATAAAGGTGTATATAAAGGGGACAGTCCGCAAAATGAAAAAAGTTATAATTTTTATTGAATAAAAATTTTTTTTGTATTATACTTAAACAAGATAGGAGCCAATTACCTCAGAGCGACCTACACATACACAACAAATTAAATTTTATTTTTAAAGGAGTTTGTTATGGGAAGAGCAAAGAGGCATTGGGTCAACCAATATCGTGGATCAAATCATTTGATATCCAGAATAACCGGAGGAGATTTTCTTTTAAAGGATGCAGAAAAGGAGTGTTTTGTAAAACTCATGTTTAAATTTGCAAGAGGGTATTTTGTTGATATTCACTCGTATTCAATAATGTCAAATCATTTTCATATCCTTGCAACAGAACTTAATGAGGTTGAAGGAAAGGCTCATATTCATATGGATATATATAAAGAGACAATGAAGTTAAATGGAGAATTAAGAATTGGGGATAAGTTAAAATACAGGTTTAGGAATCTATCAGAAGGCATTGCAACAGGATCATATCAATTTATAGAAAAAATACAGTTAGAATTGGAAAGAAAATATATAAAACCCAGAGAAATTTTAAATGGAGAAAATCATAAACTTTACTCAACAAGGAACTTAAAACCAATATAGACTCCAAAACCAAAGCTATTCAACATTCTTTTTTTTCAATTGTTAAAGTCTATATAAAAAGTAATAAAAAATTAAAAATATTGAGAATAGATCAAATATATTCAAAGATTAATCAAAAATTTAATTATTTTTTATTGTTTTACAAAACTAAACTGAGAGACAAGATCAGGGATTATAGTCTTGTAGTCAATTTTTCTCATTTTTCTCCTTATTTTGACTGGCACATATATCCAGGCACATATATCCATATCCGCATATATCCGATTGATAATGGACGTGAGCAGCAACTTGAGGCTGCAGTAAAAGAATTATTAAAGGTAGTAAAAAAATAGAGATAATAAATAAAGAGGGGAGAATTATTTATTTAGATTTTCTGACTAATTCTGCTCTTGCTCTTAATCCGTCTCCTTCAAATGTAATTCCAAACTCAAGGGAATCTATTGCTTTTAGAGGGTCATCAAATTTTATTTCTACAGTAGATTGACCCGGAAAACCAAACACAGTTGACACCATTGTTTGATAATTATCATTCCAGATGTATTCTCCACCTCCGGGACATATTAAATTGCTCTTCCAGAAAATTGAGTGAAATAATTGTGGGGATATCTTGTCATTTAGCTTTTTCCATTCATTTAAAATAAATATATTTGCCCAGGATTTGATTTCATATGTCTGTTTTATATTTACCTTGTATAAGATATTTATTATATCAAGGAAAGAATTATTTAGTTTTAAACCAAAACTTTTTCCAAGCCATGGATTAATTTTTCCTTTTTTGCGAAAGGCCGTTTTGCTGTTAATTCTATTTAGAGATCTTTTTATAATCTTCTCACTCAAACTGAATATTAAAAGCTTTGGCGTTGCAGCGTAATATATTTTAAATTTATCTTTAGTTGCATAGGATATCCCTTTTTTTTCGCTAACACATATATAAGAGTGACCCTTATATTTCTTTACTTCCCAGTTTGTGAGTCCAGGAGCTGTTTGATTGATATAGGCTCTTAAGCTTGAAAGAAATAGTGTGAGTTTTAATGCATTTTTTACTTCAATTGCAATTGCTGCTGGAAACCTGAAGATATTTTTTCTGAAAAATTCAGATGTTTTTTTTTCATTTTTTTTCTCGATGTTTTTCAAATCTTTCCAGAAAGTTGAATCATCTACATAAAATGATACCCAGTTGCCAATCCAGTTAAAAACACTTTGCCCTAAGGCTGGAGCAAAACCTGAAGTAAAATTCCCAAATTTTTTCATCGTATCAGATTCAGGATCCAGTGACATTATGTAATGAACCAATGATTCAGGATGGATATCTCCTGAGTATTTTTTTATGGCTGAGTTTTTCATGATCTCCATCAAACCTCTGTATTTACTTTGTTTAATAAGAGGCTTTACTGTCATATCGATACCCACTTTTTTATTATCCAGATAGATCCTGATTGCAATTGGATCAAAATATTTTCTCCAATTATTCTGGTAATTATTCCTGAATCTTTCATAGGCTTTTTTTTCAGATTTTGTTACCTTTTGGATCACTAATTCTGATATGGGTGTTAGATATTCAAGCGAACCATATATTGTAGAAAAGATGCTGTTTTTTGTTAATTTTAGTTTTCCCATTCCTGGAATATTTTTTTCTATTAACCACTCTTTTTTTAGTTTTATATTTTTATAAATACTATTTATATATTCAGCCCTTAATTCTGATAAAACTGCAGCTGCTCTGGTTCGCCTTGAATCTGCTATTCTCCATTTGGGACTGCATATTTTCCTGATAAAAGCATCGGATATAACGATTAATGCAGATTCTGATAAGTACTTTTTTTTATATCTTTGTCTAAAATAAGTATATTCGTCAGAAAAATGCAGTGATTTTATTTCACCCTTGATTGATTTTATTATTCTACTTAACTGTTTTAATGAATTTGATACTAGAACAGTCTTTTTATCTAAAATCACCATATATGATGAAACTTTCCTGTCGGGAGTTTTAACTCCGATAAACTTTAAGCCCAATATATCTCCTTTTTTTTTCTTACAATTCGTATATTTTTTCATACTATTTTTATAATGAAATAGAATGTTTTCCTTTAAAAGATTGGTGTTTTTAGAATCAAATAAAATTGAAAGATCTGTCCCTGTCCTCAGGTAAGGGTCAGATCCGGTAATTGCGATGCCGTTAATTACAGAAGAACCGAATAATCTTGATAAGATATTAGTGGGCAGGCATAATTGTATCTGGTATTTCTTCTTTGAGTACATGTCTTCTGATCTGGGTTCCAGTTGTTTCAATATGGGTGTTCCTCTAATTTCCATTTCGTCAATTAAATCAATCATGGAATTGAAAGTTTTAAAAAAAACTGCATATTGATCAAAGGGGATATATCTTGATAATCTGTCCTTATTTGGATTTATGTTTTTAATAAGATCTTTCCAGTTAAATTCAGTAGTTGTAATCCCTTTTATGCTGTTAATTAAAATAGTCGGCTCTTTTGGAGAGACAATACTTAATGTTCTATCCAGTTGCAAATTTTCACTTAAAGCACGGCCTCCACTAAAAAGTGAATATGTCTCTTGAAGTTTTGACCGGTTTACTCTCCTTGGAAGTTGATTTCTTCTTCTTGAATATTTATTTGTGGATGGTTTCTTTAATCCGGATAAAATATATTTTGCCTGATTAATATTATATCTGAACCATGCAGCACCTGGTATTCTCATCTTTAAAAGTTCCTGATAATATGTTTCCTTTGCCTGAAAAAACATTTTTTTTGTGTTATTCTGATCAGAATCAAAATTTAATATTTTAAATTTGATCTTATTCATTTTTTTTAAATTCTGGTTTATAAAGAAAATAAATCCACTGGGTTTTTTTCCCTTTTTAATTTTTATTGCCAGATATAATTTATTCGAATTCATTTTTAAAGGGTTGGATGTCCAATCTCTATTATTTCTTATATATATTTCTTCCCTATTGTTCCCTCTAGCATAGGGCCGGATATAGTTTTTTATTTTACGTAGTCTAATTTGATTTTGTCTGTATTCATTTGTTTTTTTTTCTTCTTTGAATTTGGGGAGAAGGTCTTTAATCTCATTTATTTTTGAAAAAGAGAGATAATAATAATCATAAATTTCACCTGCATTTAAAATAGAACCAACAAAAAGAATGAACATTAGAAATGAAATAGTTTTAACTCGTGTTTTCATGATTCACCTCAATTTGAATTTAGCATATCGAAAATTGTATGTCAAATTTTGTAAAATCTAATATACTATTGACAAAAAATAATGGATATTCTACTGTTATCAGGGAGCAATAAATGTGTTTAGAAAAAGCTAAAAAAATAATAAATGAGGCTGATAGTGTCTTAATATGTGCCGGGGCAGGAATGGGAGTTGATTCCGGTCTTCCGGATTTCAGGGGAAATGAGGGATTCTGGAATGCGTACCCACCTTACAGATCTCTTGGATTGCAGTTTACGGAGATGGCAAATCCATCCTGGTTTGAATCAAAACCTGATTTTGCATGGGGTTTTTACGGACATAGGTTGAATTTATATAGAGATACAAAACCTCATAAAGGGTTTGAACTATTGCTGAACCTGGGGAAACAAAAGTCATATTTTGTTTTTACTTCCAATGTCGATGGTCTATTTCAAAAGGCAGGTTTTTATGATGATAAAATTGTGGAGTGTCATGGTTCCATACATCATTTACAATGTTCAAAAGATTGCAATGCAATATGGAGTGGAGAGAAAACCAATATTAGTGTTAATGATAAAACAATGCTGGCACAGGGGATATTTCCTTATTGCCCGGATTGTGGAAGTATAGCAAGACCGAATATCTTAATGTTTGGCGACTGGTATTGGAAGTCAGAAAGAACAGATGAACAATATAGAAAAATGAATGAATGGTTGGCTGACAAAATAAAAATTGTTGTTATCGAACTAGGGGCAGGGAATGCAGTTCCTACAGTAAGATATATGTCTGAAAGTGTTGTCAAGAATTATAATGCAGATCTTATCCGCATCAATATAAGAGAACCTGAAGTCCCATCTGGACAGACTGGAATAGCGAAAGGCGCACTGGAAACCTTAGAGTTAATAATTTAAACCCCGAACATCGAGTTTATCTCATCAATCTCAACTTTTGTTTCGTCATCGGTTGCTAAAGCCGGAAATAGACTGGCAAGCTTCTTTTTATAGCCATTAGAGAGATCTTTGATACTTATTCCAATGGTACTTGTTTTTTTTATAGGATTCCGTCTAATCCATTTAACTTTTCCAGTTAGATTATATTCCTGTTTTCCAAGAGTGACACTAATGTCAACAATTACAGTCTTTGGATTGGTCCCCATTGATAATTGGAAACCATTTTGAGAAATATCACAGGTTATTGCACTGTGCTTTTCTATACTTGCCAGTATTCTTTTTTTTACTCTTAACTCTTTTCTTTTTTCCACTTTTTTCTCTCCTCATTTCTTTTTCCTATTGGAAGATAAATCTCTACAGTGGTACCCTTGTTTATTTCTGAAATAAATTTAATTTCTCCTTCATATTGTTTGACTATTGCATAAACTATATAAAGTCCAAGGCCAGTTCCCTTTCCCGGCTCTTTAGTTGTAAAGAAGGGATCAAAAATTTTATCAATTATTTTTTTGTCAATACCTATGCCATTATCTCTAAATGATATTGTTAGATATTTTTCATTAAAAACGCATGATTCTTTTAGATTTCCATTAAAATTTGAGATTGATATCTCTAAAACACCGTCATTTTGCATGGCATCTATTGCATTTGACAGGATGTTTGAAAAAACAATTATTATATCTTCCTCGGCCATATTTAATGGCCAAAGCTCATCGTTGATATTAATTCTGAAGCTGGCATTCGTTTTTTTTTCTATTATAAGTTCTTGTATGGTGGTGTTGAGTATTTCTTTAATATTATATGAGATAAATTTAGATCTTGGTTTGAGATTTGTAAAGACCATAAGTTTTTCAATTAGTTCTGAAGCTGATTCACCACTTTTAATTATTTTGCTGAATCTAGTATAAAAATTATTCTTGGGATCTGAACTGACCAAACCAAGATGAGCATTTCCTATAATTATACTTAATAAGTTATTAAACTCATGCGCTATACCTGCTGCAAAAATACCAATTGTTTCCATTCTTTTTGCATCAATTAGTCGTGCTTCCAATTGCTTTTTGTGATCTTCAAGTCGTCTGAAATCAAGAGCATCTGCAATAGTTGTAGAAATAAGGGATAACAATCTTAAATCCTTTTTAGAGTAAGCTTTAGGATTTGAATAATCTTGAATGGTGACAACACCTAGAATAGTATTGTCTTTAGTTTTTAATGGTATTCCTACCCAAATCTGTGGTTTCATACCAACCATTTTATATTTTGAAGTCTTTTCTATCTGACTAAGTTTTTTTTGTGTAGCTAAAAGAGGTTTTTGAGTGGTATAGACAAAATCTGTGAATGAATCAGGAATATTAAGTATCTTATTTACTCTTGAAATTTCTTCAGGATTTACATCTCTAAAAAAGGGACAGAGAAATTCTCCCTTTTTTTCTCCTTGTTTAATCGCGACATAGAAGTTCTCAACTTCAACTAAAATTGAGAGTTCTATATGGATCTTTTTTATCAAATCTTTGGTTGATAATATTCTGTTTTTTAATTCTGAAATATTGAAAAGTACTCTTTGAATTGTTTCATTTTTTTTTACTTTAGATATCTCTTTCTGTAATTTCTTATTTGTATTTATCAGTGTTCTGTTTTTTTCTAAAACTTCTATTTCTAAGTTCTTTTTATAATCAATTAACTGTTCAGCCTCTCTCATTCTAGCAATTGTTATTGATATGTTTTTTGAGACAAAATTGATTATTTGTAGATCTGATTTTGTGTAATTTATGTCTTTATCATATGTTTGGACTGCCATAACACCAAAAAATTTTCTTTTAAATATTAAAGGGCAGCCAATCCAATTATAAGAATCTGTCCCAATAAAATTAATAGTACCATTCTCTTGTAGTTCTTTATATTTTGCAGAGTCAATTAATATTGATTTCTTCATTTTTCTTATATATTCAGTTAGACCGCTCTCTAATGATATAGGCATATCTATAGGATCATCATCTTTTTCATCTACACAATATGGTATTGTATAGATAGCGTCTTTAATATGCAGGGCAATATAAAAGTTCAGCGCTTTTTCTTTCCCAATAAGTTTTATTATTTCATTATGTATTGTTTTTATTACATCTTTAATATTTTCTTTAGAGATACCTGCTTTATAAATATTTATCAATGAATTTTGTACGGTAAGAGAATTTTGCATATTAATATTTTAATAAAAAAAAAAAAAAAAGTAAAGTGCGTTTGACCAAAATTTGATTATATATTAACATATTGTATGAAAAAAAAAATTATTATTTATCACCTTATATTTTTGTTTGTTTTCTATTCATCTCTATATAGTGTTAAAAATGATAAAGAGAATAAAAAAAATATTAAAATGAAGAATGTAAAGAGTGAAAAGGTTATAAAAAAATATAAAATTGAAGAGCCTTTTTTAAAAGCATTGGGTAAAGATATTGGTCATATAGTTTCATCACCATTCAGGATAAAAAGTAAAGATCTTTTGTTAATCGGAAGTGTAGTTGCAATCACAGGCATTCTAATAAATAATGATGAGTCTATCTATCGGAGTATAAAAGATTATCAGTCAAAAAATGAATGGGTTGATAAGATAAGTCCAACTATTACAAAAATGGGTGATGGAGGATTTAATATAGGCGTTTCCGGTTTGTTCTTTCTTGGTGGACTTATTTTTAATGATTCAAAGGCAAAGGAGACAGCAAAATTAACTCTTATGACTTTTATCCATACAGGACTTGTCGTTCAAATTGGCAAACATTTATTTGGAAGACAAAGACCATCCTGGGATAATGGGAATGACAGTTGGGCCGGACCATCTGGTTTTTTTAAAAGATATGAACCCTATCAAATTTCTCATTATGATGCTTTTCCATCCGGTCATACAATCTCAATATTTGGGACTGCAACGGTAATATCAGAGATGTATAAGGATAGTCCAATAGTTCCGATAGTATCATACTCTTTAGCAACACTATGTGGTCTGTCAAGAGTTACTGAAGATACACATTGGTTAAGTGATGTTTTTCTTGGTGCGGTACTCGGATATGTAATTGGAAAATATGTTGTTAAGAAGAGAAGTAAGTATGGGTACAGAAGTCTTGATATTATGCCTGTTGCAAATTCAAAGGGAATAAGTCTGGGAATTCGGTATAATTTTTAATACAATATGCTTGAATTTTAATATAGGTGAAAGGAAAAATATGAAAAAAACGATCTTTTTATTAATGTTTGTTTTAGCGTTTAATGGATTGCTCTTCGCTGATAGTGATGATAGCAATCAGGATAATAAGAAAAAATGGGTCAGTTTTGTTTTTGACACTTTTCTAAAGGATATGTTTCCCGGGGGAGAATTTTATTCCTCAATTATTGAAAATTATTACTCGGAAACTACATCAATTATTGAAGAGAGTAATGGTTTTGCATTAATGGACAATCCCAAAGTTTATTTTGAGGGAGATTCGGTGACACAGTTTAACTGGTATTTTAATGGATTAGATATAAACTCCTCTCTTAATGAAGGAAGTCCCGGAGTAATTCTTCCTCTTCTATCTATATCTGAGTATAATTTGCATGGAGAGACACCATTTAACTCAATTTACGGTTTGAACCAGACTTCAGAATATGGAACCAATGGCTCTAAAGTAGAGCTTTCAACAATTTATTCTGATATGGGCACGTTTTCTGACTGGTCTCAGTTTTTCATTAATACTCCTGCCACAGAGAGAGCTGATATGTTGAGTATTGAAAGAAGAAAGCCTCTTGATAATTTTTATATAAATTATAATTTCAACCAGAATGGGAGTAGAAGTAAGCTGAAATTCTCTCTCACATATTATGATATTACAAGACAGTTTAATGATTTTAATGAAATAAGTACTGTATTTGAAGAAACAGGAAGAATGCTGTCAGCTTCAATTCAATATAAAAGAAAATTAAAAAAAGGGTATTTTGAGGTCTTTTCAGTTTTAAATAATATTGATAGATCAAATTTAAATGCTGAACTTGGTGTATATCCGCAGGAAACCACAGATCTTAAAAGGATGTCGGTACTAGCTGGAATAAAAATAAAGAAGAGTTTTTTCGATTTTTCTTTATGGCTCTTATATGAAAATGAAGAGAAAGAGCCATTTACTCCTGATTATTCAAAAGATCTAATGGATAATGATGGCTCAGGCTTTATTATGCCTTCTGAATATGGAACATTCAGATCTACAACTCTGTTTTCAAAGTTAAATATACCAATAAGAATGTTTGAGCAGAGAAAAGTAGGATTAAAGTTTTTCGCAGATATTAAATACGCTAAAAATGAAGGTTGGGAGAGTATAAATAATCACAACCTCTTTCTTGTTAATGATGCGTCATATTTGATCAGAGAATGGAAAAATGGAGATCCATATGGAAACAATAACCTGAATTTAAAATTTGGTTTCATGGGAGATCTGAAATTATCAGATAAATTAGAATTATATGGAAAACTCTATCTTCATAAAAGTACTTTATCATTTGATAATGGTAATAATGATATCTCTTTTCTTACACCCTCATTTGATATTGGTGTTTTACTATTTCCCAGAGGCAGAAGTTCAGTTCTTATTTCCTATGGTATTTCCTCCTATGATATCCGGAATAATGTCAGTAGATTTCTGGAAACCAACAGACCATCTTCAATCTATTATTTATGGAATGATAATAATAAAGATAAGACTTTCCAGGAAAATGAAAGAGGGAATGTCTTCGGGTACTCAGGAGGAAAATTTCACTTTGCAAACTCTGACCTGAAGGCCCCGATAAAAGAAAGACTTCTCGTATCTTTAAATACGAAACTTTCCAGAAATTATAAATTACTCATAAAGGGTATATATAAAAAGATGAAAAATAGTTTCTGGGTATATTTTGATAAGGAGTATGGATCATATAATGATATTTCAGGTAGCGATCTTTATTATTTTGACTCTCCCTTCAAAGATTATTATCTTAGTAATTCTCTATTTGAAGACGATCCTTTTTCACTTCAATTACTCATCAATTTTATTGGGAGAAAAGAGAATAAGTGGTTTTTCTCGTTCTCCTTTTTAGCACATATGGGTATGGGTAATACTTCCTTTGGAAATGGATATAATAATGATATAGGTGTTATTGATGAATCAATGGCCAACCCGAACACATGGCTGAATGCATTTGGGAGACTTGATGGTGAGAGAGGTTTTGTTTCAAAATTAAATTATGGACTCTTCTTAACTAGAAATCTTTCTGTCGGGCTGAATCTAAAATACAGGGATGGAAATCCATTTACCTTTATGAAAATGTCAAATGATTTTAATCAATGGGTTATTTATTATAAAACAATAAAGGGTGAGGATAGCAAAGGCAAAAAGGGTGGTCCGAGGGAGGATTATCTTGCGGATGTTAATATAAAATTAAATTATAAGTTTAATCTTAATAAATTTGAATTTAATATGGGTTTGTCTTTTTTTAATATATTTGATGTTGGATATGAACTTTCAGAGATGGTTTTTACAGATGAAGATGATAGATTTGCTGCTGAATTGCAGATACCCAGGAGTATCAGATTGTCATTGTCTGTTAAATTTTAAAAAATATGGGAAAATTACCTCAAATCCCGGGATACAAAATAAAAAAGAAGCTTGGCCAGGGAGGCATGGCTTCGGTCTATTTATGTGTACAGGAGAACTTAAACAGGCTTGTTGCAATGAAACTCCTCGATATTGATAAGGTTGAAAATTTAAGATTAGCAAAAAGATTTATGAAAGAAGCGAGAGCTCTTTCAAAATTAAACCATCCAAACATTGTATCTATTTATGATATTGGAAAGCATAAAAATTATTATTTTATTATAATGGAGTATCTTTCGGAAAGTCTAAAAGATAGATTACGTAAAGAGGTTAAAATAAAACCTGAAAAAGCACTTCATACAATTTTGACAATTTCAGATGCTCTGTTTTATGCTCATTCAAATGGAGTAATACATAGAGATATAAAGCCGGATAATATTATGTTTAGAAAGGATGGATCTCCTGTATTACTGGACTTTGGTATTGCAAAATATATTGGAGCAAAAACTAGACTAACCAGGACTGGAGTTTCAATTGGAACCCCTCAGTATATGAGCCCTGAACAATGTAATGCTCAAAGATTAGATGGAAGAAGTGACCTCTATTCGCTTGGAGTTGTTTTATTTGAAATGCTTTCCGGAAAGATACCTTATACTGCAAAGGATATTTTTGGTATAGCAATGAAACACCTTAAAGAACCCATCCCGCTATTTAAAGGTAAACTTAGACCTTATCAGTATATAATTGACCGGATGATGGAAAAAGATAAGAAAAAAAGGATTAAGACCAGAAAAGAATTAAATCAAATAATAAAAGATTTATTAAATTTAAAAAGTAATGATTGGGGATCCTCAAGAGAAGTCGTTCAAAAAGTTAAAAAACAAAGAAAGGTAATGACAGAGAAAACCCTTCATGCCGGGAAAAAAATAAGACCTGGCACTGTCCTAAAAAAAAAGAAAAAAAATAAAGATATAAAATATCTATGGTTGAGTATAGGAGTAATAATTGTGCTGATCTTACTAATCACGTTCTCTGAAAATCCAGTTAAAGATAAAATAGTCAATTTTACTAATTTTGTTAAGTCCTTCTTCATTGAAAGCAAAGCACTCTAATTTGTCACCTTTCTTTCAGGAACTATGTTTTTCTTTTTTTTTGAAGCAACAACCTATGTTTTATAGTGTTTTTTTTATGAAGCAGCGTGAGTTGTAATAATTAGATTTCTGTTTTATTTCAAAAAAAATATAAAGTTGATTAATATTGAGAAATGATTTGATGAATTTAAAATTGATAAATAAAGGGACATGAGAGTCATGTCCCTTTATTTTATTTAATATACTATTTTAATTCTTTTAAAAGTTCTGCAACAAAATCCCAAACTTTTCCTATTGCTTCAACTCTAACTTTTTCGTCAGGGCAATGGGGGTATTTGAGGTCCGGACCGATTGATATCATGTCCATGCCTTCATTTTTGTCACCAATAATACCGCATTCTAATCCAGCATGAATGACTTCGATGACAGGTTCTTTGTCGTACATTTTTTTATATAATGCTCTACTTCGAGCAAGAAGCTTTGAGTCCATATTCGGCTGCCATGGAGGATAACCACCACCACTTACTGCAGTACCACCAGAAATCAATGCAACAGCTTCAATCCGGCTTGTTAGCTCTTCCAATCTGGAAACAACAGAACTTCTCTGACTTGTCAGGATTTCAATTGCATCATTTTTAATTTTTATCTCTGCAAAATTGTTGGATGTCTCAACTAAATCATCAATATCTGTTGACATTGCAGCTACACCGTGATGAATTGTTAACATCAGGTTAATTGCTTTATCGGTACTTTCCTTTGTCATTAGTTTTTTAAAAGTTTTATCTGATGAAGCTAATGATAATGCTATATCAGGATCTACACTTCCAAACTCGATCTTAAATGCTTCTTCACTTTTTGCCAATATGTCTTTTGCTTTTGATAATTCAGCTTCTTTTAAATATACTATTGAATGAGAATCTCTTGGAATAGCATTATGAGCGGTTCCACCTTTTACACCTGCAACTTTCAGATTAATTCCACCTTTTCTTAATGCATCTAAAGCTCTTGCTAATACTCTAAGTGCATTAGCCTTCCCAATATTTATATCAATTCCTGAATGTCCACCTTTCATTCCAGATGCTTTTAACATATATTGAGAATATCCTGAAGGAATATTTTCAAAATTCATTGGGATTGTCAAGTGTGTGTCTTTACCACCTGCACAACCAACTGTAAATACACCTTCGTCTTCAGAATCTAAATTAATGAGCAATTTTCCTTTGATAAAGCCTGGCTGCAATGCATTTGCACCTGTTAATCCAGTCTCTTCGTCAACAGTAAAGAGTAATTCTAATGGCGCATGAGGGAGATCTTTATCCAAAGCCATTGCCATTGCCATAGCAAGAGCAATACCATTATCTGCACCGAGTGAAGTTCCATCAGCTGTTAGCCATCCATCTTCATACATCAGTTTAATAGGATCTTTGTCAAAATCGTGAGTTGATTCTGGTGTTTTTTCACAGACCATATCTACATGACCCTGAAAAACGACTGGTGGAGAGTTTTCATATCCAGCACTTCCCGGTACTTTTATCAGAACATTCATAACTTCATCAGTTTCAACTACAAAATTATGTTCCTTAGCCCAGTCGATTAACCAGTTACAAATTTGTTCCTCTTTTTTAGAACATCTTGGGATTTTACTTATTTCTTCGAACCATTTGATAACTTCTTTTGTTTTAACATGTTCAATATTCATTATATCTCCTTAGAAGCTTAAGACTTAAAGCCTTATGCTTTAAGCACAATATAAAAGCTTACTTTTTTTTACCAGTTAATGTTTGTTTTATTTATCTTAAAACTTGTTTTTTCTAATCCCAGACCTTTCCAAGCTTATCCAGTTCTTCTGTACAGTATTTTCTGAATAATATTTCCCACTCTCTTGAACCGTATGGAGCTGTCTTTTTTTGAGATTCAATCTTTTCTCTTGCATTATCTTCGATTTGTTCAAATTTTTTTAACTCATCCATAATTATATAAAAAGTTTTTAATCTAACTTCACCAATTTCAATCATATAATCATTTTCATCGTCTGCTTCAATATAGTCAACTATCTGTTTAGTTATGTGATTTACTTTATTTCTTGAAAGTTTTAGGCTCATAAGATAATGCCCTCCTCTTTTGCAAGTTTAGATTTAACCATTTTGAACATTTCATAATAATCAACATTTGAATTCCGGATATCTTCCATTTTATCCTGTAAGATATTTTTAACTTTATCATCTAAGAGATCTTCTTTTTCAAGTTCATTGGTGATTATTGTTTGGATTTCTGTTAGGAAAACTTCTTTATCTTCAACAATAATAATATTATCGTTTATAAGTGTCTTCGCAATACTGAAAGCAAAGTATTCAATCTGTTGTTTATTTAATCTCATAGTGGTTAATATAACAAATTTTGTCATATAAAGCAACCATAAAACAAAAATTGCTTAATTAAATTATACTCTCTTTTTTAGATCATTTATTTTATCTCTTAAGAAGATTGCCTTTTCAAAATCCAGTTTTTCCGCAGCTTTCTGCATATCTTTCTTGTAGTTTATGATTATATCCGGGATATCTTTTTTAGGAATGTGTTTTATGTCTTTCAAAATAATATCATTTTCCTCAACTGGTTTTATAATTGTTTTTGGTGTTATACCATTCTTTTCATTAAACGCCATTTGAACCTTTCTTCTTCTATCTGTCTCAGCTAATGCATTCTTGATAGAATCTGTAATTTTATCGGCATACAAAACAACCTTGGAATTAATATTTCTTGCAGCTCTTCCTATGATCTGTATAAGACTCTTAAAATCTCTCAGGAAACCTTCCTTATCTGCATCAAGTATTCCAATAAATCCAACCTCTGGAATATCGAGTCCTTCTCTCAATAAATTAATTCCAACAAGGACATCAAATTTTCCTAATCTCAGCATTCTTATTATCTCTGTTCTTTCAAGTGTATCTATTTCCGAATGCATATATCTGGTTTTAATTCCCTCATCTGCAAGATACTCAGTCATCTCTTCAGCAAGTTTTTTTGTAAGAGTAGTTATTAGAATCCTGTCACCTCGTTTTATTGTATTGGTTATCTCCGTTTTCAGATCTTCTATTTGACCCTTTATAGGTCTTATGAAAACTTTTGGGTCAATCAATCCGGTAGGTCTTATAATCTGTTCTACAATTACTTCTGATTTTTCTTTTTCATAATTTCCCGGAGTAGCAGAGACAAAAATAACCTTATTTTTAAACATTATCTCTTCTGTTTCAAAGAATTTTAAGGGACGGTTATCAAATGCGGAAGGGAGTCTGAAACCATAATCAATTAGATTTTTTTTTCTTGAATAGTCACCTTTATACATTGCATGTAATTGTGGGATTGTTTGATGGCTTTCGTCTACTATTAATAGAAAATCATTTGGTAAATAATCTAATAAACAATAGGGCCTTTCTCCAGCTTCTCTTTTATCAAAATATCTTGAATAATTTTCGATTCCCTTACAGAAACCTGTCTCTTCGATCATTTCAATGTCAAATAAAGTTCTCTGTTTTAATCTATGTGCTTCGATCATATCTAATTCAGGGAGTCTTCTTTCGAGGTCAGTTTTCATTTGTTTTATAGCAGATTTTATTGAACTTTCCTCTATTACAAAATGACGTGCAGGGTAAAAATAGAAGTGTTTCTTTTTTTCAATTGTCTTTCCTGTTATCTTATCTATTTCAGATATCTGCTCAATTTCGTCTCCGAATGATTCTATTCTGATTATATTGTTGAAATAACCGGGAATTATATCTATTGTATCTCCAGTAACTTTAAATCGACCCGGCATTAATTCAAGGTCATTTCTCTCAAATTGAATATTAATAAGGTTTTTTATAAGATCTTTTCTATTAATATACTGTCCAATACTTATTTCAAAACCCATATTTGCAAAAAGTTTCGGGTCACCAACATTATATATCGCTGAAACGGATGCAACAACAATAACATCATCTCTGGAAACAAGGGATGCAGTAGCGGCAAGACGCATCTGCTCGATCTTAGGATTGATCTGAATATCTTTTTCAATATACTGGTCCCGCTGGGGGATATAAGATTCCGGCTGATAATAATCATAATATGATATAAAAAACTCAACACGGTTTTCAGGAAAAAATTCCTTAAACTCATTATAAAGCTGGGTTGCAAGAGTTTTATTATGTACTATAACAAGCGCAGACTTATTATACTTTTCTATTACATTTGCAATTGTAAATGTTTTACCAGACCCTGTAACTCCTAATAAAGTTTGAAAGTTATGGTTCTGCTTTAATCCTGAATATAATTCTTTTATAGCATCTGGTTGTGATCCCTTTGGCATATATGAAGAGACTAATTTGAATTGATGACTATCCTCTTGTTTTTTATTTGTCATAATTTATTGTAACCCAAAATAAGTGTTTAGTATACTTGACTAAAAAAATTTAATTGTATATATTTATTTGAACTTAAATGTTCAGAAAAACTTGGAGGTTATAATGAAAAAAGCTGCTGTAATTTTATCAGGATCAGGAGTATTTGACGGGGCAGAGATTCAGGAATCTGTAATAACGCTTCTTGCTTTAGACAGAGCCAATGTTAATGTTGATATATTTGCTCCAGATATAGATCAGCATCATGTTATCAATCATCTGACCGGGAATGAGATGGATGAGAAACGGAATGTCCTTATAGAGGCAGCAAGGATAGCGAGAGGTGAGATCAAGGACCTTCAAATTGCAAATGTGAATGATTATGATATGGTGATATTTCCAGGTGGTTTTGGAGTTGCAAAGAATTTTTGTGATCTAGCTTTTAAAGGTAAGGATTGCGAAGTTAATCCTATTATTGAAGAATTTATTATTAAAGCAATATCTGAAAAAAAACCTCTTGGATTTATGTGTATTGCACCTGCTTTACTGGCGAAGGTTGCATCCAAAATTGGATTAAAACTATCTCTCACGATTGGTACAGATCCAGGTACAGCAGAAGTAATTGAATCATTCGGGTCAATTCATATTGAATGTCAGGCAAATGAGATAGCCTATGATGAAAAAAATAAGATTGTTACGGCTCCAGCTTATATGGTTGGTAAAAGGATCCATGAAGTTGCTGATGGAATAGAAAAACTAATATCAAAAATTCTAGAGATCTCGTAATTTTATTATCAGGAGGATATAATGCAGTTTATTGTAATTGGATATGATGGGGAAGATAAGGACGCATTAGAAAGACGAAGGAAGGTTAGAAAAGATCATTTGGAGCGGGCAAAACAAATGTTCGAAAAAAAACAACTTTTGTATGCAGCAGGAATCTTAAATGTGAAAGGGAAAATGGTTGGGTCTATGATGGTTGTAGAGTTTATGTCAAAAGAAGAATTAGAGGAAGAATGGTTTTCGGTTGAACCTTATATTCTGGGTAATGTCTGGAAAAAAATTGAGATAAAAAATGCGGCAGTAGCACCTTTTTGCCTATAATTTCAAAATATTGTTATAAAGATTTAAGTCAATTTTTTATTTTTTTCTTTATTAAAATTTTATCAATTTTTGATTTTAAACTAATTGAAGTAAAGGGTTTTATTATATAACCTGATATTCCTCCCTTTATTGCCTGCATTACACTGTCTTCATCTGCATTAGTCGTTATCATCAAAATTGGAATACTTCTATTTTTAGACCTTATTCTTCTCACAAATTGCATTCCATCCATAATGGGCATATTCCAGTCAGTAAGAATAAAATCAACTTCATCTACCTGTGTTAATGCATCTGCCCCGTTTTTAGCTTCAACGTAGTCATCGTACTCAATTTCTCTGAGAGCTTTAATGATAATCCTCCTCATGGTTGATGAATCATCTACTATCAAGAATTTCATTTAAACTCCTTATCTATTATATTTAATTATAGTCATTTTTTAATTTTCTTACAAGAGTTTTTTTTATTATTCTCTAAATAAGATTATTGTTACTTTAAAAAATCAATATTCACTGATTTTGTAAGATGCAAATTAATATTGTTATCACTTGTTGTTTTCAGATTCTATTACCATAAAAAATTGTTCAATATTTATTAGGCTTTATCCAGGGTCAATGCTTTGACCCCGGCAGCATAATCTTTCTGGATTTTTATTTATTTATGTTTATTATATACCTTTGCAACAATCTTCCATCCATTTTCAAATTTTAAAAGTGAAAGGTAATCTGTATATATTAATTTCCCATTTTTTGAGGCTTCAATTTTTGCAGAAGCACATACTCCTGTTACATCCAGGCTCACAATTTTACATTCCATTTTGGCTTTTTTTTTGTCAAATTTCGGGTCAGTTTTCCATTTTTCAATACCTTTTACCCAGGTTGCTATTGGATATTTGCTTATTTCATTACCCTTTGGTGAGAAAATTGCAAAATCAGGATGGAAGCCATCTTTCATACTTTTTGTGTCGAGTCCGTTAAATGCGCCATTAAAATAACTTTTTTCAATAACATTCTTAATGTCAGCTTTGCTATCAGCTAAAAGATTGGATGTTAGAAATCCAACAAATAATAAAACAGCAATACATACAGTTAATTTTTTCATTTTTGATTCTCCTTTATTTTTTTAATTTTTCTTTTCTTAATATAAATAATACGCATTTTTAAATAAAAAGTTATAGCAATATTTAATATTAATTGAGTCTATCATCTATAGAATAATTAAACGTACGACATCTATTTATTCCCCTTTTTTTAGATGAAAAAACATTGTGTAAAATTTTACCTTTAATTGAATTACTTTTAAATTTTCAGAACCAGATGATAGATGTTATTGAAACTTACTAATATGAAGTTCCCAGCTTTCATCTATCTCAACAAATTGATAAAAACGATTGTTTTTAAAATGGAATGGATATAACTCTATTCAGTTTTACTTTATTATATTTAATAAATTTTATGACGGAATATCATGGATCATTAGAGGTGACTCGCTCTATTAAAGACAGGATATTGCTTTTGACTGAAAAATACAATCTTACTAAACGTGAACAGGAAGTAATTCAATTGATCTGTGATGACGCGGCTAATAAAGAGATAGGGGACAAACTTTATCTTTCATTATTAACTGTTAAGGGATATGTATTCAAGATCTATCAAAAAACAGACGTAAAAAACCGGGTACAGTTAACCAATCTTTTCAGAGATTTGTAAATAAAAATTATTTATTAAAAAAATTATATGCCGCTTTTGTTATTTCTGCTATTGACATTGCATTTATTTCATTATTCTCTTGTGAATTGGAAATAAAAACCACAATTGCTAAAGTATTTCCATTTGGCAATTTAATAATACCAACATCATTAAATGCAGCTGTAACTCCATTTTTATCTGTATTTGAAGTTCCTGTTTTATGCCCGACAACTGCTCCTTCAGGTAACAACCCTTTAATCCGGTTTGATCCAGTGCTGGTCTCAATCAGTTTTTTCCATAATAATTCTGTGTTTTTCTCTTCTAAAAGTTCCTTTTTATGAAATTGAATTAACATTCTCAGCATATCTTTGGGATTAATTTGGTTTGCATAAATAGTGTTTTTCTTCATGTTTGCATAATCTGTTCCAATGGATATGCTTTTAAAACCCAGCTTTTGAAAATAATTTTCTACACTTTTCGGGTTTCCTAATATCTTAAATAATTTATCACAAACATTATTATCACTTTTTGAAACGGTGTAGCTTAAGGCTTCAGTTAAAGAAATATCAAAACCCTCTCCATTTTTTTTGGTCAGAATTAGGCTATATGTGTTTTGGCGTAGATCATTTTTTCCAAAATGAATTTTTTTATTATAATCTAATCTACCATTTTCTAATTGCTTTAGTATTACAATTGCTTGAGGAAATTTGACAACACTCATCATTACAAATTTTTTATCTTTATTAAAAAAGAGTGATTCTTTATTTTTGAAATTATAGATTCCAATTCCAAAAGTAGCTTTTTTATCTGAAATAATTTTGCTAATATTTTTATTTAATTCATCAATTGTTTTTGCGTTAATTATTGAAACCAATAATAAAAAACAGACTAAATAAATAATTTTCCTCATATCAATTCTCCTTTTAATAATAATTACTACTCAGTTTATTTTTATCATTATTACATTTTTAGATTAACAGACTCTTAAATTCTTTTTGAATTGTATTCATGGAAATTTTTGAAAGAACAATCGGTCATGTTTTTTGGCAGGCACTCTTCTAATGGTATTTTACCTCCAGATGTTTGAAGTTTATGGATATATTCAAGATAAGAGTTGAGGATATTATTTATTTTTGCTTTTCCATATATTGGTTTTCCATGAGCTGGAATTACTATTTCAGCATTTAGATTCTTTATCCTTTTTAACCCTTCAATCATTTTTTTTGAACTGGAATTTTCATCAATATAGGGGAGTGATAGTTTATTAGTAACATCAAATATCACCATATCCCCAACATGGATTATTTTATTATTAATTACAGTTGTTATTCCAGATTCAGCATGTCCAATTGTTTTAATAAATTTAAGATTGAATTGCCCAAAAGTGATGCTTTCCATGTCTTTAACATATCTGTCAGGTCTTAATGAATTAAGGAATATATCTTCCTTAAGATGGTTCTGATGATCATCTATATAGTCTTTCCCTGCAATAATAAAAGGTTTCTTAAAAGCTTTAACACCATCAATATGATCTTCATGTCTATGAGACAGAATAATTGTATCTATTATAGTATTTGTTTCTGATAAATCCTCAATTACCCTAATCATATGTCTTTTATATGAGGTATCAATTATCAATGCTTCGGTTTCATTAATTAAAACCAGTATATTGCCAGATGTCTTTTTATTATACTCTTTAAAATAATATAGATAAATGTTTTTTTTTATTTCAATTTTTTCCATTATTAAATGTGTTTCCTCCTTCAATGATATTCCTGTTTTCCCAGATAGAAAAAATGCAGGAGATGTAATTGAAAATATTCCCAGAAAAAAAACAATATAGATATTTGATTTATTCAACACTATCTCCTTATTAATTATTATTATACGAATTGTTTTTGGAAAAGTTTGATACTATCTCTCCTGATTTGCCAGAAATTTTATTAAATTCCCACTCATTATTTTTCTGATTTCATCTATGGAGTAGTGATTGTTTTTTAATTCCATGACGATTTTTTTAAAACTATCCTTACCCCGCAAATCTGCAGCCACATATTTCCCGGCAGCCTGCAAATCAGTCCCTATTCCGATACGATTGATCCCCAGCATTTTCTTCAGATAGTTAATATGTTGAACAAATTTTATTGCACCAATACCGACATTTTTCTTATCTGGAAATAGACCATTCTTATCAAATGAGACCAGAAATAATCCGCCATTCTCTTTTAGTGCTTTAATTACCTTATCCGACACATTAAAATTAGATGGAGATGGTCCTCTTGCATTAGAATGAGAGGCAATAACAGGAGATTTTGAATGTTTTATCACCTGATATCTCTGTTCATCCCTTAAATGGGTAATATCGATTAAAATACCAAATTTATTCATGTTTTCAATTATTTTCTTTCCAAAATCACTTAAAACCTCTTTTTTGTTTTTTAGAATAAATAATCTGTCATCTGAAGTGTTAATTAAACAGATCATACGGATACCCATTTCAGAATATTTTTTAATAGTATTCTGGTTATTATTAAAAATTCCATAAAAATACTCTATAGATAGTCCTATTGAGTTTCTTTTCTCAGCGAAATTTTTATGATAATCTTTTGCATTAATGGCAAGTTTTATAGATTTACTTTTTTTAGATAGATCTTTTATTTTACTAATTTCACTCTCTATTCTTTTTAATAAGTCGGATGTTTTTGACCTATCCACCGGTAGAGTGAAAAATATAGCATTTACATCCCGATCTGAATAATATTTGTAATCAGAACCATTAATCCTTTCTCCCTCAATAGAAAGACCAATATGAGTATGACCCTCAAATATAAGAAGCTCATTTTTTTTCGTGTCCGCTTCCCCAGACATTAATGGTTGGCACAGCCATAATAATATAAGTATTGTGATGAACATAATAGATTTCATAATTTTCCTCCTATTGATCATCTCTATTTTAATCTAATACAAATATTTATTCAAGACAAAGTTAGAGTCCATAACATCTTTGGCATTTTTTTATAACCATAATAATATAATATATCAATAGCATTATTATCTATTTTTTTTTTTATTCATTTTACTTAATCTAACAAGCATATGTGCTGCATTTTTATTTTCAGGGTTCAATTCGAGGGATATTTTGTAATTTTTAATTGCCAATTCAATATTATCTTTCAGCATATAACCTTCTCCAAGACTGTCATAGGCATTGGCAGATTTTGGATGAAGATTGACATTTTCTTTAAAAATATAAATTGCCATATCTATTTTTCCATCAGATAAAAATCCATATCCTAAACTATTTATAAAACCGCCATTTGACTTTTTTTTGATTTTCTCTTTTATAATCATTTTCAGGGCAGTATCCAGTGATTCTTTTGACTTTTTTTTTATATCAGGTTCAATTCCGACTCCTTCCCATTTTACATTTGAGTAAGGATTTGTGGAAAAACTAACAGGCATTTTAACAATATAGTAATTGTTTAAAACTTCAGGCCCACGGGTACCTGTACCACCTCCACGGGTTCTTTCGCCAATTATTTTAGCTCTTCCTAATTGCTGCATGGTAATTACAAACCGTTCAGCTGCAGAATAGGTGTTTGAACCGGTAAGAATATAGACTGGAGTATAAAGTAGTCTTTGAGAAGGAAGTTTTGGTAATACCGAATATTGAATAATCTTATTCAGGTAAGGGAAATGAGATTCAAATAAAAGAAGATTATTAAATGACTCTTTGTACTCAAAAAAATAGCTGCATAAAAGTTGAACCATGCAGGACCATCCGCCATTATTATTTCTTAAATCTATGATCATTGCATCAGTATTCTCCAGAAAGCGTATAGCGGCAGAAGCGGTATCTCCTGCATATTTGACTTGATTAAAAGAATTGAATTTGATATATCCAATATTTCCCGGAAGGATTTTTGTTTCCTTAAATCCAAAATTCCTCCTGGCATAATTTTTTTTCTCTTTTATATAAGCCTTATTCTTATCTTTTTCAGGTAAAGACATTCTCCACTTAATTTCTTTTACATCTTTTGGAGAATATCTGATAATTAGATGTTTGTCCTTTGAAACCTCAAACATATTTTTGCTTACAATTCTGGCAAATTTTCTAAAATCTTTGATTAGATTATATTTGCCATCCTTCAAATTCCTCTTTAATTGTTTAATAACTTTTTTTCCGGTTTTTGGATACACATAATCATTAAGCATCTCGCAGAGTCTACCAATAGTGTCATTTCTTATTTTACTATTTATAATCTTCTGTGTTTTGTTTTCTGCTTGAATTTCTCCATTAAAAAATCCTGTGATAATGAAAATAGTCATTAGTAAAATTACTTTTGTTTTCATGTTTTCCTCCTTTTTTTGTTTTTATGTCGAAAAAAATAAATTCAAATTCAATTGATATTGATTTAACATTGATGTTATAAGCATTATTAAAATCACTATTATATAATACACATTATATTTCAAATGGTTACAATGTTTTTTTCAAACTATTATTTTTTTATACAATATTTTTAATACTCATAATAAATTTTTGTAGCTATTTTCCAACCTTCCGGGAATTTATAAAGTGACATATAATCCATATATTTTGGTTTATTCTTATATGATACTTTTACTACAGCAATAGCGGCATATCCGGTTATCATAATGTTTTTAAATTCATACTGGACATCTGTCTCAATGGGGCCGGGTTTTGCTGTTAATCTCTTTATCCAGTAGGAAGCAGGTAATTTTCTCATCTTTCCCTTATGAAAAATGACGATATCACAATCCTCATGCCACCCTTTTTTAACCAGATCAGCATCTCCTTTAGTAATAATTCCCTTTATATATGCATCAACTATAACCTTTTTGATGATTTCTTTCTCTTTAGACTGATCGATTTTGGCATTATTACTCCATACTCCTAAACAAAATATTACTAATACCACAACCACAATAATTAATTTTTTCATTATTTTTCTCCTTTTTTATTTGACAGTAATTACAAAAGTTTATTTAGTAAAACCTTCATAATCCTTTATATAAAAGAC
>CBDUZW010000047.1:0-40926 GCA_965371805.1 uncultured bacterium | reverse complement strand
ATCATTTGGGTTTTTTGGGGGATCAGAGTCTAATATGTTTCTGAACTTCAACAGACGATATTATAGGAGAAGTCTCTTTAATCCTTAATTTTATGTTTTTCTATTAGATATCGAATAGATCTATAGCTTAGTTTCAATAAAGAAGCTGTATCTTTCAGGTTATTATTTTTTATTTCCAGTGCTTCTTTTATAAGAGCTTTACTTATTTTATCCATATAATTTGTAAAATCAAAATTTTCGTCTTTTAATAGTTCAGTAAAGTCTGTAGACATAAATTCTTTTTCTGGAATATTATAAATTAACTCTGATGGGAGTGTGCGTTTTGTAATGCTTGATGATTGTTCGAGAGCTACTGACCGTTCAATATAGTTTTCCAGT
Source organism: uncultured bacterium (assembly GCA_965371805.1). Taxonomy (GTDB): domain Bacteria; phylum Acidobacteriota; class Aminicenantia; order UBA2199; family UBA2199; genus JAOZTV01. The sequence goes on along the minus strand of CBDUZW010000047.1, from coordinate 40,548 downwards.
TCCCTTATATTGCCTGGCCAGGAATAGGACAAGAATGTTTCAATTACATCTTTATTAAAACCGAGAATGCTCTTGTTAAATTTTCTGTTATAGATTTTTAAGAAATATGACATTAATGAGGGAATATCCTCTTTTCTTGATATCAAAGCGGGGACAGTAATTGAGATTACATTTAATCTAAAAAAAAGGTCGGCTCTAAAATTTTTCCTCTCGATTTCCTCTTTGAGGTCTTTATTGGTGGAAGCAATGATCCTTACGTCAATCTGAATTTCTTTGTTCCCTCCTACTCTACGTATTTTCCTCTCCTGAATTGCCCTGAGAAGTTTTACCTGCATATGCTGTGGCATTTCTCCAATTTCATCAAGAAAAAGAGTTCCTCTATTTGCAATTTCGAATAGCCCGATTTTTTCTTTGAAAGCATCTGTAAATGCCCCCTTTTCATGCCCAAAAAGTTCACTTTCAAGCAAGTTTTCAGGGATTGCACCACAATTTATAGAAATAAATCCATTATTATTTCTCAAACTTTTCTTATGTATGGCATTTGCAATTAACTCTTTTCCGGTTCCGCTCTCTCCATCTATCAGTACAGTGGAATCAGTTTGAGAAATTGTATTAATAAGCTCAAATATATTTAACATTTGAGGTGAATTGCCAACAATACTTTCAAAAATTGTCTGTTTGGAAAGTTCTAACTTCAACTCAACATTTTCTTTCTCGATGTTTTTTTTGTAAATAGATTTGTTTATAATGATCTTTAACTCATCTAGATTAAATGGTTTCGTTATATAGTCATCTGCACCCAGTTTCATTGCTTCTATAGCATCATTTGTAGAAGAAAAAGCTGTTATTAAAATGAATGGGATTTCTGCATTAATAGTTTTTACTTTTCTCAGGAGTTCTATACCGCTTATATCTGGCATTTTTATGTCAGATATAATTAGATCTATATGGTTTTTTTTTAAGTATCCCAAGGCAGTTTTTCCGTTTTCAGCAGATTTTACAAGAAATCCCTCTTTTTTTAAAATAATTGAGAGCATATTTCTTAAGCTGGAATCATCATCAACTATTAAAATATTTATATTTTTACTTTCTGTAGTTCTTTTCATTAATAGCTCCAAATATAATTTTTATCTCTGTCCCAAAACCTTTTTCAGATGTTATTTTTATTCCGGCATTATGTTCATCAATAATTCTCTTAACAATTGCCATTCCAAGGCCTATTCCTGATGTGAATTTTGAATAGAACGGTGTAAATACTTTATTCATCTCCTCTTTCTTTATTCCAATTCCATTATCTTTTATGTAAAGTGAAATATTCTTAGCCTCAACAATTGTAATCTCAATAATCCCATCATTATTAATTGCTTTAATTGAATTGGTGAGAAGATTCCATAATACCTGTTTGACCTTTATTTCATCTGCATAGAGGTGGACATTTTCATTATATCTCTTTATGAATTTTATTTTTTTTGAATTGGCTTTGATTAATTCCAGAGTATCATCTATTAATCTGGACAGATTAAAATCCGTTCTATTTATTGGTGTTAACTTTGTATATTCTAAAAATTCTTCAATTGAATCAGAAAGTCTTTTTGATTCCTTAACTATGATATCCATTAGGTTTTTATGCTCTTCCTGTAATTCAATATCATTTTTTAGAAATTGTACAGAGCCTGAAATGGAGGCTAATGGGTTTCTTATTTCATGAGCGATTCCTGCAGACATTTCTCCAATCAGGGCTAAATGTTCTTTTTCTTTAAGCTTTTTTTCTATTTCCATTCTGTCAGTAAGATCAGATATTAGAAAGACTAAGATTCTATTAAATGATGAAATATTTGAAACAGGTGATATTGAGATATTAAGTGTTCGGTTATTGATTACTCGTTCAATAAAAATTTGAGTATTTTTACCTGAGAAATTATTTATTTTATTCTCATCTCTTTCAATATTTAATAAAGTAATAATATTGCTTGTTGGTGAAAAATCTATTAGTTTTTCAGCTCTTTTATTTGATGATATTATTTTTCCTTCTTGATCTGCAGTAATAAAGCCATGCTCCATTTTTTCAATAACAGTGTGATTCAGTAATGCAAGATTTTCAAGACTGTTTTTTATTGTTTGTAACTCTTCTCCTGTTTTTTTCATATTTGTGAAGTAAAAAGAGGCTGTAATGGCAATTAAAAGAAAAGCGATAAAACTCATCATTAAATTATATATGAAACTACTGATTGAGATAGTTGATTGATAATTATTGATATTGGTTGGAACTAATCCCATATACATTAGTTCTGAAACAACTCCAAAAAAAACAAATGAAACAGATGCTGTAAGTATTGTTTCTCTGCGTTTCAAGAAATTTGCTGAGATCAATATTGGTATTAAATACAGGAAGTAAAATGGGCTGTTGATCCCACCGGTTAAATAGACCAATATTGTAATAAAAAGAATATCTGAAATTAGTTGAATAGAAACCGTTATTCTGAATTTATACAGATTTAGAAAGTAAAAGTTTAAAAAACTGATAATTGTCAGGATAGATATCAGTATGGTTATAGGGACTAATCTTATATTTGATTCAAATAGAAAAAGGACAATTATAGAAACGAAGAGAAGTGACAGGAAAATTGATACTCTAATAATATTTAGAAGCTTAAATCGTCTTATGTTCCCTTCAATATTATATGATAAGTTCAATGATATCTTTTACTCTAAAATAGCTAAGGTTGAGGGAAATCTCAACCTTATAGCCTTTTAGAGTTTTTTTCCTTTGGTTTTTCGAATTTCAATCCTTAATTTTCGTTGCATCTCTTTTATACTTTTCCAATAATATCAAACATAGGTAGGTACATTGCGATAATAACAGATCCTACAAGTCCACCAAGGAACACGATCATTATGGGCTCCATTAATGATATTAATGCAGAAACAGCAGCATCAACTTCTTCATCGTAAAAATCAGCTATTTTTTCAAGCATGGTTGATAATGATCCTGTCTGTTCACCAACCGAGACCATTTGGGTAACCATAAAGGGGAAGACCTTAGTTTCTTCCCAGGCTTCCCATAGTGGACGCCCTTCTTGAACAGCTAATCTACTTTTTAAAACGGCATCTTCAATAATGGCATTGCCGGCAGTTTTAGATGTAATTGTTATTGCTTCAATTATCTCAACACCAGAATTTAATAAGGTTGCAAGTGTTCTGGTAACTCTTGCAACTCCAACTTTCATAAGCAAATCTCCAAAAACAGGGGCTTTTAATTTGAGTTTGTCAATAATCCTTCTTCCTTTAAATGTTGAATAGTAAGACTTTAAGGCAAAAAAAAGACCAACAAAAGCAAAAATAATTTTAAAAAAATGGTCCTGTAATATTTGAGATGCATCAACTACCAATTGAGTAGGAAGTGGGAGTTTTGCACCCATACCTTCAAACATTTCTTGAAAAACAGGTACAACTTTTGTTAAAATAACTCCTGTTAAAATAACTCCTATGATCAATACAGATATAGGATATGCCAAGGCGGCCTTAACCTTACCTGTTAGTTTTGTGATATTTTCAATATATGATGACAGTCTTAATAAAATTGTATCAAGATTACCAGATGCTTCGCCTGCCTGGATTAAACTTGTATATAGTTCATTAAAAATCTTTGGATGCTTTCTCATTGAATTTGAAAGGTTTGCTCCAGCTTCAACTTCTTTTCTTATATCTGTTAACGCATTTGAAAATCCTGGATTCTTCTGTTGAGAGGCAAGTATCCCGATTCCCTGAGTAATGGGAAGACCGGCATTAAACATAACTGAGAGCTGTCTATTAAAAACAGAGAGATCTCGAAGTTTTACCCTTACTGTTTTTTTTCCAAATCCCGGAATGTTTAGTTCTATCCCTTTTTTTTGAATACTCAGGATTTGAATTTGTTCCTTTTCCAGTATGGCTTGTACCTCTGCTGAGCTTTTACCAATTCTTGAACCTTTAACAATATTTCCAACTTTATTTTTTCCCTTAAACTTAAATTCTGGCATCTATTCCTCCGTTAAAAATTTCGTGAGCTGTAGCTTTTTGCTCCACCTTTAGAACTACCTGGGTTTAGCTGGCTTCCGATAGCACTGGGGCCTCTTTTTATCATTTCAGTTAACTCCTCTGCATTATGTGAAACATTCAGTGCTAATTCAATAGAAATGTTTTTTTTGAAATAATGGTTTGCCAGAGATTGGTTAAAAGTGATCATTCCGTATTTTTCCTGCCCTGTTTGCATTGATGAATAAATTTGGTGTATTTTATTGTCTCTTATCAGGTGTCTTATAGCAGGATTAGGTATAAGTACCTCAATAGCCAGACATCGGCCTACTCCACCGACCTTTGGGAGCAGAGCCTGAGTTACAATTCCTTCAATGTTCATAGATAGCTGAGTTCTTATCTGTTCCTGTTGGTGAGGAGGGAATACATCAACAATTCTGTTTATGGTTTGTGATGCAGAATTTGTATGTAGTGTTGCAAAAGTTAAATGCCCTGTTTCTGCAATAGTTATTGCTGCTTGAATTGTTTCAAGGTCTCTTAATTCTCCAATTAGTACAACATCAGGATCTTCTCTGAGAACTGATTTTAATGCGGGTGCAAACCCTTTTGTATCTGCAAAGAGTTCTCTCTGATTAACAACAGCTTTTTTATGGGAATGCAGATATTCTATTGGGTCTTCAATAGTAATAATATGAACAAGTCTTTCTGCATTTATTTTATCAACCATAGCAGCAAGGGTTGTTGTTTTACCTGACCCGGTTGGCCCTGTAACAAGAACCAGTCCTCTATGTTTATCAGCAAGAGTAGCAACTACCTTTGGTAATCCGAGTTCGTCAAATCCGAGTATTTTATATGGGATTTGTCTAAATGCAGCAGCTACGGCTCCTCTTTGCATATAAACATTCGCTCTGAATCTTGCAAGTCCTTTAATACCAAATGAAAAATCCAGTTCCCAATTTTCTTCAAATTTATATTTTTGATTGTCGTTTAAAATACTGTATACTATCTGTTTGGTTTCTGCAGGGGATAGTGGAGGGTGTTCGATTCTTTTGATCTTTCCATGTACTCTGATTATTGGAGCAGAATTAGTCGTTATGTGAAGGTCAGTCCCTTTTTCACTGACCATGATCTTTAGTAATTGCGGTAGGGGTAAAGCCATTATTAGTCTCCTTGCTATGCTCTAGTTGTTTCTCTCAGGACTTCCTCAAGAGAAGTCAAACCAGCTTTGATTTTTTCAAGGCCACTCATTCTTAAGGTCAACATTCCTTTCTCTTTTGCTTTTTGTCTTAACTCAGCGGTTGAAACACCTAGCATAACCTGTTCTTTTAATTCTTCGTCTAACTCCATGACTTCGTATAAACCGACTCTGCCCTTATATCCTGAATTATGACATTTTGGACATCCTTTTGGTTCAAAAACTACAATATTCTTTGCATCTTCTGGAGCATAACCTATATCTATTAAAGTCTGCATAGGAATTTTTGTCTCACCTTTACAATTTTTACACAGTCTTCTAATTAATCTTTGAGCTACAACGAGCCTGACAGCACTTGACACTAGAAATGGCTCAATTCCCATATTTATCAATCGTGCTATTGTTGATGGAGCATCGTTTGTATGAAGTGTTGAAAGTACCATGTGACCCGTTAATGACGCTTTTATAGCAATATCTGCAGTTTCAAAATCCCTGATCTCACCAACAAGGATAACATCAGGATCCTGTCTTAAAAAAGATCTCAGTGATGCAGGAAATGTCAAACCTATTGACTCCTTGATGTTAACCTGGTTAATTCCAAAAAGGTTAAATTCTACAGGGTTTTCAGCTGTCATAATATTAATGTCTTCACTATTTAGTTTTGACATTGCAGAATAAAGAGTATTTGTTTTACCTGATCCTGTAGGACCTGTAACGAGGACAATACCCCATGGTTCTTTAATGTTTCTTTCAAATTTATCAAGTGATGATTGTTCAAATCCCAGTTTGGTCATATCAAGCATCAGGTTGTCTTTGTCCAGAATTCTGATAACTATTTTTTCTCCATATATAGTTGGAAGAGATGAAACTCTCATGTCAACTGTTTTCTTATGGCCACTAATATCAATTTTTGTTTTGATTCTCCCATCCTGAGGGAGTCTTTTCTCTGCGATATCAATGCCGGCAATTAGCTTAAGTCTTGATAAGATCTTGTTTTTTAGATTCATGGGAGGGGTCATATATTCATGAAGTATTCCATCTGATCTAAATCTAACTCTAAAAGATTTCTCATAAGGTTCAAAATGTATGTCTGATACTTTTTGTGAAATAGCATCTCGGAAAGTTAAATTGACCAGCTTAATTGCTGGTGCATCCTCATCAATGTCACCGAGATAATCTTCCTCTTCCTCTTCTTCAACAACTTCTATTGAACCTTCATCTCCAAGCTCAATTTCCTCAAGAAATTTTTGTGCTTCAATTCCTGTTGCATTACCATAGTACTTATCTATTCCCTCAAGGATAGAACTCTCCGGTGAAATAACAGCCTGTATCCTCAGGTTTGTTGAGAATCTTATCTCTTCCTGAACAAATAAATTTGAAGGGTCAGACATTGCAAGAGTTAAGATGGAACCGATTCTATGAACGGGCATAATGATATGTTTTCTAGCCATATCCGGTTTTATTAATTCAAGTACTTTTTCGCCAATATCAAATTTTGATAGATTTATTGATGGATATCCAAATTGCTTACTTAAAACTTGTGCAATATCTTCTTCAGTAATATAACCTTGTCTTATTAATACACTACCTAATTTTCCTGGTTGTTTTTTTTGTAACTCAAGTGCAGTATCTAATTGATCCTGCGAAATCTTTCCATCATTTAGTAAAAACTCACCTATTTTCATTGTCATACCACTATTTTAAGTAAAAAAAAAAAATAAGTCAAATTTTTTTTGAATAAATATTATTTTATTAATAACAATACTTTATTGAACAATAATAAAACCTGAGACAGCTATGTCTGAAATTTTCCCATCTGGATTAAGTCCTATACCACAATCAACTATAATTTTATTCATATTAAATCCAAAGCCAAGGCCATAGAGTGTATGAGATTTTTTGCCTATAAAATATTCGGATTCCAGGTCACTTAAGATTCCGGCTCTGATAAAAAGTTTATTCCTAAAAAATCCTTTTTCAACACCAAATGAAATAGGATGCATTTCTTCTCCATTATAGATTAAAGCTGTTTTTTTTATATCCATATCAATGAAAAAGTTTAAATCATATGAAGGTCTGAATGCAACTCCTGCTATTATTCTTTGACTAAGTTCTATATCATTCTCATTAAAGGATATAACAGGGCTTCCATAATTTTTTATAACTGCGCCAACCATGAAATATTGTCCAATTTTCATATTTGCGCCAATGTCCATTACAATTTTTGAAAATTTTCCTTCAGCATCAGCCCATCCCTTACTAACATAGCTGGCGATCTTTTTCTCATTATTAAATACATCATTATCAGTTAAATTTCTCTGAAACCGGTTTCCTTTGCCTTTTAAATAATTAAGCGTAACTCCAATGTTCAGATCCTGTGAAAAATTCATTGCATAGCTTACTGAAATCTTTTTATAACTTATACCCAGAAAATCAATCATGAGAGAATTTATATCCTGGCCGGCAATTTCTGATATATCTCTTGAAAGGATTTCATTGTCGACAGTGCTCATTACTGATTCATTCTCAAAAGAAATTGATAATCCGTAATTTTTTCCAATAAAACCCGGATTCTGAGATTTGAATCCATATAGGCCTGTTTTTCCTGAATACAGTTCTTTAATTGAGGTCCAGGCTTCATTTTTTTTTATATCTGTAAAAGTATCAAAATTTTCCAAATCGAAAGCAATTGTCTCATTAAGCTTATCAAAAAAATCAAGATAACTTCTATATGACTGCTGATATTGATAAGCACTCATACTAAATTTAACAGAGGCGAGAAAAGATGGGTTGATAAACAACATATTGACGTCAAAATTAAAAGCAGTTGTTGAGTACCCAAGCGAAAGGGATCTGGCGCCATGATATTTGGGGACGATGCTTATAAGAAGAGAATTTAATAGAAAAATTATTATAATTATAATTAATGTCTTTTTCATAATACTATGATAATACAGTATTTAAAAGTGAAAAGTCAAGAAGAACGATTTTAATTGACTTTCCATTCAAAATAAAGTAAATTTATAAATAAAAGAAAATGAAACAAAAAAAGAGCAAGAATTATTCTGTTTTAATTGTATCGGATGCATTAACCTCAAGTAAAGAATTTGTTATATCAAAAAAATTTATCAAGAGTGTATTAGCAGCAGTTTTAACTCTAATATTGCTTTTTGGTGTTGTAATCTTTGATTATCTGAACAAATATGTCAATATATCTTCGGACAATAAAAAAAATGCTCTATTAAGCGAAGAAAAAAAAGAGAATTTGCAGCAAATTAAAATATTGAATGAAAATTTGAAAGAACATAAAATAAAATTCATAAAAATGAAAGATATGGTAGCCAAATTTATGATAATTACAGGGCTGAATTCTCCATATTCGATTGAAACAGGTATGGGTGGTCCAGATTCATCGCAAGGTTCAAATGTAAACAAGCTGATTATTAAGAATGATAACTTAAAAATGATTACAGACTCAATGGATTTCGATAAAATAAATACTGACTCAATTAAAACAGAAAAAGATCTTGACTTTATTTTGAATGTAATAAAAAAGAAGAAAACTCAACTAGCGGCCACTCCATCGATATGGCCATGCAAAGGGTATCTTACAAATGTTTTTGGATATAGAATTCATCCTTTTACAGGTAAAAGGGAATTTCACTATGGAATAGATATCTCATCCCCGATCGGATCTGATGTAGTCGCAACTGGTGGAGGATATATATTATCCGCAAAAAATATGGGCAATATAGGTAAAATGATCGTTATTGCTCATGGTTTTGGATATACTACCAGATATGGTCACCTTGTTGATTTTAATGTCAAACAGGGTGATAGCGTTACAAGAGGACAGATAATAGGCTATGTAGGCAACACAGGAAGAAGTACTGCTCCACACCTTCATTATGAAGTAAGATATTTTGATAAAAAGTATAATCCTATGGATTTTGTTATTGATTAAACTTGCTATATTGACTCCATCATAGTTTTGACAATAATTTACTTCTATTTTATAAAAATAAAACTATTTTTAACTATGATTCTTTAAAAGGAGTAAGATATGATTGCTTATTCATCTGCATATTTGAAAAAAAAGAAGATAATTAACCGTTTTGTACGTTCAGCTACATGTGAATATATGGGTGATGCTGATGGCAGGCCTGATAAAAAACTGGCTTCTTTGTATAAAGAACTTGCTATCTTTCAGGTAGGAATGATAATAACAGGCTATGCATATGTTCTGGAAAATGGAAAGTCCAATGCTGGACAAACAGGGATTTATTCAGATGAATTAATTCCAGATTGGCAGGAAGTTACAGAAGCTGTGAAAGATACAGAGTCATTGCTCATATTACAGATTGTTCATGGTGGTAGACAGATAAGAGCAAAAATTAATCCAGGACCATATTGGGCTCCAACAGCTCTGCATGACAGGGTGTTTAAAACGGATCCAATTGAAATGTCGATAGATCAGATAGATCATGTAAAAAAAGCTTTTATTGAGGCTGCTGTCCGTGCACAGAAAGCGGGTTTTCATGGAGTACAACTTCATGCAGCTCATGGATATCTTTTGAGTGCATTTTTATCTCCTTATCTAAATAAAAGAGACGATCTTTATGGTGGTACTCAGGAGAATAGAACCAGATTAGTAAAAGAGATAATATTTGGGATAAAACAAAGAGTAGCAGGTTCCTTTATTATTGGAGTCAAAATAAATGGAGAAGATGGAATAGAAGGTGGTATATCTATTGAAGAGGTGATTGAAAGCCTCAAGATTCTTAAGTATGCAGGACTTGATTTTGTAGAAGTTTCAGGAGGCATTGCTGAAGTTAGAAACAGTACAGTTAAAAACAAAATTGAGACAGGAATTAATGAGGGTTATTTCAGAGTTCATTCCGGTGAGATTAGGCGTGATTTGGGTTTACCTATAATTTCTGTAGGTGGTTATCGCTCTCTTTCTTTTATTGAAGAGACCCTGCAATCAGGGGATGCAGATTTTATAAGTTTATGCAGACCTTTTATAAGAGAACCGGATCTGATAGACAAGTTTAAAAATGGACAAAAATCTGTCCAATGCATTTCCTGCAGTCGTTGCCTTAATCCAAGGGGCCTTGACTGCTGGCAGCTTAAATAAAAAGCATCTACTCCATTAATTGAACTTATATATAAAAAATTGTTCCAAAGGGACCTGTCCCATTATAAGTCTTTACATATATGCTATATGTGTTTGTTAAAAATCAACTAAATTATGATTGTAAATTAAATTCAAGTATATCTTTGCAATCAAAAAAAACTTCACATTTATAGTTCAAACAATTTCTAATTAGTTTGAACTATTATCTCTTAAAGATTCAGACATAAAGCCTGATATATACATTCCTATGATCTTATAAATTCTATTATCTTTATCTTTAACAAAGCGTATCCTGAAACCAGGTACATTTTGGATTGCAAAATCATATTTACTTAAAGAAACCAACCGCTTTTTTACTCCACCATTTCTGTTATAATAGAGTCTACTATTTTTATAGCTAATATGGCGGGATTTAAAATCACCAGCGTAATTTTTTAAAACTTCAGGAGATATTTTTTTTAACTCCTTATACCCATTATTTGCATATTTAAGCCAGGATATATATCTGCCGATAGATCTGTTTTTTTTATCTAAGGTATAAGCTTTTTGATATGTTTTCAGCGCTTTATTTATCTGGTTCCGGTTAATTAAAAAAGAACCTAAAATAGAATATCTATTTATCAGTTTTGGGTAGATGTATACTGCCATCTCTGCTAGACTGACAGCTTTATCAAAATCCATGGCCCCATAATAAATATCTCCTGCATAATCTGTAATATCAAAATCGGGATAGATACTTTTAGCCCTGAATAGATTTCGAAGACGTTTTTGTATTTTAAATAGATCTGTTTTAGGAAAACATAGATATGACTTGATTTCTTCTGTCCATACGTTTTGCCATGATCTATTCCAGCGATTAACCTCCATCTCCATTTTTTTTGTAAATTGATAATCCCTTCTTATTGTATTCCCTCTTTTGTATAAATTAATATAATCTCTAAAAAATTCAGTTGGCCCCATCTCTCTATATTTATCCAATTTTTTCTTTCCATATACACATTTTAAAGCCCGGGCCATAAAAACTCCAATTTTTAAAAATGCACGGCCGGAATTTTTAAAAACACCATCTTTAATTTTTTGCTTTGCATCTTTATCATTAGAATCAATAGAATTAAAGTAGTTAAAACAGCTGTGAAGATCAGCTGGATCAACTTTTTCAAAGAGAGTAATTTGGACAAGATATCCTAGTCCATAGTTCCATACCTTGTGTATTTTTTTAAAATTATTTTTATTGTCAGAGGTATTTGAAAATTCAACATCAACTTCAAAAACATTTAGAACTACTTTTTGTACCAAGCGGGCAAATTGGGCTGTATTTGTACTCTTGGAATTTGAGGCAACAGCAACGGCAAAATTCATCTTGGGAAATCTTAAGAGATATGTAGATGTACCGGATTGACGTCCTGAATGGTAAATATTCCAGTTTCCTGAAGTATAATTTGTCCGCCATCCCATTGCATATCCGGTATCACGCCCATCACTTGTTTGCAAAGATTTATACATTTTTTTTTGAGCTTTTAAAGAGATCACTTTTCCACTATCCAGACCTTTTGAGAACCTTAAAAGATCCAGGACTGTTGAGATCGTTCCCCCTGAAGCAAACCTGCTGCTAATATCAACATATTTACTGTTTTTTAATACCCCGTTTTTTAAGTTATATCCTCTTGATCTATTAACAATAATTTCATCACCAATATCCATTCTTGTCCGATTCATACCTAAAGGTTTCCAGACATTTTCAGTCATATAATCAGCATAAGATTGATCTGAAGCTCCTTCTATTACTGCACCTAATAGATTATAACCATAGCTTGAATAAATATACTTTGTTCCAGGTTCTGCTTTAAGTTTCCAATCCTTAAAAATATCAATAGACTGCCGGGTGGTATGGTATTCTGTGATTTTATCAACAGAGTTATCCCTATAGTGGCTGATTCCACCTAAATGTCCAAGTAGATGAATAATCGAAAGAGGCCATTTTTTTTTAGGAAAAAATGGCACATATTTTTGTACCCTTTCATTCAGATTCACTTTACCATCCTCAGCAAGTTTCAAAATTGCCAGAGCTGTCATTGGTTTGGTTATTGAAGCCATTCTAAATAGAGTTTCAGGAGTAACAGGAACTCTATTTTCAATATCTGCATACCCGAATCCTTTGCTCCATTTAAAATCATCTTTATAAAAAGCAATAGCAAGGCCCGGGATTTTTAAGCTACTCATATTTTCTTTAACATATCTCTCAATTACTTTGATTTTTTCAGCATAACTATTTTTATCTATGGTTCCAGCGGAATTACATAATGGGAAAAGTATTAAAGTTTTTATTATGAAAATTAATATAGCAAAATACTTATTAGTATACATGATTTTCTCCTTCAAAATGTTTAGATCTTAATTTGAATTAGACTAAAATAAGATAAAAAGGTTACAAAATAATTACACAGATTTTAGCTATGAGAAGGTGTACTTAACTGAATGCATACATTTATTTCTTATTTTCAAATTTGGGTGAATTCATCAAAGCACCACCCTTGACAGTTCTTGGTTGGAGATTATCAAAAATATCCCATATTGACTCTGCGAATAGACCGATAAAACCGACAAAAAACAGAAACATTTTTATGAGTAAAGTTGCACTCATATTACCCGGAGTTGAAAAAATCACTAAAATGAGAATGCCGAGAATAATAAAAATACTCAGAAATATCATTTTTTTTATTTTCTCTGCAAAACTTAAAGTATTTTTCTCCCTTTTAAAATTTATTAATCCTAATAAAGCTGCATACATTAGAATTAAGAAAGAGATTATTAGTATAATAAATATAATTTTCATTAATCCCGGCATCCCTTTAATAGTTAACATTTTAAATAATGAGAAAAAGACAGGGACCGGAGATCCCAAGGGTAATAAGACTAAAACTAAGAACAAAATACTTGAACAACCACCGATTACTCGTGCTGATTGAGTGTCGAATTTAATTATTGCTTTTGCTCCAATATACATGCCTATAAGAGATAAAAGGATCAATTGCGGAACAAGAGTGGCATCAAAAGAACCTTGGACAATTGAGCTAATCATGTCTTTTTTGAGTATATGCATAATTATTATTGGAATTATCCCAATAGATAATATTGCGATTCCTCTCTTCAAATCGTCCAGAGTTTTTATGAAAATTAATACTAATATTCCTGCAAATAAAGGATAGAGAAGTGTTATATTTGCGAAAGCGCCCCCTTTACCTAATAAAGTGATATTTGGAAACATCAGTTTAGATCCAAGCGGGCTTGAAAAATAAATCGGGAAAAAAAAGTATAATATCAATGCATATCCGATTTTTGTATACCAATTTATTAAGTTTTCATGATCAAGAACATCAATGTTTTGTTCTGTTTGCTCTATACGTTCTGTTTGTTCTGTAATCTGAGATTGCCTGGTGCTTTGCGGATCATTATGTTGAGTTTCTCCATTATATACAGTCTCTCCACTATATACTGTTTCTCCTTTCTGATCAGAATCCTGCATTTAAGCCTCCTATTCATTTGGATACTATATTACTATAAGTAATTAGTTTATACAATGATCATCATGGTTTTATTCAGAAAGAGATCTGTGGTTGCCGGCTGAAGTCTTGTTTTTGTTTTTTTTGTTCTCAAAATCTGGGTCAGGTGACCCTGCATCTTCAGAAATCACCTGGCCTGTTTATTAAATCTTTATTGAATGGAGCTCCCACTCCTCATCTTCTTCATTTTCAATAATGTAATAGTAGGTATCATTATAAAACTTATAGAATCTTGCTGGTCTGCCGAACATCTTTGATACAAAATTTGCCTCCATTGGTTTTGGGAGGAAGACTCTTTTTAACTCTTTTCCTGAATTATCAAGTACGATGAATTCAACAGTGCTGTCCTTTGTCTTATTGCTCTTTATATATAATTTTTTATTATCTACTACCATATCCTGAATTAAAGGGAGATATTTTTGGTTAATAATTTTTACTCTACTTTTAAAGTTTTCCCAGCCCATCTGTTTAATGGCTGAATTATTTTTTAAATTATTAATCGCCTCTTCTCTGTATTTATCTGAAAATTCTATTTTTGGTACATTTTTTGTTATTCTCTTGACGGGTGTTCCGTCTAATTCGAATACTGATATTTCAAACCCTTTTGCACTTTCTTCTATATATAATTTTTTATTATCAACAGCAATATTTATTCCATCAAGAGTGAGATCAATAAGATTATTACCACCGGATAAATCCTGTGAATAGAGAGTTTTAATTTTTTTAAGTTCTTTATCTAAGAGCATTATATTTGATTTTGCATCTTTACCACTCCCAACATCAGTTTTCATACTAATATATCCAGATTTAATTGGATAAAGATAATTGGTAAGTCCAGGTATTTTCGTTTCTTTTATTAGTTTACCATTATATGAAAATTCAATTGCCTTATCCATGCTTACTGCTAAAATTGAATTCTCAAGAACTATAAGATAATTTGGAACTCCAGGATTTGTTTTTAATTCTCCCGGACCTTCACCATTTTTACCAAAACGCTTTACCAGTTTTTTGCTCTTTAAATCATATGAAAATATGGTTGCTCCTTCCATAATATAGAGCTTGCCATCTGCGATCTCCATTAGACCTGGTTTACTGATTTCGTTTAATGTTGTTAATTTTTCACCATTCAACATTATTGATACTAATAATATCAAAATGATATAGATTGTTTTTTTCATTGTTCCTCCTAAAATATCTATAACGTATCCTATTCAAAAAAGTTAACAATAAAGTGAAATTTGTTTTTTTTTGGATTTTTAATCCTTTGAAATAGTAAGTTTGTCTTTTTATTGACGTGCAATGGCATCCAGATATTGATCAAGTGGGTTATCCATGGATGTGTTTAATGATTTTATCCAGTTAATAACAGGCTGCCTCCAGTTTATTGAGGATATGTATGGGACTGAGTCATAAGTGGGAAAATTTTGGTAGGCAGAATATATATAATCAGTTATTATAACCTTATAAGTAGCATTATTGTCGATAGGTGTTCCGTTTGCCAAAAAGTAACCACCGATAGTTGTCATTCCGCCTACATATAATGAAGAATCCAAACATGCTATCAGTTCTCTACCAGATAAATTTAATTGTATCAGAGAGTTCTCAAAAGGTAAAACACCGACTATTTCACTGAGTGAAATGTCTCCAGATGGAATGGCCTGGCGTACACCGCCGGTATTGGACATTGCTATATCTGCATCAGGAAAGGCTTTCAGCCATGAATCAACGATCATATTATACATAGATGGTGATTTTTGTTTTATTTCCTGATCAATATATCCAATAACCTCGGAGAGTTGAAGATCAGTTTGATGCCTCCATTCAGCCACTATATTTGCAACATCAGTATCTGGTGCTCCATTTTGATTTACATGAATTGACTGGTCTATACTTTCAACTGTGTTGTTTTCTATATTAAAAAGAACCCTCAATTTAACATAATTTTTTAATGAAGAACCTGATTCAATAATTGCTACTCCATTAATAGTTTTATTAACTGTTTCATGGCAATGACCACCCCCAATAATAGATATTCCAAGGCTGGCAGCCGATTGAGCTAAATCTTCCATCTCTGATTTGCAGATGTGTCCAATCAGGATTAGTAATTCTGCTCCTGAAGCTTTTACATTTGGGACTGTTTCCTGTAATGCCTTATTATAATCTATGAAATTATAATCACTTACATATTCCGGGAAAGCCGATGAAGGGGTATTCATTGCAGACAATCCTATAATACCAATTTTTATATTATTTATTTCAATAATTATAAAAGGTTCTGCAAAATCAGGAGTTTCACCAGTGGATTTTAAACGAATATTGGAAGAGAGAAACGGAAAATCTGCTTCTTTTAATCTCTCCATTAAACCATTTACTTTAAAATCGAATTCATGATTTCCAATTGCTGCTGCACTATAATGCATAGAATTCATAACTTCGATCATTGATTGACCTTTGAACCAGGTAGAAATTGCCGGGCCGGTCCACATATCACCTCCACTTAAGATCAGAAATGAACCATTTTCTACGAAATTTTCATTTTGACGCCATAATCCCATCATTCCTGCAGCGCCTCCATGGGTATTGGTTTTTTCCATCCAGCCATGTTCATCGTTTGTATAGAGAATAATGAGCTCTTTTATGATTTCAGAGTTTTTATTCTCATAACCACTATTGCTCTTACAGTAAAATGAAAATAAAAGAAGAAGTATTAAAAAAAGAATTCTTATTTTTTTCACAATTAAATCTGTCGTTTTCATTATAATAGCTTGATTATATTGTTTTCATAAATTTGAAATAATAGATTGGGGAAAAAATAATAAATCACAAACAAATCTCTGATAGCAATTATGTTTACCATAAAAAAACATTAAATGATTCACAGTATAATGTCAATCCTAAATTAATATTTCTTCATTTTAAGAATGGTTACAATTCTTAAATATTGAGGAGAAAATTAGAGATTGATTAGAAAAAAAGGGGACAGTCAAGAATCTCATTAATTTCTCTTTTTTTGATATCTTTTTTATAAGTTTGTATAATAAATATATGAAAAATAATTTTAAAAAAACAGTATTACTGCTCGTATTTATAGTGACTATTTTCTTCTTTGATTTAAAAAGTATTAGTGCATCAGATAAGAATACCAGAGTGTACCCAATAGTTCCCAAACTGAATGTTAGAGCCAAGGCTTCAATCAATTCAAAACTTATTTATAAAATAAGATATGGCAGATGGGTCAACGTAATTAAAAAACAGAATAACTGGATCAAGATAGAGTTGGATAACAAAAAAACAGGTTTTGTACTTGCAAAATTAGTTAGTGATAAATGGATAATGGTACTCAAAAAAGAGAGAAAAATTATACTGAAAAAAGGCAGGAAGAATATACTTAGTTTTAATATTGGACTGGGATTTAATCCTGTGACTGATAAAATAAAACTTGGAGGCGGCTGCACACCTGAGGGCAGGTTCTATATATGTGAAACAAATAGAAATCCGCGGCCCCATGGAACTTATGGGTATGCAAGTTTAAGAATATCCTATCCCAATATTGAGGATGCAAGAAGAGGTCTGCAAAACAAACTTATTAATATGAAACAGTATAGATCCATCGTAACGGCAATTAATAAAGGGAAAATGCCTCCTCAAAACACCATACTTGGTAGTTCAATTAAGATCCATGGAGGAGACCCTGGATCTGACAGTGACTGGACCCTTGGTTGTATCGCTGTAAAAAACACAGAGCTAAAACAGATCGTTGCACAGATTCCGAAACAGATGGCAATAGTAGAGGTTTATAAAAGTAAAAAACAGTCTGAAATTTTCAATAGTGATGGCTATGTAAACAAAAAAATATTAGAAAGAGCTCTGGAATTAGTAAAAAAAGGATGTGTTTATACAAGAGATGCAACGGCTATAATCCCTCTTACTTACCCAATGGGAGATCTCGATAGATCCAAGGGAGTTTGTACTGACCTGGTGATAAGATCTCTGAGAGTATTAAATATTGATCTCCAGGCTCTACTCTATGAAGATATAATCTTAAATCCTGGAAGATACAGAAATATATCGAATCCAAATGCAAATATAGATCATAGAAGAACAAGGAATTTAAAAAAATATTTTGATCTTAATGCCCGGATCCTGACCAATAAAACTCCAAAGGAAGTTCCCGGAGAATGGAAAGCAGGAGATATCGTATTAATGGATACTGGTGTAAACAACGGGACAATTTATGATCACATTGGAATAGTCAGTAATAGGAAAATAGACGGGATACCACTGGTAATAAATCTCTGGGCAATTGGTTCTGTTTTAAATGAAATGGAATTATTAAGGGGAGAGTATCCCAAAATTGTAGGGCATTATAGAATGCTGCATCCTTTTTACTATGATGCTTATAAATAATTAAAATGTTTAGAAAGAGTCAATTTTTTAATGTCTTCCTTTATTCTTTTCAGCAACATCATAAATTGTTATAATGAGTGATGAAAAATATTGAATATAGAAAAAAAACTATATATAAATTTTTATTTTTACTTACGATTGCCTCTGCTGTCGGGTTTCAGGGATGGCGTACTCTTTTTAATAATTTCGCAGTTGAAGAGGTGGATGTCAATGGATTCTGGATGGGAGTCATTCAATCTATCAGAGAAGTCCCTGGTTTTTTGGCACTACTTGTAGTGTTTATACTTCTGATTGTTAAAGAGCATAAGCTGTCCTCAATTTCTGTTTTTATTCTGGGAGTTGGTGTTGCAATTGTCGGGTTCTTCCCGAGTAATCTTGGACTGATATTTACAACCTTGATAATGTCAACCGGATTTCACTATTTTGAAACGACAAATCAATCTTTGACCCTGCAGCATTTTGATAAAAAATCTGCTGCCACGGTACTTGGGAGATTAAGGAGTATTGCAGCACTGGCTAATATCTGGGTAGGTGTTTCAATATGGATTCTGTCCAGATATTTGTCATTAAAGATGATTTTTTTAGCAATTGGTTTACTTGTTATAATTGCAGCATTGAGATCATTTTTTATGGATCCATCAGACAGTAATTTACCAGCTCAGCATAAGAAAATGATACTTAGGAAAAGATACTTCTTGTTTTATCTTCTGAATTTTTTATCGGGTGCAAGAAGACAGATATTTGTTGTCTTTGCTGTATTTCTTCTTGTTGATAAAAACCATTTTGGGTTTTCGGTACAGTTAATCACCATCCTCTTTGTTGTAAATAATATAATAAATTATTTTTTTACACCGCTGATAGCAAAGGGGATCAATAGATTCGGTGAGAGGAAAATACTTTCTCTGGAATACGCAAGCCTTATCATTATTTTTATTGCATATGCCTATGTACAAAGTCCAATTATAGTAGGCTTATTATATATTCTTGATCATATATTTTTTAATTTCTCGATTGGGATAAAAACATATTTCCAAAAAATGGCAGACCCGAAAGATATTGCTCCCTCAATGGCTGTCAGCTTTACAATAAATCATTTAACTGCTGTGTTTTTTCCTTTTTTAGGTGGAGTATTATGGCTTATTGATTTTAAGATCCCATTTTTGATCGGAGCTGCCTTAAGTGTAGTGTCCCTAATTTCAGCTCAATTTATAGGACCAAAATTGAGTGATTCAAAAACCAATTAAGTAAAACCCAGGCATTTATGGCTGCCTGATCTATAGCTCATTTTTATATTCTTTCTCTTGACTTTAAAATTAATTAGAGTTAGGATTTAACAATATAATTTTAGAAGGAGGATTACAATGCAGGATTTTACTATAAAGGTCCCAACTCAGATTATTTTTGGGAAGGATAAAGAAGTTCAGATTGGAAAAATATTAAAAGATGATAAGGTAAAAAAGGTATTATTGGTCTATGGATCATCTTCAATTAAAAAACATGGATTGTACAATAGGGTTATAGAATCTCTAGGAGGATCAAATATTACATTTGAAGAATTCGGGGGTATGAAACCAAATCCAAGGATGAAAGATGTTGATAAAGCAGCATCTCTTGGAAAAGAAAAGAATGTTGATGCAGTTTTGGGTGTCGGCGGCGGATCTGTTATGGATTCTGTAAAGGCAATAGCTGCAGCGATTAAACTGGATTGTAAAGCTGTCGATTTTTATACAGGCACAAAAATAACAGATGCTTTATCAATTTATAATATTGTTACTCTTGCTGCGACTGCAAGTGAGATGAATTCAGGTTTTGTTCTGACAAATGAAGAGACAAAGGAAAAACTGGGTATGGGATCTCCTGCATGTTTTCCAAAAACATCAATACTAAATCCGGAATTAACATTTACAGTACCAGATAATTATACAGCCTATAGTGCTGTTGATATAATTTCTCATGTTATAGAAGGTTATCTAACAAGAACAAGTGGTCCGGAAATCATGAATATGTTTGTGGAGAGCATTATTAAAACTGTTATTAGGACTACTGAGATTATTTTAAGAGAACCTGATAATTATGAGGCGAGAGCTGAGTTTATGTGGACAGCAACATTGGCTCTAAATGGGACAACAAGTTCCGGAGTGGGTGGCTATTCCTTTCCAAATCATATGATAGAACATGGCATTAGCGGTGTTCATGATATTCCACATGGTGCCGGATTATCAATAATTATTCCAGCCTGGATGAAATGGTATAAAGATGAAAATAAGGATCAGTTTAAACGTTTTGCTAAAGAAGTTTTTGGAAAAGAATCAATTGAAGAGGGAATTGATTCATTAGAAACATGGTTTAGATCTATAAAAGCCCCTGTGAGGCTTTCCGAAGAAAAGATCACTAAAGAGTCATTTAATCTAATTACAGAAAAAGCATTTAAGCAGGGAACTTTATGGGGAATGGCCAAATCATATCCGAAGAAAAATATTCTTGAGATATTAAACTTAGCTGAATAAATATATTTTTTATTTCTTAGAGGATTTTCGTTTTATCTGTACAATTAATATTCCAATGATCATTAAGAGGCATCCCAGTAATTGTCTCTCCGAAAATCCTTCATTTAATAAAATATATCCGAAAAATGCTGCAAAAAATGCTTCTAAGCTCAGTATGATTGCTGAATCGGTTGGAGGTGCATGTCTCTGCCCGGCAACTTGAAGGGTGTAGGCAAGGCTTACTGAAAAAACACCGGTATAGACGACTGTCCACCAGGCTATTGAAAACCCTGCCATGGAATTTGTTTCAAAGATCAGTCCGGTAATAAGGTTAAGGCTGCCTGCAATTATTGCCTGTCCTGTGGCAAACTGAAAGATGTCAATTTGTTTTATGCTTTTTGATACGAGGACAACCTGCATTGCCCAGAAAAAAGAGCCGATAAATTCAAGAACATCGCCTTTCTGAAGGGTAAAATTATCTCCAATACTCAGGAGGAAAAGTCCTGTTACTGCAACTAATGCACCTGTCCAGGTTAAGGGTCCCTGGCGCTGTTTGAAAACTATAAGAAGTATTATGGGAACAAAAATCACATATAAACTTGTAATAAACCCTGCATTGCCTGCAGTGGTATACTCTAGTCCAGCCTGCTGAAAGAAACCCGCTATATATATCAATATTCCCGCAGGTATTACCCATATCAATCCAGCAGAGCCTATTTTCTTTCTTCTTTTTAATGCAAATGGTAATAGTATTAATCCACCAAGAAGAAATCTGCTTCCGTTGAAAAGGAATGGTCCTATATTCTCTGCTGCAACTCTCTGAGCAGAAAAGGCACTACCCCATACAATTGCTGTTATTAAAAGTAAAATATCTGCTTTAAGTCTTGTTTTGTTCATAATTCATCCTGAAATTTCACCGCTATGATAACATAAAATTTTCTTTAGAGGACTTGTTTTTGAGTTTTATTGTTTTTTTTTTGACTTAAAAATATTAAATCTATATAATCAAAATGAATTAAAATGATGATTGAAGAACATAAAGCAGAAAAAGTTTATTTGAAATCATCAAATAAGTCTTTGCAAAACCGGAAAGTGGAAAGTAAACAAAAATCAGATGTAAAAGAGAAATTTAAAAGAGATATATTTTGTAAACTCTGTTTGAATAAAATCACATCTCATTCAGAAGAGATCTTTATTGATGGAAGCTTCTCTTTTGAATTTATAAACCCGCATAATATAAGATTTACAATAGGATGTTTTGCCAATACATCCGGTTGTATTATTCAGGGGGTCCCGACAGATATAGCAACCTGGTTTCCGGGTTATACATGGAGTCTTGTTGCATGTAGAAAATGCAGTGAGCATCTTGGCTGGTATTTTCAAAAAGTGAGTGATAGTTTTTATGGATTGATATTGGCTAAGTTAGATGGAGATATATAATGCCCACATATTATGAAATTTATGACAGGTTCTCTAAAGAGTATGATGAACTTGTTAATCATGAAGATTATCAGAATAATCTGCAAAAAACATTATTATCTTTATTTGACTGGAAAAATAAAGATGTAATAGAGGCTGGGATTGGGACCGGGAGGGTAACAGCTAAATACATTTCTTTGGTAAGGTCTGTATGTGGATTAGACAGAGAAATAAATATGCTCAATCAAGCTAAATCCAACCTCTTGCCATATGCCGGGAAAATTAAATTTGAGAAATGTGATAATCTGAATTTAAATTCTATCAAAGAAACCTATGATATTTTTATTGAAGGATGGGCCTTTGGGCACACAATATGCGATCATCCGGGTAATACAGCTGAGGTCGCAGAGCAGCTGATCAGTCAGGCTTCTGAATTATTAGATGAGAGTGGACAGATTTGTTTTATTGAAACATTGGGTACGAATTGTACTTCTCCAAAACCACCTAATGAAATGCTTGCTGCATTTTATGTTCTTCTGGAAAATGGATATGGTTTTAAAAAAAAAGAGATTGATACATCATATATGTTTAGGGACAATAAGGAAGCTCAAAGAATAATGGGGTTTTTCTTTGGACAGGAAATGAGAAAATCGGTTAAATCCTTATCTAAGAATATAATCCCTGAATGGACAGGGATATGGTATAGAGACAAGTAATTCAAAATTGACTTATTCCGGTATAAATCCAAGATAGTTCTCCCAGTTTTTTTTTTGTTGTTCTCTTGTGAATTTATTTAGACCTAAGAAACCAAAGGTGGATACAGCTATTAATATTGACAGATCTTTTTCTCCCAAATTTGTTTTTGTTAAAAAATCTTCAATTGATAAGTACCCCAACCCTTTCCCTCTTATTATTTTTTCCCCGGCTTTGCCGCCTATTCCCTTTATAAACAGCAGACCTGTTCTGATAAAACCAGATTCCTTTGAAAATCCCAGATTACTTTTGTTTATCTCTGGGGGCAGAAATTTTATGCCTGTTTTTTTTGCCTCAATAATATAGAATGAAACTGGATAGTATCCACTTCCTGCATTCAAAATGCCTATAAAAAATGAAACCGGATCTTTTGTTTTGGACCATGCCGAAATGTAGGCGGAGTAAGCATAGGAAACACTATGTGCCTGGTTGAATGCATATAGGGAAAAGTCGGATGCCAGTTTCCAATACCTTTCAAGATCTTTGGTGCTCCACCCATTATTTCTGCCTCTTTCTATGAAATTATGCTTGTGGATTTCACCTTTTTTTTTCTTCAGATCTCTTCGGACTTTTTCAGAATATTCAAGGCTCCATCCAGTAATACCGGATAATAATACAGATATTTGCTCCTCAAAGATAACAGCGCCTCTGCTATTTGGAAAGGTTCTCAATAAATATCTGTCTCTGATATTGTTGTTAATATATAGTTCTTTCATGCCGGATTTGGATGGTCCCGGTCTTATAATTGCAATTGCAATTGCTAATTCAAAAAGATTTTTTGGCTTTGTTTTCTGTAAAGCATCTCTTGCGAGAGGGCTTTCCATCTGGAAACACCCAATGGTTCCTGCCGACCGGATATCCTCCCAGACCTTTTTATTAAAAAAATCGATGTTTCCTATTTGAATCTCTTTTGAAATAAGATCAAAACCTCTTACACCGAGTAGATCAAGCTTGTAAATTTGTAATCTTTCAATACTGTCTTTATCCCAGATCACCTGCCGATAGCCTTCGGGAGAATAGTGGATAGGGAAGGTTTGCTCAATATCTTCATTTGAAAAAATAACGCCACCAAGATGAACAGATAATTCCTTATAAACTCCATCTAAAAGTGATGCCTGGTGGTAAATGGATTTTGTGCTCCCCGATCCCATTCCATCTAATTCTGAAGGTTTTGCAAAAGGTGATAGCGCTTTTCCGAATTTATGTGCATCTTCAGGACTGTATCCATAGGATCTTAAAACTTCATAAAGGGCGGATCGTGCTCCAAAAAACTTATGAGTTGAAATAAATGCAACTTTTGTTCCATATTTTTTAAATACCCATTTAAGAACTTCGGGTCTTCTTGAAGACTCGATATCAATGTCAATGTCGGGTAAGGCTTCTCTTAATCTGTTTACAAAACGCTCAAACAGGAGATTGTATTTCAGGGGATTTACCTTGGATATTCCCAGGAGATAAAGCATGAAAGAAGATGCTCCTGAACCTCTGGTATTAAAATAGATCTTGTTCACTTTGCAAAAATCTGCAATTTCAGCTGCAATCAAAAAATAATTTGAAAAAGCCATCTCTCCTGTACGTTTTAATTCCCTGAATGCTCTTTTTTGTTCCTGTTCTGATGCCTTATTTTCGTTTAATGCAGTATTTATTTTTCCTGTTAATATATCGTGCGCTGTCCCGGGAAAATTATTGATAAGATTATCCCTTATCTGTGAAAAATCAAAGCTTATTTTGTCTGCAAGTTTGAACGTATTTGACATTGCAAGTTTTCCAAGGTTATGCCATCGTTTAAGGACGGCATTATAACTTATAAAACCGTTTTTGATGCTCATTGCGGGATTCATATCCTGTATAGGATAGTGGTTAAAGACAGAAAAACTTACTAAATACTTTTCGGGATCATCTATCCATTTTACCGGTTGTGCCCATACGACAGGCATGTTGAACGTTTCGATAAGATCCTGCATCCATGATTTACTGTTCCATTCCAATCCGATATATATGTCACAGTTTTTCTGGTTTTCTATTATTCTCTTGAACTTCTGCTTAGCCTGGATCCGATCAGTTTGTCCGGAAATAAAAATGATTATCACGTCCGTCATATTAGAAAATTTTTTTCTATTAAAAGAGGAAAGGATCGATAAATATCCATTCCGGTTCTTCGGGAACATGACCATAGAATCTGAATTTCTAAGTTTTATTTCGATACCCGGTAAAAATTTCATATTTCTTGACTGAGCTGCTTTTCTGAATTTTTCCCATCCAACGACAGAAAATGGATCAGATATTGCAAGTATATCTATCTCTTTTGCCAGTAATTTATCTGCAAGTTCAGATGGGGAAACAGCACCATTGCCTCTCGAAAATACTGAGTGGATCCTTAATGGTATATAACTTTTGTTTGCTCTCTCTGTTCGCATATTGTTCGCCATGCAAATATAATAATATTAAATCTATTTTTTGTCAATTATTTGGGATTGCTTTATGAAATATATGAAATGATATATTCTGTGTAAGTATATCAAATTTGGAGATAACGAAACATATATGGTGATGTTTTTAAGAATTATATTTAATTTGTAATAATTGATGTAAAAATTGAACTAAATTCTGGCAATATTGGATCCTATTAAAATTTAACTCCAATTCCAATTCCAGTAGATAAACCTGAAAGTTTTATATCAAGATTTTCCCCTTCATAATCAAAAGTATCATTAACCAATTGATATCCTATACTTACGTTTATAAAAAAATTCTTTGCAATATAATAGAACAGCTTGCCACCAAGCTTTACACCTAATTTATTGTCACTAATTGTTTCTCCAAATGCTTCTTCTTTATAACGCATATTTGCAATACCTGCTTTTAGCATTAGATCCAGTTTTTTACTTATATTCAAATTATAACCCGATCCAAAAGAGAAAAAACTTCTTTTTGATTTTGACTCCAGCTGTAATTCCCCGGAACTGGTTCCTGTTATTGATATAAAGCCAAAACCTGCCCAAATAAAAATGTTTTTATAAATATTATAACCAGCTGTCAATTCAGGATAAAAAATAGAATTACTGTAAATATTTTTATATTCAGAGTCCGAGGACATAAACGTATTTCCAGATATAGTAATAAAGCCTTTACTATAAACTGAAATTGTTAATACTACTATTAATATTGAGATTATTTTTACTCTTTTTAACATATTTCATTCTCCTTTGCTACCAACAAATATCTATAATGCTATTTCATTTGATTTGGACAGTACATTACCTTCTGAATCATATGCAAGAAATTGATATTTGTATGTGCTGTTTTTCTCAAAGAATTTATCAATATAGACATGTTTCCCATCGATTAAATCTGATGGGGATAAATTCATTAAATTTATGTATTCTCCACCATTTTCACTTCTTTGTAAAATAAAAACCGATGCCATTTTTGATGGATCATTCACAGCAAGAAACAATTTCCCATAATCTTTCTTTATTATCCAAACTTTCTCAGTTTTCCTTTCCCCGGACAAAGTTAAGATAATTTTCGGTTTAAACTTCACAATTAAATTATGATCATTTATAACATTTTTTATACTATATAATTTTGAAATAGTTTGAAATACCCCATTGTCGATAATTGATTCAATCTCATACCCATACTCAGGAGTAATCTTTAAATTCGCAGTTTCTCCAAACAAAACATTCTGAGATAGTGGTGAGATTGTTCCTTTACCTCCTGAAATAGATGCTAAAATTATATGTGAGGTTGAAATTGTAACACTGTCCATATTATTTCTTTTTTTGGGATCAATTTCATTTAAAGAAATTAGGGAAGCTTCATTAGTAAATATTCCTCCCCTTTCAACCTTGGAAATGATTTTTAATTCAGCACTTTTGCCATTTCTTAGTTGTTTAATGTCCCAGACATCTTTTTGGCTTGAATAATTCCCGTTTACGGAAGTATATGATACAAAAATAAGTCCATTAGGTAATTTATCCAAAATCTTCACATCTGATGCATCCGCAGGGCCGATATTTGTTACTTTAATCGTATATGCGATATCTTCGCCAATGTAAGGTGATGGATTGTCTACAATTTTTTGTATTGATAAGTCTGCATTTGAATTAAAGGAAAGTTTTGTAATACATGAATCTACTTGCCCCCTATGTATGTTTTGATATGAGTTTTTAATGGGGTAGTTTTGTGAATCAGTCCACCCAGCTACATACACATGATTTTTTGAATCAATAGCTATTCCTGTATTACTATCATAATTTGAACCTCCGAGATATGTGGAAAAAATAAGGCTTGACTCTCCACCTATATTTGTATTTAGTTTAGATATGAAAATATCCATACTCAATTGATGTTTTTGATATTCATATAATACTGGAAAATTTGAACTATAAGTAGAACCAGATACATAGACATTTCCATTATTATCTACATCAATCCCTTCACCAACATCTGAGCTACTTCCTCCGAGATAAGAAGAATATATGAGGCTACTATCTCCTATTTGAGTTGTATCTATTCTGGTCACAAAAGCATCATGACCACCTTGAGAATGTTGATACTGGTTTAATACAGGAAAATTTGGAATATCATTAGTTCTTGTTTTCCATGTTTCTCCCGTTATATAGGCATTGTTATTTTTATCCACAACTATAGCATTACCTGATTCAGAACCATTTCCACCAATATAAGATGAGTATATTAAACTTGACTCTCCACTTAGATTTGTATCAATTTTTGTTATAAAAGCATCACTATATCCCTGATAAGTTTGATACTGGTTTAATAAAGGAAAATCCGGGCTGTTTGTAGTTCCCACAACATAAACATTATTATTATTATCTACGTCAATTCCATTACCTTGATCTACATAAATTCCTCCAAGAAAAGTTGAATAGATAAGACTTGAAACACCGATGTTATTTGTGTCTATTCTTGCTACAAAAGTATCCCTATCTCCTTGAATTGTTTGATATTGATTTATAACTGGAAAATCAGGGCTTAAATATGTATAACCAGTTATATAAACATTATTATTTCCATCTACTGCAATATCTAATCCATAATCCACATTTTCGCCTCCTAGATAAGTAGCATAAACTAAACTTGATTCTCCACTTAAGCGAGTATCAAACCTAGCTATAAAAGCATCATAACTATTTTGATTTGATTGATATTGATTTATAACTGGCAAATCAGAACTGAGCGTTGTTCCAACTATATAAACATTCTCATTATTATCTACAGAGATACCATACCCATAATCATTATTGTCGCCTCCAAAATAAGTTGAATAAATTAGACTAGATTCATTATTTAAGTTTGTATTAATTTTAGTTATAAAAACATCACCTGAGATGTTACTAGATTGATATTGATTTACAATCGGAAAATCAGTACTATATGTTTCTCCAATTGCATAAATATTGCCACTGTTATCTACTGTTAAATCCCATAGCCAATCTACAAAATTACCTCCAAGATATGTGGAATAAAGCAATACAACTGGATCAATAATAAGAGTCTTGCTCTTATCATAGCTTTCTATTTCAAAACCATAACTTTTGTCTGCAAATACCTTAAAATTTACATTAACCATTTCCCTTTTTTTTGAATTGGAAAAACCTATATCAACTTTAATTATCTGAAAACTAACAGGTTTTTTATGGATCAACTGTCCAAATTTAGTATAAATTTGAAGATCACCATTTTGATCAATCTGGGTTTTCTTTACATTCTGATATTCAAATTTTATATCTTTTGGATCTCCTCCTGGCTTTACTATCCAATCGTATTCAATTGATTTTTCCTTTCCATAAACTTTCAAGTCAATATTTTTATATATATTCTTATATAACACAGCTTTTGAAGTCGGTACATTACAATTCCATTTAGTTTTATTTTGACCTTTAAAATAATTCACTTTAAGTTTGGATGGATCTATTGCAATAATTTCAGGATCTTTGTTTGTGCCAATGAAGACCATTCTGGAAACATCCCTATTATATTTTTCTAATAATTTTTCTTTAAAATTTTCTTTATTATTATCCTTACCTTTATCTTTTATTAAACTATCAAAAACCAGGCCCCCTTTTGTTATCCATAGCGTATATCTGGAAGCTTTTGAATAAAAAGCTGCTTTTTTATTTACCTGGCCAGTGTTCTGAATAAAATATAAAGGTATTTTTCCAAAGTCCATATTAATAGATGGTTTTTTAACAAAATTTTTCTTAATATCTGAAACTTTTTGATTAGTTTCATTTTTAAATGTTTTTATACTATTATCTAATTTTGTTATCTCTCTATTTTCCATCCCATTAATTATAAAAAATGACAAAGTAAAAATAGAAAGTACAATAATAGAGTATTTGAGATATTTAAATTTCATTAGAGTTTCTCCTCTTTATAAATAAATGTAATATTATAATTATTTTCATTAAATAATGCCAAATAAAATACTTTTAAATTAAAATTCATTTCTGATTGAAAAACAAATAGTACACAATTTATAAAAAAAAAACAATATAAAGAGTCGGTTAAAATAAAATATTATATGCTTTTTTACACTTTTACTATATGAAACCCAATTATTAAGAACCAATGATTGTGAGCTCAGAATTAATCATTGTGGGTTAAGCACAAATTAAAGTTAACGAATAAACTTATTAGAATTGATAAGTTTGGGTTTGGAAAAGTGATTTATTCAAGGTTTAAGGTTTGTCTATCTTGAGTCACTATAAAAGGATATGAAAGATTCGTTTTTTTGATTGTGTTTTAGAACACCTCCTGTTCCTGGACAGGAACAGGAGATGTTGTTTTGAAATGTTTATTTTCTACTTCTTCTACTTCCACTTCTACTTTTTTCTTTTTTATTGGAAGATCTACTTTTTGAACTTCTACTGCCTGATCTTTTACTCGAACTTCTACTCACTTTACTGCTTCTTCTGGAGCTTGAACTCTTAACAGATCTACTTCTTTTTGAAGGTTTATAGCTATTCCGGTTACTACTTCTTTTATAGCTTCTAGCAGGTTTTACGTTTCCTCTGGAACTCTTATAAGTTCGGCTTCTTCTCTGTGATGTGGGTCTGCTTTTGAAGCTTCTGTTACTTCTGGTAGTTTTTCTATATCCGGAATTTCTGCTGCTTCTGGTATTCTTCCTGTATCCTGAATTTCTACTGCCTCTCTTTTTGGTATAGTTTCTAGACCTGTCAATTTTTCTTCTTGAAATTCCTCTCTTAACTTTTCCGCGGTTAGAATTTCTACTGCCATAGCTTCTCTTGTTTCTAGTGGGTCTATACCTTTTTCCATACTTTCCTCTACGACCTCTTTTGTTATAGAACCTTGTTTTATAACTCCTATACCTTCTATGGTTCCTTCTGCTTCTGTAGTAGCTTCTATAATGCCTCCTTAGACCTCTGAACCACCTGCTTCCAAAACTCCTTCCCCTATAGTAGTTGTATCTATAATAATCACTATATAGAGAAAATCTGTAATAGTTATCGTAGTAAGGCATTCCAAAACATGAAAGAGATATAAACCGGTCCTGTGATACAAGTTGAAAAAAGCTCCTGTCATAAATTTTATAAAACCTTCCTCTGGGAATGACATATACCTTGCTTCCCACTATTATAAAATTTACATACTTGTATGGATGCTCCCAATAATATACCCTGCCATATTGTCCGATCCGTGATAGAATACTTTCATAATCATAAGAGTACTCATAATCATTGTCATAGTCAGAATTATTATAACCATTATCATAATCCTGATCAGTATATCCATTATAATCATCATTATAACTGTTATAATTGTACTCCTGTCCGTTTACTGATAATATGGACAACATCATAAACATAATCATTAAAATAGTTTTTCTCATTTTATCCTCCTACCTATACAATGCATTTATAATGCCAGATGAAAAATACTGTTTGTGTCCTGTTTTGAGGACGTTAAGTCGTTAAAAACAAACATTTGCGGGGCAATTTTAATGATTTTTATGATTTTTCTTATGGTATTGACATAAAATTTTCATTTAACTATAATTTGTTTGAAGTGAGTTTCTGTAATATATATAGATTAATACTTTAGGAAATGAAAATGAAAAAAGAGAAGAAAAAAAAGAAAAAAAGAATCTGGAAAAAACCCATATTTTTGTTTTTTCTATTCATCAGCATGGTTATTGCTGCAGCGGCAATATATTTATTCTATAATTTAAATATGATTGCAAAAAGGACTATTGAAAAATATGGGTCTTTAGCGACACTTACAAGAGTCCGGGTAAAAAATGTAGATATCAGTCTTAAAGAAGGCACATGCGAAATCAATAACTTTTCCATATCAAATTCTAAAGGTTTCAAAAAAAAGAAATCCTTTCAAACAGAAAAGATGCATGTTGATCTTGATATATTATCACTTAAAGATGATATGATGATAGTGAATAAAATAATTATCTCCAGGCCGGAAGTTTTTGTGGAAATAAATGAAAAAAACAAAAACAACCTGATTATATTAAAAAATAATTTGTCTAAAGCTATTGCATTAGCATCTAAAAATACCCCTGTAAATCAAAAGGAACCAAAATTGAATATCCGTTATATACTCATTAAGGGTGGGGAGATATATGTTCATATTACCCCTTTAAAAAATAAATCATATCAATTGAAGCTGCCTTCTATTCAAATGCGGAACCTCAGGGGAACATCAACTGAAATTTCAAATCAGATATTAAATAAAATGATAAATATAACGCTAAAAGAAGTAAAAAAACAGGGTATCAGACTTCTTAAAGCCAGATATGGTGATCAGATAAAAAAAGAGTTAGAGAAACAAAAAACAAACATTTTAGATAAACTGAAGAAAGGCCTGAAAATAGAGTAAATCAATTTTACTTAACTAATAAGAAATACCACACTATTAACAAAACCGACCTGACACCTATTTTTTTCCTATTTTTTATGAATATGATATTGAAAATATTAAATATCCGTTTTCATCATTAAAATACAGAAAAAGTTTATTATTGATTATTTCGTAACGGCTAATCTTTTCAATTGCTAAATAAAATTCAGTATCATTTGAATCCGGTCCACATGCAACTTCTGTGCAAGCTAGAGAATTATTCAAACTGATATAGTTTTCTGATTGAACATTTATAGAGCCACTGCAGCTATTGCAGTCAACAATAAGATCTACAGTTTTATCTTCTTTAAATATAATTGAATATCTATCTGAGACTTGAATCACATCTGTTGAACTATTATAAATCGTTTCCAGTACCCACGTTATATTAATCAGTTCTGAAAAATTATCTTCACTACAGTCACACTTTTTACATCCTGAATTTAATAGGACTAATAATACACATATAATGATAACATTTGTTAATTTCATCCTTTCTCCTTTACTTCAATTTATTATATTATAATTTAGCAAACAAAAAAAGATAGATTACAATTGTCATTTTTTTTAATTTTATTGACAA
This sequence comes from uncultured bacterium, assembly GCA_965371805.1. Classification (GTDB taxonomy): domain Bacteria; phylum Acidobacteriota; class Aminicenantia; order UBA2199; family UBA2199; genus JAOZTV01. Next base: position 8,090 of record CBDUZW010000047.1, on the reverse strand, counting down.
ATATGAGATACCACACTATAATAAATGCGAACAAGAAGCGAACGGGGGGGGGTGACATAAATAATGGATGACAGGAGGGCTTATATTTCGAGATGAAAACGCCTGATATATTACATATAGATATAGATGCTTTTTTTGCCTCCGCTGAGGTATTGGTCAATCCCTCTCTTAAAGGTAAACCGCTGATCATTGGTGGTGATCCCGGCGTAAGAGGTGTCGTAAGTACCGCATCCTATGAGGCACGGGCCTATGGCGTTCATTCCGGTATGTCACTGTCAGAGGCAAAAGCAAGATGTCCGAAAGGGATCTTTTTAAGGGGCAGTTTTCACTTATATGACAGGATATCCAAGCAGTTCTTTGATTGTTTGCGGGAATTCTCTCCGGATATTGAAATTACGTCAATTGATGAGGGATATATTGGTTTAAAAGGTATGGGTTATCTCTATTCTTCTGTGTATGAGGCTGCAAAAATAATAAAAGAGAGAGTTGAGGCGAGGATAGGTATAAGGGTTTCTATAGGAGTGGGCTGCTCAAGACTGGGCGCTAAGCTTGCAACATCTTTTGCAAAACCGGGGGGTATCTTCTATGTTTACAACGAAAAAGAATTTGTGTCAAATCTCTCTCTTGAAAAAATTCCCGGGATCGGTCAACACAGGTTGCTTATTTTAAATGGAATGGGAATATACCGGGTAAATGAGTTGGAGAAGAGATATTATTCTATGTGGAAAAAAATCATCGGTTATCCTCTCAATTTTGCTTCAAAGCAGTATCCCGGACTCAGGGATTCAAGCCCGAAAAGTATGAGCAGGGAGACCACTTTTCCTCACGATATCCTGAATATAAAATTAATTAGATCACACCTTGCCTACCTTACAGGCAGATTATCGATTGCACTTACCAATCAAAAAGTATATGCAGGGAAAATAACTGTGAAGGTAAGGTTTAATGATTTTTCAACATTTTCCAAGCAGTCTTCGCTTTCCTTTCCTACCTATGCATATCAGAATATGTGGAAAATGGTGTCATCTCTTTCTGAACAATTGGTGAAAAAAAAGAAAAAACCGCTAAGGCTTGTAGGCGTAAAGGTTGAAGATCTTACAAAGAGAAGGGGGTTGCTCCCCTTTGTATCCCTTAAGGATGAGTATATAAGCAACGGAGTTTTTAAAATAAAGTCAAAGTTCGGTACATCATCTATTCTCACGGCTCAGGAAATGCTCCTTGATAGTATTTACAAGAAGCAAAAAGAGGGCTTCATCCTAAAAACAGCCTCTTTAACAAAGTAGCCTCAATATCAATTACCCATAGCTATATCCTCTAGGCTCGTTGTCTTCCCTCGCCCGTCCGGGTCATTGAAACTTTACTTCAGCCTACCTGAGGCTCCTTCAGGCAATGACCCTTACGGAAGTATTATGCGAAAACCTGAATATTATAATATTAGAAGCCTTTAAAGAGTGCCAGGGCAAGGGCTAAAAGATAGAGAACTATAAAGGCGTAGAAATAAAAATTCAAATGTTTTTTAAAAATTTTTATCTTTTGCTTTCTGATTTCAGCTGGACTTGTTAATAGAAAATAGATTAGAAAAATCCCACCGATAATTATAAGAAATTTAAATGTCATAAGTTATTATAACAGAGTTTAATCCTTTTCGTTTTTTTCTATTGCTGACTTCATTGTATGCCAGATCAATGTTGCACATTTAATTCTGGCTGGAAATTCTTTTACACCCTCTAATACTTTTAATTTGCAGATTTTGTCTGAAAGCTCAGCGTCATCTTTGTCAGAGGTCAGCATATTATGGAAATCTTCAAAATAAGTTTCTACCTCATCTACTGTTGAACCTTTGAGCATTGATGTCATCATTGAAGCTGATGATTTTGAAATAGCGCATCCGGAGCCGGCAAAACCTACATCAAGAATGGTCTTGTCCTTTATATCCATATATATTGTGTACTTATCTCCACATAAAGGGTTATATCCATCTGCTTTATGAGTAAACTTTTTCAACTCTTTGAAATTTCTGGGAGACCTGTTATGATCCAATATTACTTCCTTATACAGCTGTTTTAAGTCTGACATCTTAAAATACCTCCAACGCTTTTTTTAGTGCATTAATTAATTGGTCTATGTCCGATTCATTATTATAAAAAGAGATAGATGCTCTTGCGGTAGCAGGGACATTAAAGAAATCCATTACAGGCTGTGCGCAATGATGCCCTGTACGGATAGCAACACCATACTGATCTAAAATAGTTCCAATATCGTGAGGATGGACATCACCTAATAAAAAAGATATAAGTGATGATCGATTCAAACTATCTCCAATGAGCCTGATCTCTTTTATTTCCAGCAGCTTCTTTTTCATATAGTCTAAAAGATTATTTTCATATTCCATAATATTATTCATACCAATTTCAGACAAATATTCCAGGGCTGCTCCAAGTCCAATAGACCCTGCTATATTAGGTGTTCCCGCTTCAAATTTATATGGAAGATCATTATAGGTGGTTTTCTCAAATGTAACAGACTTGATCATATCTCCACCTCCCTGATAAGGTGGAATGCTATTCAATAGTTCCTGTTTTCCATACAGGACTCCAATACCTGTCGGTCCATAAATTTTATGACCCGAAAAGGCCAGAAAATCACAGTCCAGTTCCTGTACATCAATTGGGATATGGGATATTGACTGAGCACAATCCAGAAGTACAGGTATATCATTTTTATGGGATATCTCAATTATATATTTGACTGGATTTACTGTCCCTATTGCATTTGAAACATGAACTATGGAGACCAACTTGGTTTTTTCTCCTATTAACTGTTCAAACCTGTCCATCATGAGAACACCATTTTTATCCATGGGAATTATCTTTAAAATGGCTCCCGTTTTTTCTGCAAGCATCTGCCAGGGGACAATATTTGAGTGGTGTTCCATAGCAGAAATTATTATTTCATCACCCTTGCCAATGTTTTTTTCTCCAAAACTGTTTGCAACTAGATTGATGGCCTCTGTTGTTCCTCTTACAAATATTATCTCTCTTGAACTTGACGCATTAATAAATTTTGCTACTGTATCTCTAGAACCTTCATATGCATCTGTTGCAATGGCACTCAAAGTATGAACTCCTCTATGGATATTTGAATGCTCTTTTCTATAATAATCAAAAATACGGTCGATAACTACCTGTGGTTTTTGTGTACTTGCAGCATTATCAAGATAGGCAAGTGGGTGACCGTTAATATTTTGCTTTAATATTGGAAAATTGTCTCTAAGATTACTCTGGTTTATCATTATCCAGCCTCTTGTAAATCATCCATTTTTTTTACTATTAATTCTTCAATTTTTTTTCTTATACTTTTATTCTCGAATTTTTGTGTGATTTTATGAGCAAAAGCTAAAGTAAGCATCTGTCTTGCGTCTTTATGAGCTATTCCTCTAGATCTTAAATAGTACATGCTCTCTTCATCGAGTTGTCCGATTGTTGCAGCATGAGAACATTTTACATCTTCATTAAATATCTCCAATTGAGGTTTTGCATCTACATGAGATTCCTCTGATAACATTAAAGATCTATTTGTTTGATTTGAAATAGTACTATGGGCATTTTTGTGTACATTTATTCTTCCTGTAAATACCCCCCTGCTGCTATCTGATAATATTCCATGATATAGCTGGGAACTTGTACAATTTGGACTTATATGATCAATTGAAGTGAAATTGTCTAAATGCTGTTTCTTATTTATGATATATACACCATTTATCAAACAGGATGCATTTTCTCCAATCAGTTTAGAGTGAATATTATTACGGGTCAGTTTACCTCCCAATGAGATCACCTGTGAAGAAAATTTACTTGACTCTTCCTGGATAACAGATAGTGTTGAAACCTGAAATGTTTCATTACTTTCATTCTGCAGTAAATAATGGGAAACCTCTGCGTTTTTATCTGCAAGTATTTCAGTTACATGATTGATAAAATTAGGTTTAGAGTTTCTACCATGGAATTCTTCAAGGATTGAAACTTTTGCTCCATTTTCTGCAATTATAAGATTCCTGGGGTTTTGTGTTGAAAAATCTTTCTCTTCTGTATTCAGATAAATTATATGTATTGGGGATTCTAATGCTATATTCTCATCGATATGAATAAACAGACCATTTTCAAGAAATAGATTGTTTAAATGAACAAAGCTATTTTCTAAAAAAAGAGTAGAGCTTGTTATATACTTTTCTAATAATGGATCTTTCTCTTTAATTGATTGAGATATATTCTTAACTGAAATCCCTGTTGGCAGATCTTCAAGTTTTGATAGATCAGGCATAAAAAATCCATTTATAAATACAAGATTAATTGATAGAATCCTCTTTGGTAGCAAATTGGATATTTCTTCAATACTTAAGAATGTCTCAGGTTTGTCCGGGATCAAATTATATTTGTAGATTTGAGAAATATCAGTGTATTTCCAGTCTTCACTCTTCAGTGTAGGAAATCCAGTTTTTTTTAGAAATTGAGAACTGCTTTTTTTTATATCAGCTGTCCACTTTGCTTCCGATTTTATAAGTTCCTGTTCCCTCTCTGGAGCAAGAATGTCTTCCAGAGTGGATATGTTATTGTTACTCGCCATATTAAGCCTCTGCAGTTTTACTGTTTCCGTTCTTAGCGAGCCAGTCATATCCATTTTTTTCCAATTTGAGAGCCAGATCCCATCCACCTGATTTTGCTATCTGACCATCTAAAAGGACATGCACAAAATCCGGTTTTATATAATTTAGAAGTCTTTGATAGTGAGTAATTATAATTATTGCATTATCTGATGATCTGTACTTATTCACCCCTTCTGCAACCACTTTTAAAGCGTCAATATCAAGACCGGAATCTGTTTCATCCAATATTGTTAAAGTGGGCTCTAATAATGACATCTGCAGGATTTCATTTCTCTTTTTTTCTCCACCTGAAAAACCCTGATTTATTGATCTTTCGATCATTGACGGATCCATTCCGATGTCCTTTAAATGTTTTTTTACGACGATCTGAAAATCCATTGGGTCTAGTTCCTCCAAACCCCGATGTTTTCTAATTGCGTTAAGTGATGTTCTCAAAAAATATCCGTTATTGATACCATCTATTTCAGTTGGATATTGAAAGGCAACAAAGATTCCTTCTCTTGCTCTTATCTCCGGTTCCAGATCAAATAGATTTGAGTTTTTATAGATTATATCTCCTCCAGTAACCTTATATCCCGGATTGCCTGCAATAACTTGAGTAAGTGTGCTTTTGCCTGAACCGTTCAAACCCATAATTGCATGGACTTCACCCGCTTTTACTGAAAGGTCTATCCCTTTCAGAATTTTTTTTCCTTCTATTTCTGCATGTAAATTTTTTATTTCAAACATTCTTTGCTCCTTTTTAATTTTTCTTCCTACCCGACGCTGCCTTCCAGTTTTATTTCAAGTAGTTTTTGTGCTTCGACTGCAAACTCCATTGGCAGGTCCTCAAACACATCTTTACAAAAACCGCCAACGATCATATTAATTGCATCCACTTCTGAAAGACCTCTCTGTCTCAAATAAAACAGTTGATCCTCACCAATTTTTGATGTAGTTGCTTCATGTTCAACCTTTGCTGTATTTGTATCAGTTTCAAGATAGGGGAATGTATGGGCTCCACAGTTTGGACCCAATAATAGCGAATCACATTGAGAGAAGTTTCGCGCATTTTTAGCTTTATTCGAAATTTTTACGAGTCCTCTATATGAATTATTACTGAAACCGGCAGAAATACCCTTCGATATGATGGTGCTTTTAGTGTTTTTTCCAAGATGGATCATTTTTGTCCCTGTATCTGCCTGTTGATGATGATTTGTTATTGCAACAGAGGAGAACTCTCCAAATGAATTATCTCCTTTTAATATGCATGATGGATATTTCCATGTGATCGCTGAACCGGTCTCAACCTGGGTCCATGATATTCTTGAATTGACACCCTTACAGAGCCCTCTCTTCGTAACAAAATTATATATTCCGCCTTTTCCCTCTTTATTGCCGGGATACCAGTTTTGAATAGTAGAGTATTTTATCTTTGCATTATCCATTGCAATCAATTCAACAACAGCGGCATGGAGTTGATTCTCATCCTTCATAGGTGCTGAACATCCTTCAAGATAGGAGAGAGAACTCTCGTCCTCTGCAATTATCAGAGTTCGTTCAAATTGTCCAACATTTGATGTGTTGATCCTGAAATAACTGGATAGGTCCATAGGGCATGTTACACCTTTGGGAATATAGCAAAAAGTTCCATCGCTGAAAACGGCTGAGTTTAAACTTGCAAAAAAATTATCCTTATATGGCACAACAGAGCCTAAATATTTCTTTATAAGTTCCGGATAATTTTGTACAGCTTCTGAAAATGAGCAGAATATAATTCCCATTTCCAGTAGTTTTTTACTATGTGTTGTTGCAACTGAAACACTGTCAAAAACAGCATCAATAGCTACATTTGCCAATTGTTTCTGCTCAAATAACGGGATGCCCAGTTTATTGAATGTATCCAATATCTCGCTATCAACTTCATCTAGACTATTCAGTTTCTTTTTCTTTTTTGGAGCAGCATAATATATGATGTCCTGAAAATCAATTGGGGGAATATTCAGTTTTGCCCAGAATGGGAAGGTCATTGTTTTCCAGTGAGCGAAAGCCTTTAATCTAAAATCAAGTAAAAATTCAGGTTCATTTTTTTTTGAGGATATCAGTCGGATAATATCTTCATTTAATCCCTTTGGGATTGTTTCCATTTCTATATTGGTTTTAAAACCTAATTTATAATCTTCATCAGCAATCTGCTTTAATTCTTTATTCTTTTTGTTATCCATTATATATCTCCTTTTGATAAATCTTTCAGGGATATTGATGTCATATTCTCTTTTAATAGTTTTGCGAATTTAAACCATATATTCTTTGTTTTGCAAATTTGTTTCATATTGCAGCCTTTTGTTGTTTTATAATAACAGCTGTCTATTCTATTTGTCGGATCATCCACAGCTGAATATATATCCCAAAGGGTTATATCCTCTATCTTTCTTGCTAACATAAAACCACCGCCGGGCCCTTTTATACTCTTAAGAATATTTTTCTTCTGAAGACTGATAAATATTTTCTCCAAAAAATGTTCAGAGATCTCTCTGTTTTTAGCAATTAATTTCCGGCTCACAGGTTTATTGGTACCCTGTTCCATAATCTCTTCAATGGCCCTTAATGCATATTCAGTTTTTAATGTAATATTCATGACCTATATATACAATAGTTGCTTCTATTTGTCAACTATTATTTTAAGAATAATTTAAAAACATATATTTAATAAAACAGGGCAGGGTATGGCTCTAATAATTAGTTGTGGCCCGCCATAAATAAACGTTTGGGAAATCTATTTTGATTAGTGCTTTTTCTGATAAATTAGAGTTTTTCGTAAATGTTTTTTCTGTGTCCTATTCTTACTAGGATCAGCCGGTCTACTTGAAAGGTACGGTTTAAAAGTAAGCGTGTAGTTAACTATACGATTACGATTAATAAGGGATAAGTGTGTATTATTATCGAAAAATTAATAAAAATATAGGTTTTGTGTTATTAATATGCTACTATCTTACTATGTTCATAACTTATTTAGGTTTTAAACATTTTATGAAAGTTTTCAACAAAATTTCCAAACGTTTCCACAGACTTTTCCAAAAAAAAACAGGAGGTACAACAAATTATGGGTTTAGGTAAAAAATTAGTTAGTTTTATGTTATTTTTTTATTTATCTTGTTCTTCATTTTATGCAGTAAATAAAGATGTTTATGCAAAAAAAATTCTTAAATCAACACAACACGTTATTAAGAAAGAGAATGTTCTTGGTGTACCTGATAAAAAATACGCAGAACTTATGTATAAAGCAAATCTTGATGTAAAATTTGATAAACATGTTATTAATAGAGAAGGAGATGATATTAAGGTTTTTGCTAAAAAAATCCGTTTTGAATATGAACCAAATACTATGGGCTATGGAGTTATTGTCAAACTTGGTGGAATGTGAAATCTAGCATACCCAATTTTTTCC
>CBDUZW010000046.1:0-41226 GCA_965371805.1 uncultured bacterium | reverse complement strand
GACTTCCACCATCAGCTATACAGCTTGCACAGCACACGATAGTATAACCGTTTTTTAATAAAGCACTTAGTGAACCCATAAACTCCCCCACTATGCCTTAATAATAAATATTTCATCCTGAACACCTCTGAATATCTTTTTATTTCATATCATAATAAAGAGAATAGAGTGTTAAGAGAGGATCAAATAATCAAAGAAAAGTTTTTCTGCCTGGCACCAAAATTGAAATGAAAGGTGATAAGATATGTAAACATCTTGTTAGAATTGGTGAATAAGAATTTCAGACTCTCTTGATATCTAAAGATAAATATGACAAAATAAACGGATGAATTCAAAGACTCTTAGATCAGCTTCTATAATACTCTTCAATAAGAAAAAAGAAGTGGTGTACAGGTATGACCCGAGTGGGATTTTTGCTATTGAGGCTTCTGAGGAAACGTGGGTTTTGATGGCACCAGAGATCTGGGAACCATATAAAATATTTCAAAAATAAGTTGAATAAAGGAAAATCATATATGAATATTAAAAAAAAATTTAAAAGTTCTCCAAAAAAATATCACCCCAGTGGACTCTCTATTCTCTATGAAGATCATGACATTCTAGTTGCGGATAAAATAAGTGGTCTCTTAACGGTGAGTACTGATAAAATCAGTGAAGATACTGCTTATTATCGATTAAATTCCTACGTGAGAAAAGGGAATCAGAAATCAAGAAACCGGGTATTTATCGTGCATCGTTTAGATAGAGATACTTCGGGTATTATTATTTTTGCTAAAAATATAAATTCCAAGGATTATCTTCAGAAAGAATGGCATGGATTTAAAAAAAAGTACTATGCTGTAGTTCATGGAACCTTATTGAAGAAGGAGGGAGTATTTACTTCATATCTTGCAGAAAATAGTGCTTATAAAATGTATTCTGTTGATGACCCAAAAAAAGGTAAGCTTTCTAAGACCGGATTTAAAGTTCTAAAGGAATCAAAAAAGTATAGTTTGCTTGAAATAGATCTAATTACAGGAAGGAAAAATCAGATCCGAGTCCATTTTTCAGAAAAAGGTTGTCCTGTGGTTGGAGATAAAATGTATGGAAATGAGGACAAAAAAATTAAAAAACTTACACTTCATGCGGCCTCTTTAACCATATTACATCCTCATACAAAAGAAAAAATGACATTTGAGACAAAGGTTCCTGATTATTTTACATCACTTCTAAATTGTTAATAAAAATAAATTCTGCCTGGCACCAAAAATGGTTAATTTTCCATTGCCAAAATATAGGCTTGTATTTTCTCATCCTCACTGATATAATCCCTGTTTCCCTGGCAGTAAAGTTCACAACATTTGTGAATTTAGCTGCCTTTAGTAGCACCTTCTTCATTAAAGAAGGAGGTTTCATATATAAGCCCTAGGGCTAACCGGAGGGAGGGTTCGATCTCCCTTCGTGTACTTATGATTTCCAGGATTAAAGATCAATTCAGTTTGCATACCCTAAATCCTTTTGTGAGCCATCAACTTCTTTTTAAAGGATCTCATAAGCAATCTTTGGTCTTGTTTCATTCATGTTGTCAATGTCAGTTGTATCAGGAACTGTTTTATTTTCGTGGATTTTTTGAACTGGCACCAAATATTTAATACTTGACTTTTTTGGTGCAATTATTTACTATTCTATATTCAGAAAAAATAATTAAAATAAATTTTAATCTGGGGGCAAAAGGAAGCATGCAAACATGCGAGTATTATATGAAAGAGGATGAAAGAAAAGTACACAAACAAGAGATACCTTTACTTCTTTCGCCTCCATTAATTTTCCAAGAAATTTTTTGGTACTTAAATCCAGATTCTCCTTTGGAAAGAGATAACAAAGGTGATCATTAACCATGCTCTTTCCAAAAGAATCTCAACAAACTATTGTCCCCCCCATCTCAGAGCTCTTCGGCAATTTCGAACTCCACTTTAAAGAGAAGAACATTATAGGATCCGGGTGTATCACTTTAACCAGTAAAAAGATTTGTTACTACATGACCATAAATGAAGCAGTCATTTCCAGCTGTATCCCAGTAAATGACATAGTTTATGTTGAAAGAGATAAGCAACAAAACAAGCTCAAAATACACACAACAAATGTACTGCATAGTTTCAAATTGTTGTGCATTGCCTCTGGAGATGTGGACCATTTTGTCGAGAATGTTGAATTGGGAAGTTGGGCTGAAAAAACAAATAGAGAATGAACATGAACATTGAACATATTGCTTTTTGGACAAATGATTTAAAAAAAATGCGAGATTTTTATATAAAGTATTTCAACATGAAATGTGGAAAAAAGTATGAGAATATTAAAAAAGGATTTTCATCATATTTCTTATCATTTGATAGTGGTGCAAGGATTGAAATTATGGAAAAAGAAAACATCTCAAATAAAATTGACTTCAAGGAAAACACAAAAGGATTAACTCATATTGCCATTTCGGTTGGAAGTAAAGAGAAGGTAAATCAAATAACTGAAGAATTAAGAATAAATGGTATTGAAATTTATGGAGAACCAAGAACTACAGGAGATGGATACTATGAAAGTGTTATCTTGGACCCAGATGGGAATCAAATAGAAATCACAGAATAATTTTATGTTTAAACTGCACAGAATTGAAAGCAGAACTCTCTCCCCAATACTGATAAGAATTATGAAGAGTTTATTAAACAGTAAACTAAATGTTAAAAGAAAGACATACTCTATTACATTAATTATAAAAGACAATAAATAATTAAAGTTTCTTTAAATATTCAATATTAATATTAAGATAATCAGTACACTCTTCCAGTTTTGTTGAAGCAAAATAATATATAAAGTCCGGTTTCATTTTTTCTACAAATATATCTACAAGTTTTTTGTCTTCATCATTTTTGCAATAAAAACAAGTTCTAATATCTCTATTATTTAGTCTGAAATCCTTTGCTAAGTGAACTATATTCTCAATATCATCCGGTTTTATTAAGTTTGATTTAATCTTTGAAAGGTTAAAAAATCTTTGGTATTTAAGTGTGTTAAATTTGTATTCTAATATTTTATCTAGATAATTACTGATAGAAGCAGGAGAAAAAGTTGCTCCAGGTTCAAAATAGATCAATTCAATTTTGTCCATAATTTTTAATTTTTCCATGTGGTAAGTATAATATCAAAAGTCGAATATTTCAATTATTTTTTTTAAAACCTTTATAAAAACCTAAAACTCATACTAAAGACTCTACAAAGAATTTTATTTACTTTAAAATTTGATTTAAGCTGGATTCATTTTTTTTAAGTAATATTTAAATTATTAAATCTTATATTTATATGACTGTCATTAAATTATGACAGGTGGGTTATAAGAAATGTCCCTTTTCCTGGAAATTTCCTCCATTTTTTTTGGCAATAATGTTGCCTACATTTGTATTATATATTTCATTAATGAAAAATAACGGAGGATTTATGAGACTAAGAGTAATTTTTTGTACACTATTTATTGTTTTAATTAACATTTCTGTCAATTCACAGGTTAATGAGGTAATAGTTGAAAAACCTGTCCTATCAGAGGGTCAGATTTTGATTAAGAAGGGTAAAGAGGCTTTAATTAAGGGCAAAATTAAAAGAGCTGTCGAACTTTGTGAAAAAGCAGTAAAAATTGAACCCGAAAATTCTGAATTTTATTTAGTTTTAGGTGATACATATGGAGCATATGCCCAGAGTGCTTCAGTATTTAAAAAGATGGGTCTGGCAAAGAAATGTAGAAAAGCATATATTAAATCAATTGAACTAAATGGCAAAAACCTTGAATCCAGATTTAGATTGATGAGCTACTATCTCCAGGCCCCATGGATTGCTGGAGGATCAAGTAAAAAAGCTAAAATACAAGCGAAAGAGATATCTGATATTGACAGGTATAAAGGTCATTTTGCTTGGGCTGCCTATTATAAGGATCAAAAAGAACCCAAAAGAGTATTAGAAGAATATTTAAAGGCAGTAAAATTAAAACCAAATGAGTGTGATGGTTATTTAAACCTGGGGTTTCATTATAAGGAGTTAAAGGAATATAAGAATTGCGAGATTAACCTTTTAAGAGCCTTACAATTTAATTCTGAGGAAATATTAGCATGGTATGGTTTAGGTACAAATAGCCTTGACTCTGGAATGAATCTTGCAGAAGGCCTAAAATATTTTGACAAATTCTTAAGTTATAAATCAGAAAAGTATAAAATATATGAGTCTTATGCATATTGGAGAAAGGGGTTGATTTATGAAAAACTTACAAATAAAAGAGATGCAGAAAAAGAGTATAGAAGAGCATTAAAAATTAAGCCAGATAATAAAGAAGCAAAAAAAGCTCTTAAGAAGCTATTAGATTGAGTGTAAACATATAATAAATGCACAGATATAAAGAATCAATTATATTTAAAAAAGCGGGAAATTAATACTTGACAAAAATTATTTGATCTCTTAATATATAGTTTAATAAAAATCAGCAATTAATTTTGATTTCAAAAAACTCTGAGTACAATATTCAGGAAATCAGGATTAGATTCTTATCTCTATAGAATATCATATTCAGTAGAGTCGTCAAAAGCAGACGGGAACTAAACGGCAGCGAGCCGTTGAAGGCTAGTAAAGCCTCTAAAAATTATAAGAAAAAACTTAGGGAATTTATTTGGAAATTTAAAAAGTAGGTTTAAATCATACCAGGGAGCAGCATGCAAAACTGCAAGTTTTATTTTAATGATGATGAGATGATCAACAGACACGAAAGTCCCTCGTTTGTAATTTCCCCATTTATAAATATACCAAATGCCGGTTGCTCACACCCTGAAATTGAATGTGAAATACAATGCAATGGAAATACTGAAAAATGCCATCGGTTAAACACTTCGTCCAACAGCATGCAATTAGTAAAAGAAAGTATACAACCCAGTGAAAAAATCATTTCAGAAATCTGTGGCCATTTCGAACTACATTTTGAAGAAGAAAATATTGAGGGCTCAGGATGCATAACTTTTACAAATCAAAAGATTTATTACTACATGATCATAGATAACGAAGTTATCTCTAACAGGATCCCGATAAATAACATTATTTATATTGAGAATAATAAGGATAAAAAAGAACTTAGAATTTACACTACTACCGTTCTGCATAGCATCAAGTTAATAAGCATAACCTCTGGGAATGTTGACAGATTCATCAAAAATATTAATTTGAAAGTTTGCGTGTAAGAGGAAAATAAATAAAGAGTAATTTTCTAATTTTTCATTCATTCAAAGCTTTATTCCAAGTTTGTTTATATTTTTTGTATATTATATAATTGAGTTTAAATTAATTAAATATTAAAGGAGGGTTTTGTTATGAACTTTATTTGGTTTCTAGTAATTGGTGGAGTCGCAGGCTGGCTTGCAGGTTTATTTATGAAAGGTAAAGGGTTTGGGATTATTATTAATATTATTGTAGGTATCATTGGTGGGTATCTTGGTGGATGGCTCTTTGGCCAATTAAAACTATCTATTGGTGGTGCAACTATTGGTCCACTTGTCACATCATTTGTAGGAGCAGTTTTACTTTTATTTATTTTGAAAATTATAAAGAAATGATATAATTTTTTTTCTTGACTTTTTTTTTTCAATTGATTATAGTTATTAATAAACAGTAAAATGCAGCTAAATAATTTAAAATTATCTTTATATGCCAATCGCACTGAGCTTAAAGCTGAATTCACACTTCCAAATACTGATGAGAATTATGAGAAATTTGTAGAACAAAAAATAATATGGGATAAGAAATCAATGTTCAATGATGGACGCATTCAATTGGAAAATAACGATCAATTCCATACAGATCTTAAGGAAGAGATCTCAGGGTACTTTAACATGGGAAATCTGGAGAATTGGGAAGATTAAGAAAAGCAGTATAAATAGCAAATTTTAAAGTCAATTTTCATTTATTTTAAGGAGAGGAATTATTATGAATAAAAAAGAACTATTAAATTTAATTGCTGCAAAAACAAACCTTACTATCAAGTTAACTGATGAAGTAGTTAATGTTTTATTTGAAGAAATTTCAAATGCTATCTCTATAAAAGAAAGTGTTAGAATTAGCGGATTTGGAACATTTACAACATCTGACAGGTCTGAAAGAGATGGTGTTAATCCTTCAACTGGTGAAAAAATTAAAATACCGGCAAAAGTAGTTCCTGTGTTTAAGGCCAGCCAAATCCTGAGAGATAAGGTTAATTAATACATTTTATTTGAAAAAATAATATTATACAAACAAATATTTTTTTTAAAACAAGTTTATCATCATTTCTATAAAGACAAACAATTATTATTTCTTTTGTTTTATTTTCCTTTCCTATCAATTTATACCTCATATCTATATATATATATAATACTATATAAAAAATGTCAAGAAAATTAATTTATTTTCGCAAACATATAGGACGTTTATCCAATTTTTTGGATTTTTTACATTTTTTTGAATATAGAGTAATGAATTTGATTCCAGAAATTATTGGCTTATGATAGTAAAAAATTGTGTTTAACAGTTTTGCAATCTAGAATACAAAAACTAGAAGAAAGTGCTGATTATTTAGATGTTGATATTAAAATTTTAGAAGATATATATTTTTTTTATATGAAATAATTGTTATTTTTTCTGCTTTTCCATATATCCTTCAGACTTTATCCATCCATTCTCTTCCCATTCAGTGAACTTTCCATCTGCTTTTCCTGATTTATAATTAACTTCGAACTTTTTTTTTCCACTTTTATATAATTCTATATATTTCCCATTGGCTTTCCAATCCCTAAATCCAACTTCGTATTTTTTCTGTCCTGTTCTATACCAGCCTATTTTTTTGCCATTCCCATTTTCCAGAGTTAAATCAAATTTCATTTGTCCATTATCATACCAATATATAGATTTCCCCTCGATTTTACCATCTTGATAAAACTCCTCAATTTTCTTCTTATCTTCGCCATAAAAATCAATTAATTTGCCAGTAAAAGGTTTTTTCTCATTTATCCTGTAATATAGTCCATCCTTCTCCTCTATTTCCGAGAGGCTTATAGTTCCATGTTCTCTACAGCCTGAAGTAAATAGCACTAACAAAATAAAAACACATACTATCGAAATATACTTTTTCATACTATCTCCCGGATAAATGAGAAAAACAGCAGTCATCCTTTATATATAATCAAAGTTATTTTAAAAAAGATAAAAATCCAGCTGATAATTAATATCCATTTTGCAACTTTTCTAGAAAGAAGTACAACCATTGCAAAAACAGTTAGTATTATCAGAAAACCTATTGGATCTATCAGTTGAATGGGAAATGGGGTAAAATTAAAAATCATATTCAATATATCAAGAAAGAATTTTCCCAGGATATGAGCTAAAGAATAAATATAAATTAGTACCCAGTCTATTACATCCATAGAAATATATACTCCTTCTTAGCTAATTAATATTTAATAATATATTGCCTTAGCAGACAATGAATATTAAATTCAAAATAAAAATTTCTAACAATCCCAATCAAGTTATTTATATACTCTATTTAAATAGTATAAAAACATTTTTCAGGATTGTTACAAATTTTGCTGTTATATAAAAAAGTACTATTTAACTTTTTCTTTTAAAGCTTTTCCAGCCTTAAATACTGGTACTGTTCTTGCAGATATTTTAATTTTTTCACCTGTAGCTGGATTAACGCCATCTCTTGCTGCTCTATCAGATGTTCCGAAAGTTCCAAAACCAACTAAAGTTACTTTGTCTTTATTTGACATAGCATTTGTGATCTCTTCAAAAAGACCATTGATTGTTTCTTCAGTTTCCTTTACTGTTAGTCCTGTTTTTTTTGCTACTGCACTTACTAATTCACTTTTTTTCATAATTAATATTCTCCTAAAATTTTTTTTTATTGATTATATATGAATATAATGAATTATAGCAAGAAAGTCAAGAAAAAAACCAACATTATTTTAAAAAAAATTTAGTCGAAATAATTTATAGATTTATACTGTGATTTCTAATAGATAAAATTATATCTAAACTTTTCCCTGGAGGGATTAATGACCACAACCGCCACAGCCACCATTTTGGTCACATGCGTCGCCTTCAACTTCTTTTTTTTGACTTGTACATCCACAACCATCTTCACCATGATGGTGGTGATGTTCTGGCATTTCACATCCAATCTCAAGTAGTTCTACATCAAAAACAACTGATTTACCGGCAAGTGGATGATTCGCATCTAAAATAACAGCATCTTTTTTAATTTCTTTAATTACTGCAGGTACTACATGTTTATTTTGATCTACAAGTTCCATATGCATTCCAATTTCCGGTTTATGTCCTTCTGGAAACTTGTCAAGTGTCATCTCTATAACTCTATTTGGGTCGATCTCTCCATAACCATCTGCTGCAGAAACTGTAATCTTCTTTTTATCTCCAATCTTCATCCCAATAACACCTTTATCAAACCCGGGTATCATCATACCAACACTTGTCTGAAATATTAGAGGGTCCCTATCCTTTGAAGAATCAAAAACCTCCCCATCTTCAAACGTTCCTGTATAGTGTACTTTAATTATATCTTCATTTTTAACTACCATTCTTATCTCCTTTTTTAATATATCAAAATTAGTACAAATTAAGTAAAAGGTATTATGTCATAAATATGCTTAAGAGGCAATAGCATAGCGGATTGTTTGTGCAAATCCTTAAGGGGAGATCAGGTTTGATATATTCTATTGGAAGAGTATTTATATTCAAGTGAATAGATCTGTAAAAAACTTCACATCCTGAGCCATATTTTCTTTTAGCTGCATATAACATCCTGGACATGAGGTGACTATTGTATCTGCTCCAGTTTCTTTAATAATTTCATTTTTTTTTTCTAATATTTTTTTTGATGTTGACGGGGAACCAATAGAGAATACACCGCCAAAACCACAGCACAGCTTTGACTGATCATCTACAAAATTTTGTTCTGCCTGTCTTAAAAAATATCTTGGCTGCTCCATAATATTTAGAGAATTTACATTATGACAGGGATCGTGATAAGTTATTTTTCTGTTATTTTTAAATTCATCATTCAATTTAGCATTTTTTATGAACTTATAAATAAAATCTGTTATTTCATAAATCTCAGTATCATCATGAAAACCATAATAATTTTTGAATGTCATCGTACATGTTCCACAGGGAATAACAATATTCTTAAAATTATACTTTTTAAACACATTTATATTTTCTGTTTTTAACTTATCAAATTTATCCTTCCACCCCTGGGAAAGATGAGGGAATCCACAACATAAGTGATTTTTAAGTAATAAAACTGAAAAACCATTTTTTTCTAAAAATTTAATTGATTTTTCTATGATTTCAGGATAAAAATCAGTTAATACACAACCCGGGAAAAACAATATATCATAAGTCTTGTTATGGTCCTCTGAGTAATATTTTTTTAGATCAGCTTTTTGTCTTTCAGGTAGTAATATTAATTTTTTTAGTGAAGTCTTTTTTAGAATATCAATAATAAATAGCATTTTTTTATAGAAATATGATTGATAAAAAGATAATATAATTTTTTTCAAAAAGGGAATTTTTTTATTTTTGGATATAATTCCTCTATAATTGATCATCATATCTAAAAATTTCACACCTTTTGTACAAGTGTCTTCACAACTGCCGCAAAGAAGACATTGATATATAAATTTCTTGCTTTCAGATGTATTAGATAACTCTCCATTAATGATTCCCTTTAATAAATTAACTTTTCCTCTCGGAGAATTAGGCTCAATAAGTTCAGCATTATAAACAGGACAGGAATATAAGCAATTACCACAATCTGCGCAAACTTTAGCAATATCTGAAATATCTTTGGGGATTAACACTAATCTATATTTACCAAAGCTCGCAATGATTTATCTATTTTTTCCATAACAATGTCCCAGGAAAAATTAGATATAAGATACTTATAACCTTTATTACCCATATTTCTTTTTAATTTAGGATTTTTATGGATTTTTTCAAAACTCTCTACAAACTGTTCCTCATTATCATAGCATAATCCCCCACCTGATAATTCAACATGTTCTAATAATACTTCAGATTTTCTATTTACAAGCACTGGAGTCCGCTGTGAAAATGACTCTAATGTTGTAAAAGATAAAGATTCATAGGGAGATGGCTGAATCGAAAGGACCGCATCCTTAAAAGCATCAAGTTTGTCTTCTTCAGAAATATAACCAAGATATTTTATACCTTCAATATCAGGTATATCCATAAGCTTTTTTCCTATCAACACAAGATCTACAAGCATGTTTTTTCTTATTTCCCGAAAAGAGTTAAAAACAGTATCAAGGCCCTTTCCAGCTTCAATCCTACCTGCATATAAAATATATGGGAAATATTGTGAGTATTTATTTCTAAAAAGACCTTTCCTGACATTTTCTGAGAATGAAACACCGGTCCTGATTAGTTCCATTTTTTTGGGTGGAGCAAATTTTTTTTTTATAAATTCCATTTCTGCACCAGTTAGAAAAAAAATAGAATCCGGTCTATCAAAGACTTCTCTCATAAGCTCCATATGGATGGGAAGTTCATCATGTGCAGTTGGGAAAAGTACAGCCGGTTTTGTAACTGCTTTTAAACCTTCTACAGTTGTATAATAAAGATATGTAAAAAAAATAAAAACGTCTATATCTTTCTGGTTTTCCTGTAAACCCGAAACTAGATCAGGTGAGTAAGGTCCCTGCTCTCTTATCCATTCACCCTCATCTCTTTTTTTTGTTTCCGGATGAAAAAATTTATCTGAAAGTTTATTAAATTCCTGTATATTCCGTTCTTTTGCTACTGAATATCTTTTTATCAGAACACCTTTTAAGATGGACTCTCCAATTTCAAATTCATCCTTCCAAGTGATATAGTCTTTTGCAGCAGTAGTAAAAACTGTCACATCAAAACCAGAACTATTTAATTTTTCAGCTACATTTTTAGCAAGTGTCTCTGCTCCACCAAGTACATCTTTGCCATATCTTTGAACAACTATTCCAACTCTAATCATCTTATAAATTTGATAAAACTTCAAAGAGTTTTTCAGGTTTTGAGTCTTTCAAATATGCATCTATAAGTTTTTTTTGCTTTCTTTTCATTTCCATTCTAATGTCATTATTTTCAATCACATTTTCCAGTAATCCGGCAACCAGCTCTGTTTTCTTATTATTGAAGATCAAACCTGAACCATTAAGGGTTTCACTTACAGCTCCTGCATTATATGCAACTACCGGGACCTCAAAAAAACTACTTTCAATTAATGGCAGACAAAACCCCTCATGCTCACTCATTGATAAAAATACATCCCCAAGCTTATATACAGATAGAAGTTCATCAAAAGGAATATGGCCTGTGAAGAGAATATCCTCTGATGTTAATAAAAACCTGGAAGCAAGATCTCTTACTGCCTGAAAGTATTTAGGCAAAGAATTTGTTTTCCCGGCAATAATTAGACGGACAGATGGAGAAATATATTTTTTATAGTAGAAAAGTACCTTTATTAGATCTTCAATTTTCTTATTAGGAGATATCCTTCCAACAAAAATTATATTTTTTCTATCATCTTTTACAAGATCATAAAAAGGTTTATTAAAAGGTTGCTTATAATCATCAAGATCTATCATAAGAGGAATTTTAATTACATTTTTATAGTTTAATTCTCTTAATTCATCAGCATTATAATTAGAGACAGCAATAGAAAGATCAAAGCAATCATTTAACCTCTCTAAATGTTTTCTTCCCTCCAAAGTAAATTTAACAAGGTCATCAGAATAATCAATAAAGAACTCGGAAGGTGTAATATTATGATAAATCATAACTTTTTTTCCCTTTGCCTTTAAAAAATAATCTGTTAATTCAGAAGGAATCGCAAAATGCAATATCTTAATTGAATTTTCATCCTCTATATAATCTTTAAAAGGAACGGCAAACTCTTCCATGTTTTCGTCAATAGTTAATGAAATTATTCTACTTGTTATTCCTTTACTTAACAGATATTCATGCAATGCTAAAGTTGAATTACCGATTGCATCACCATAATGAAAAGCCGGTAAAAATTGTTCTATAATCATTTTTCCTCTATAACCTGCTTAGATACTCTACTCTCTTTTTTTCACCCAGGATTAAAAGAGTGTTACCTTCTTGAAATATATGTTGGCTATCTGGTAAGGATGTGACCTTTTGTTTTTTTGTTTTACTTTTATTGGAGTTGTCCTTAATCAGAACTATATCTACTTTATATTTATTTCTTACATCAATATCCCTGATTTTCTCCCCGATAAAAACATCAGGTACTTCTATTTCCTGCAAGAATAAACCTTCTGCAATTTCGACTATTTTTGAATAGGTGGAAGCTGTCATTAGATGAGAAACCTCACCAACAAGATCTCTCTTTAAAATTTCTTTATTATATGCAGCGATTACATCGATTCTCCAGATTGTTCCAAGGATCTTAGATGGATTATCCGCTGCCACAACTGGAATTTCTCCAACATTCTCTTTTTCAAATTCCTTCATAACAAAATCCAGATGATCCATATCAGTAACAATAGTATTATTTGGAGTTGAAATATCCTGAGCAACAATAATGCCCTTCAGGTTTTCATAGTCCGGTGCAACTGTACTTAATTCATTTTGAGTAATTTTCCCAACAACATCATTATTATCATCAGTTAAATAAAGATGCCTGCTATCGGAATTAATAAACCGTTCCACTATTTCTTTCATTGAAGCATCTGACTTGATCAGTTCGATATTACTTCTCAGATGATCATTTACTCTCATTGATTTTAATATATTTATCTCTCTACCCTGGAGAAGGTTAACACCTCTATTTATTAATTTTAAAGTATAAATAGAGCCCTTTTGAAGTTTTGTTGTCAGTAGACTACTAATTGTCGTAGCAATCATTAAGGGTAGAATAATTTTATAATCATTTGTCATTTCAAAAATGATCATTATTGCAGTAATTGGAGCATGCGTTGAGGCTCCAACAACAGCACTCATTGCAACAAGAGCATATGCTCCTGAACCCGCTGTCATTGTAGGAAACAACTTATGGACAACCGTACCAAAAAGCCCTCCTGTCATTGCTCCAATAAACAGAGAAGGTGCAAAAACCCCTCCTGAACTGCCTGATCCAAGAGTTAGTGAAGATGCAAGAATTTTTAGAAAAATAAGAGCAAGCAATAACCAGGAACTCATTTGCCCTATTAAAGCCAGATCGATTGCCTCATAGCCTACTCCAAATATCTGAGGAAAGAATAATCCAATTATTCCAACCAATAATCCGCCAAAAGCTGTTTTATAAAAATCCGGAATCTTCTTTGCATCAAATATATCTTCAAAAAAATACAATACTTTCACAAATAATATTGCCACTAAACCTGCAATTAGACCTAAGACAGCATAAGGAATAAGTTCTACTGGATTTACAAGTTCATAACTGGGAACTGTAAATGCGACAACATTACCATAAAATGCTCTTGAAACTACCGTAGCTGAAACTGAAGCGATAACAATGGGAGTGAATTGTCTAACAGTAAAATCTCTTAAAATTATTTCAACTGCAAAAATAGCTCCTGCGATCGGGGCATTAAATGCAGCTGCAATACCAGCCGCGGCTCCACATCCTACAAGAGTCTGCATTCTGTCTTTTGAAAATTTAAAAAATTGTCCCAGCACGGATCCGATGGCGGATCCAATCTGAATAATAGGTCCCTCACGTCCAACAGAACCACCTGATGCAATTGTCAGAGAAGAAGATATTGCCTTGGAAACGACAACTCTGGGTCTAATAACTCCCTTTCTCAAAGCTATTGCTTCCATTACTTCCGGCACTCCATGTCCCTTAGCTTCTTTAGAGAAAAAATATATTATCATTCCGACAACAAATGCTCCAACTGTAGGGATAAGTATTGTTTTAAGGATAGAGCCATCATAATTATAATTACCCCATAATAGATCCTGGAAAAAATGTATTAAATATTTTAACCCAATGGCTCCAAAGCCACCTAATAACCCGATTATCATTGGCAAAACGATCATAAATGCATTGTCTGAAGTTCGGACCATCTCAGAGAAACTTATTCTTTTTTTCATTTAGTATTCTATCCTTATCTTATTATTTTATACCTGAAACAATCTTTAATGGATTTAAAACAGGTTTTAATCTTTCAATTATTTCTGCTTTTAAGTTAAATTTAACATTTTTTCTATATAGGGAATCAAGGACCTTTTTAGAATGATTTTTAAAAGCAGCTAAATATTTTTTCTTTACCGGATTCTTTTTTGGAGATTTCAATTTAAGAGGATTCATAAACCTACGACCCTTCTTTACCCCATAATGAAGATGAGGACCGGTTGACCTTCCTGTATTACCCACATATCCTATTAGCTGTCCCTGCACTAGCCTTACTCCAACTCTGACACCTTTTTTTATACCGGATAAATGAAAATACTGGGTTATATATTTATTTGGATGTCTAACTTCAACATATCTTCCTTTTATTCTATTATATCCAGCTTTGATAACAACACCACTTGCAGTTACCTTAACACTTGTACCTCTCCTGGCTCCAAGATCAATGCCATAATGCCTGGCAGAATAACCTAATACCGGATGTTTTCTGACTCCATACCTTGATGTTACTCTCATAAAAGGTAGCGGGGATCTTAAAAACATTTTTTTTACTGCTGCTCCATTAGGATGATAATATGCAATTTTACCATCTGGTGATTCAAACAAAACAACTTTAATTGAGCGTTTCTTTTGTGTAAAATCTGCTGCAATTATTCTATTATATCCTTTGAACACTCCTTGTAAAAACCGCTTTTCAACTCGTAAAGAGTACTTATCACCTTTCCTCAAATCTCTATTAAAATCAACATCATATTCATATAGAGAAGCCATAAGGTCTGCAAGTTCAGCCATCTCTCCCTTTTTCAGGATAGACTCAAATAAAGAACTCTCAATTTCTCCTGTTATCACAACTTCTTTAATTTCATAGGGAATATTTTTAATAAAGCCCTTATAAACCTTTTCCATATTTGATATGTGAAGAAAAGAATTATCATCTATCTGATATGTAAATTTTATTAAATTTCCTTTATTAAAGAAACAGGAATATTTCATCCCTACATTCAGTTTTCTTAAATCAAAAACTGGTTTTACATCAGAAAACATTTTAAATGCAGTTTGATAGTCCATACCTTTATTTCTAAGAAGATTTATGATTGTATCTCCTTTTTTTATTATATCTTTTTTTTCAATTAATTTTACTTCTTTTTTTTCAACTTTTTGAATTGATTTTTTTACAATTTTATTTTTTTCATTTTTAATATTTTTTGTACAGGAGACTAATAGTGAAATGAAAATTATAGCTAAAAAAAAAAAATTTAATACAGATTTAATCATAAAGAATTTTATCCTATTCCAATAATTTATTCAAGTGATTGGAGGCTAAAATATTCAGATTTATAGGAAGCAGGGATGATAATAAATGAAAATAATATTTTAGATGTAATTTTTTTGAATTTATAAAGACAATAATTTTATTATATAAGTATCCTCTTCAAATGACCATAATTTTACAAAATCATACCCTTATAATAACCAAAAAAAATAAAATCACTGAAAATTCACTCTGTTATCACAATCCAACGCCTAAAATAGAAATCTCTTAACAATTGAGCATCCACAAGGGAAGCCCCAATAATTATTTTCTTAGCTTACGTAGTGGTATGGCTTGTCCTTACCCTGTTTTTAATGAACCAGCCTTTTTTGACTTTAAAAAGGTTGTGTAATATAATTATTGTAATGAATTTAATTTAAAATTTTGTGAAGTAATTTAAAAAAAATATCCATTTTGGCACAAGTGGATTTCTTAAATCTTTTCTTTATTAGTCTTTTTCTTTATTTTTTTTTGCTAAAAGCTCTTCAACATCAATTCTATCTTTATTTCTATTTACAAGTTTTTTTACTTTGATCAAATCATCAAAGCCGATGATTCTCAGCTCTATTCCATCAATTGTATCAGTTACTGTATTTTTAAAATATGATGATGTCTTTTCAGAAGAAACACTTGTTAATAAATCAATTGCATTCGGCTCTACTCCCATATGGATTGCTGTACCTTCTTTAGTAAAATAGCTCTCATCAAATCCTGCATTTCCAAAACCGAATTTTGTTAATGCTTTCATCGTCTTTATTGCATTTTTTTTATTTGGATTAATTAAAATATCAAAATCAAAAGTGGCTCTTATATATCCGTAATATCCAACGGCATAACCTCCGCAAATCAAATAATCAACATTATGTTCATTAAATAAAACTATTAAATCCTTCATATCAGATGTTAATTTTATCATTTTTATAATCTAATTTACGGATTTCAACTTTCCTGATTATCGGTTTATTCCATGTACCCATTCGTTCTGCGATTGCCATCATCCGTTCAGTTCCTGTCATAGCCCATGTATCCGAACGTCTTATTTCATCCTGATCCTCAACTTTTCCGATAACAACAACTTTTTCCATATTCTAAATATAATATTATTATCAAATTCTGTCAATATTATCAGCAATTCTTTATAAGAGGGGTACCCTTAATTAAAATAGAAACAGTAGATACCGGGATAGGCAATTGATGTGTACAAAAAAATCTTAATGATAAATTGTTAAAAATGTTTATTTTATTTACAAAACGTTAAACATATTATTGTTTTATTCTTGACAGCTATTAGTTAATATGTTAATTTTAAAATACAAAAAAAAAAAAAATCATAAGGAGATTTTTATGGCAAATAATAAAGCAACAATCGATGGAAATACAGCTGCTTCACATGTCGCATATGCGTTTAGTGAAATAGCCGCAATTTATCCGATAACGCCGTCATCAGTTATGGGAGAACTTGCCGACAGTTGGGCTGTTCAGGGAAGAAAAAATATTTTCGGACAGGAACTTGATGTAATTGAAATGCAATCTGAGGGTGGTGCTGCAGGAGCAGTTCATGGTACTCTATCAGCAGGTTCTTTAACCACAACATTTACAGCATCACAGGGACTCTTATTAATGATCCCTAACATGCATAAAATAGCTGGAGAAATGCTGCCGACAGTATTTCATGTTTCAGCAAGATCTCTTGCAGCGCAGTCTTTGTCAATTTTTGGTGATCACTCTGATGTAATGTCTGTAAGAAACACAGGATTTGCAATGATTGCAGCCGGTTCAATTCAGGAAACTCTTGATCTGGCAGTTGTATCCCACCTGTCAACTTTAAAAACGTCTATCCCATTCCTGAACTTTTTTGATGGATTTCGAACCTCTCATGAAATACAGAAAGTAGATATGGTCGATTATGACTTAATGAAAGAAATGACAGAAATGAAATATATTGAGGAATTCAGAAGCAGAGCACTATCTCCAGACAGACCAAAGGTAAAAGTTGGTGCACAAAATCCTGATGTATATTTTCAGGGAAGAGAAACAGTAAACAAATACTATGATGCAACTCCGGAAATAATTCAGGAGTACATGGATAAATTTGCAAAAAAAACAGGTAGACAATACCATCTTTATGATTATTTCGGTCACCCTGAAGCAGACAAAATAATAATTATTATGGGTTCCGGTGCTGAAACAGTTGAAGAAACAGTTGACTATATGAATGCAAATGGAGAAAAGGTTGGATTACTTAAGATTAGATTATATAGACCATTTGGATTAAAGCAATTTCTTGAAACAATTCCTACCAGTGTTAAAAAGATAGCTGTTCTTGACAGGACTAAAGAACCTGGTGCCCTTGGAGAACCTTTATATCTAGATGTTATGACAGCACTCAATGGAAAAGGTATTAACATAATTGGTGGAAGATATGGACTGAGCTCTAAAGAATTTACGCCTTCAATGGTAAAAGCTGTTTTTTCACATATTGATAATGATGGATTTCACGGATTTACAGTTGGTATTGATGATGATGTAACAAATCTATCTATAGAAGTTAAAGAGATCATTGATACTGAAGCAAACGATATAAAGAGATGTATTTTCTGGGGACTTGGATCTGATGGAACTGTAGGTGCGAATAAAAACTCAATCAAGATCATTGGTGATAACACAGATATGAATGCACAAGGCTATTTTTCATATGATTCAAAAAAATCCGGTGGAATCACAATCTCATATCTGAGATTTGGAAAAAGTAAAATAAAATCTCCTTACCTGATAACAAAGGCTGATTTTGTCGCATTACATAATCCTGCATACATCGGAAGATATGATGTTTTAAAAGAGTTAAAAGAGGGTGGCATATTCCTTCTCAACTCTGAATACAGTAACGATATTGTATTTGATAAATTAACCTTTGATATGCAGAAAACGATTATTGAAAAAAACATTAAATTTTATAATATTGATGCATTAATGATTGCAGAAGAGGCTGGTCTCGGTAATAGAATTAATACTGTTATGCAGGCTGCATTCTTTAAAGTTTCAGGAGTTTTAGATGAAAATACTTCAATCAAACTGATTAAGGACTATATTAAAAAAGCATATTCAAAGAAAGGTGAAAATATAGTTAAAATGAACTGGGATGCTGTTGATAATACAAGTGCTGCCTTAACTCAGGTTAATTGTCCAAAATCAGTTTCAGATATCAAAGCTTCATATCATCCAAAAAAATTAATAAAAGAAAATTGCGGAAAATTTGAAAACAATATAATTGAAAAAATAATGCATTTAGACGGTGACAGTATAAAAGTTTCCGATATGTCTTATGATGGAATAATTCCTTTGGGAACAACAAAACTCGAAAAGAGAGGAATCTCTCCAACAGTCCCAAAATGGCTATCTGAAAATTGTATCCAGTGTAATCAATGTTCACTTGTATGTCCACATGCAGTGATCAGAGCAAAACAGATAGAGCCTTCAAGCCTTGAAAATGCACCATCTACATTTAACACTTTAAAGTCAAACACAAAGAACGAAAAAGATCTACAATTTAAGATCCAGATCTATATAGAAGATTGTACAGGCTGTGGAAATTGTATTGATGTATGTCCTTCTAAGGTAAAATCACTTGAGATGAGCCCAATAGGTGTAGAAAGAGATGCAAATGAACTTGAGAACTCAGAATTCTTTGAAAATTTACCCGACAATATTCTTGATGGGGCGAAGATTTCAATGGTAAAAGGAACACAATTCAAAAAACCACTTTTTGAGTTCTCCGGTGCTTGTGCCGGATGTGGTGAAACACCTTATGTGAAACTGGCGACTCAACTCTTTGGAGACAGGATGATCATTGCAAATGCTACTGGTTGCTCATCCATATATGGTGGAACATTCCCGACTATTCCTTACACTACAGATAGCAATGGTAGAGGTCCTTCCTGGGCAAACTCTCTCTTTGAGGATAATGCTGAATATGGTTTTGGAATGAGACTGTCAGTTGATGCAAACAGGAAACAATTAAAATGGAATATTGAAAATCTCTTAAAAGATTGTAATGACGAAAAATTAGAGGAAGCTTTAAATAATTCATTAAATATCTGGAATGAAACTGATGATAATGCTCATAAAACTGCAGACATTACTAGAGCTCTATTAAAGAATCATAAAGGAACGGGTAATAGTACAATCGAAAAGATCATTGAATTGCAGGACTATTTTGTTGATAAATCAGTCTGGTGTTTTGGTGGAGACGGTTGGGCTTATGATATTGGTTATGGTGGATTAGATCATATACTTGCTCAAGACAGAAATATAAATGTACTTGTATTAGATACAGAAGTATATTCAAATACTGGTGGACAAGCATCAAAAGCAACTCCTCTTGGATCAGTAGCAAAATTTGCCGCTGCTGGTAAGAGAACAGGGAAAAAAGATCTTGGACTTATAACTATGAGTTATGGTCATATCTATGTAGCATCTGTAAGTCTGGGTGCCAACATGAATCAGGTCGTAAAAGTAATGCAGGAAGCTGAAAAGTATGATGGACCATCATTAATAATTGCTTATGCTCCTTGTATTGCACATGGAATTGATATGGGAAGAACAGCTTCGGCTCAGAAAGAAGCAGTATTGTCCGGTTATTGGCCACTTTACAGATATAATCCTGAACTGGTAAAAGAGGGGAAAAACCCATTTATATATGAGACAAAAGATCCAAAGACCGATATGATGGATTTTATGTTAAATGAGGGTAGATATAAAACCCTTAAAAGACAGTTTCCTGAGGTTGCAGATGAACTCCTGGATAAGGCTGTAAAATTTAAACAGGATAAACACGAGTACTATAAAAAATTAAGTGAATTAAGTTAATAAATCAATGCTGTAAGAGCGGTAACATACCGCTCTTACAGCATTTCTAAATCTGAATTTTCCATCAAAATTCCAGCAAAATCTCCAGAATCTCAGTCATAAATAATATATCTAATAAATAGAATGACACGTATTTGAACTATTTTGAAATAAAAATAATTAGTTTTATATATTGAGAATGTGCACATTTAGTATAGAAAATGAGTCTGGTTTAAGATTTTAGGCAATGAAATCTATTTGAAAAAAAATATATTTTAAGTTATCCTATATAATGATCTAAATTAGGAGGTTCTTATGAGCTATTTTTTATCTGAGCAGGAGATGATGGTTAAGGAGATGTTTGCTGAATTTGTAAAAAGACGGATAATTCCAATAAGAAAGGAACTTGATGACAAAGATGAGTTTCCAACAGATATATTTAAAGAGATGGGAGAACAGGATTTTTTTAGAATACTGGTCCCTGAAAAATATGACGGTATTGGAGATACGTCAATGCAGGTCAGTCTCGGAATCGAAGAGTTGTCAAAAGGAGATGCGGGCATCGGTGTTTCATTTGCAGTTAATGCTATCGCAACAAAAGGAATTGTTATGTTTGGCAATGAAGTCCAGAAAGCAAATTATCTTCCACAAATTGCCAGTGGGAAAATATTTACTGCATTTGGATTGACAGAACCAAATGCCGGATCAGATGCTGCCAGCTTAAAAACAAAGGCAAGAAAAGAAGGAGATAAATATATCTTAAATGGCGTAAAGCAATTTATTACAAATGGTGGTGTTGCCGATATTTATCTTATTATTGCCGTCACTGATCCAAAAATTGGATATAAAGGTTTTACAGCTTTTATTGTTGAAAAAGATACCCCTGGATTCAAGGTTGGGAAAAAAGAAGATAAAATGGGGATCCGATCATCTGTAACTACAGAATTAATATTTGATGATTGTGAGATTCCTGAAAGTTCAATTTTAGGTGAGTTGGGACAGGGATTCTATATTGCATTAGGTCTTCTAGACAGAAGCAGGATAGGTATAGGAGCTCAAGCTGTCGGAATTGCACAAGCTGCCCTCGATGAAGCGGTTGAATATTCAAAAACACGAGAACAGTTTGGTAAACCAATTAACTCTTTTCAGGCAATACAATTAATGCTTGCAGATATGGCTACTGGAACAGAAGCCTCAAGATTACTAATTTATCATGCTGCAAAACTTGTTGATAATAATAAAAAAGATTTGTCAAAAATATCTGCAATGGCAAAAATGTTTGCAACAGACAATGCAATGAAAGTTACAACAGATGCTGTACAAATATTTGGTGGATATGGGTATATGAAAGAATACCCTGTTGAAAAGATGATGAGAGATGCAAAAGTCACACAAATATATGAAGGAACCAACCAGATACAGAGATTGGTTATAGCATCAAAATTATGAAAAACACAAATATCTCATTAACTGGTAATTTACAATTTTTTTATCTGTCTAATATACTGCAGTTAATCAGCTCCGACCACAAATCAGGAACTCTTACTTTAAATCATAATAATACATCTGTCACAATAATATTCACAGATGGAACAATTATATATGCTTCAGGTAATAATACTGAATCAAAACTTGGTTATTTATTGAAAAGAAAGGGAGTAATTACATCTATCCAATTAAAAGATTTCCTGATACTTTCTAAGGAACGAGATATTGCTTTAGGCAAATTACTTGTGGAAGAAAAAATAATAACATCAGATGTATTAAAATCGGTTGTAAAAAAACAGATTGAAGAGCTTCTATATGGCCTTTTTTTATGGGAAGGAGGTAATTTTGTTTTTGATGAAACAGAACCTAACTTAAAAAGAGTCATTGTCTCTCCTATGGATATTGTTTTTCTTATCATGGAAGCGACTAGAAGAATGGATGAAATGACAATTCTTAAGGAACATATTCCAAATAACAGTATAGTTTTTGAGTTATCAGTGAATGCACAAAAGCAAAACATAGAATTTGTTTCAAATGAGTGGAGTATTTTAAATTTGATTGATGGGAAAAATACTATTCAGGATATCATAGATAAAAGTGAAATTGACAATTATTCAATTTACAAAATGCTGTCCTCATTGATAGCTTCCGATTATATTAAAAAGATATAATTGATTTTCATTCCAATTTATAATAGTATTATTATACCATGCCAGACAATAGAATTAAATTATTAAATGAAATAGGTAAAACTCTCACTTCTTCTATCACCTTAAATGAGGTTTTTGGAGAGATCCTCAAAAAAATGGCTGAGATTTTTGATCCTGAAAACTGGTCATTATTATTGATTAATGAGGAGACGAATGAACTATATTTTGAAATTGTGGTTGGAGAAGTATCTGATTACATAAAAGATGTTAAGTTAAAGATTGGCGAAGGTATTGCAGGAAGAGTTGCAAAGACTGGAAAACCGCTTTATATAAACAATGTAAAAGAGAGTTCATATTTCTCAGATAAGACTGACAATAAAAGTAGTTTTAACACAAAATCCATAATCTGTATTCCACTTAATATCCGGAATAAAACTCTTGGTGTTATTGAATTGATAAATATGGAAAATGTATCAAAATTGACAAAACATGACAAACTTGTTCTATCAACAATTGCAGATTACGCAGCAATAGCACTTGAAAATGCACGTAATTTTGAAAAAATAAAACTACTCCTAATAAAAGATGACCTCTGTGATCTCTATAATTCAAAACACCTCCATACAATCCTGGAACAAGGAATTAAGAAAGCATTACTTAATGAGAGTTGCCTGTCAATAATATTCCTTGACTTAGATTCATTTAAAGATATAAATGATAACTATGGACATCTTATTGGTAGTAGATTATTATCTGAGATTGGGAAATTTATTAAAATAAGGCTTGATGAAAATTTTTCTGGAGTAAGATATGGTGGAGATGAATTTGTTATAATACTTGAAGATACAAGTAAAGAATCAGCAGTCAAGTTTTGTTCTAAACTGCATGAGGAAATGAATTCAGAAGTTTTTTTTTCAAATGATAATTTAAATATAAAAATGACGGCTAGTTTTGGTATAGCTACATTTCCGGAAGATGCAGATTCAAAAGAGAGATTGCTCTATATTGCAGATAAGAGAATGTATAAAATTAAGAATAATAACAAGAATGGAGTCGCATTCACATAAAATCCATATTTTTCGCCCTCCCTTATATCTCATACAATGTTCATCAAGAATTAGTTTCAGCTTGACAGAGTAATATTAAAATGATATAAAGTGCCTTAAGGTAGAATTCAAGGGAAGAGGCATAACCGAGATTTATTTTAATAATGGTTAAAGCCCGCAGCCCCCGCTGCCGTGACTGGACAAAACGGGATATTTTATATCCTGTGAATGTTTTTAACATTAGATCCACTGCCATATTTTGGTGGGAAGGAGTTAAAGATGTCTGGAAGCCGGAAGACCTATTTTCCCTTAACATTGTAGAATTATCTGCGGAGGGCGGGTTATTCGGTAAAAATTAATCCCTCCATAAAAGGAGAAAAAAATGCTTAAAAAGTATTTAACAATCATTTTTATGGTTTCATTTATCTTTCAATTTGTTTTTAATCTTTATTCAAATGACGAAAAAAAAAAAGATGAAAAAGTATTCAAGACTAAAAACAGTCAATTCGGAGAAATAATTGAAGTCGTTGGTAACGTTCCCCTGTTGAAAACTGTTCAGACGGTCTCAATTACCAGTAAAAGTGATATTGATTTAATTGGAGCTGAGAATCTGAAAGAAATACTGGGTCTGACAACAGGGTTGTTTACATTATCAACGGGTCAATCAGGTCAGGTTTCATCCACTTTTATCAGAGGGTCCAAGCCAACTCAGATCTTATATATCATTGATGGTATAAAAATAAGAGATCATGTAAATATTGGCGGATTAAACCTGAGTGTCTTGTCACCATCTATAATGGACAAGATCGAAATTGTCAGAGGTCCTCTCAGCAATATTTATGGCTCTGACGCACAGGGCGGAGTTGTTAATATAAATACATCAAATGAAAAAGAACTCTTATTTTCAGGTTCATATGGAAGTCATAATTCTTATAGTGGAGACATCTCACTTTTTAAGGATCTAGGGCCTCTTGATCTATTTTTAAGTGTAAATTCCAGAAGAAACAGTAATAATATTGCTAATGATATTTTTAATAATTCCGGTGTATCTGCTAAGGCAAACTATAAGAAAAATAATTTAAGTCTTGGTCTTAGGTATTTTGGAAATTTCACAGATTCAGGTGTTCCGCTCACATGGAATTTGGAGCCATCTTTAGATACAAAATATAAAAAAAACTATAACATTCTTGCATTTCCTATTAGTCTAAAGTTGTCAGATAAATCCATCTTAAATGTAACAGGATCATTTGTAAAAAGCGATTACTCATTTTCTGATCCGGATGCATCTTTCAACTTCCATTCAAAATTATCTTCCAATTCATATAGCATTGAATCGATACTTAATACTAAGATTAATAAGTACTTCTCTTTAAAATCCGGGTTTGAGTATTCTAAATATGATGCAACCAATGAAAATGATTCATATTTTCTTATAGACAAACATGAAAGTAATAATTTTGCAGCTTTTATGCATGGAAGCATTGATTTCAACAACCTTCTATTATATGTATCCATGAGGCTTGATAAGTATAAAGGTATTGATGCGAATTTCTCTCCTCAGATAGGCTTTTCTTATCTTATAAAAAATAAATTAAAATTCAGAGCATCTTATTCAAATAGTTTTAAAGCACCCTTAATAACACATCAGGTTAATCCCTGGGGAGAGTCAAACTTTAAACTTAAACCGGAAAAAGCAAATACATATGAATTGGGTATAAACTACTATTCAGGAATTTTTACATTCGGAGTAACATATTTTGATACGTCATATACAGATATGATTGATTGGGTAACAATTGACTGGACAACATTTAATGGTCAATATCAGAATATTTCTTCTGTAGATATTAAGGGATATGAATTTACTACAATTATAAGCCCTACTGCACAATTATCAATCAGAGGCTCCTATACATATTTGAATACAGAAGACCTGAATACAGGAGAACCATTACTTCGTCGGCCTAAACATACATTTTCCGGTTTAATATCATATAAACATAGATTATTCAGTACTTCTCTACAATTAGTCTATGTTGGACTTAGAACTGATTCAGATCCTCTTTCCTGGCCGCCAATTACTGATTCTCCATCCTTCAATTCCTTCAATTATAATGTAATAGTACCAATCTCATCTGACATTTCAGTCACAGGTAGAATAACAAACGTTCTAAATGCAGAGTATTCAGAAATATTTGGATATAGATCTCCAAAAAGGAGAGTTGAGATTGGATTTAAATTTAAGGTAAGATAAGGTATAATCTATTATGAGCAGGTATTTTATACCTGCTCTCTTATTTAATAAATAATTAAAAGGAAACTAATGCTGCAAAGTGTAAAAAGTAAATTAACAGTTGGAAATATAAATGAACATTAAAAATAAAATAAAAATAATTATATTACTTCTGATTATTTCTGTTTCATTTCAATGTTCAAATGAACAAACAAATAATCCGGTTAAACCAGAAGTAAAAGCAGACCGGATAATAACTCTGGCTCCGGCATTATCAGAAATTGTTTTTGCTCTTGGATATGGAGACAGAATTATTGGCAATACAAAATTTTGTAATTATCCTGAAGCTGCCAAAAAAATCAAAAAGATTGGTGGTTTTCTAGATATGAATATTGAGATGATTTTAAAACTCAAACCGAATCTAATAATTTGCTATCCTGAACACATGGATAAATTAAAAATACTATCAAATGGAATAGAACTATTAGAAGTAAGACATATTTCTGTTTTAGATATCCTCGACTCTATAAAAGTTATTGGAACAAAATTAAACAGTAGAGAAAAATCTGTAAAACTAATAAAAAATATAGAAGAAAGTCTCTATAAAAAAGTTGACTCAAAAATAAAAAAAAAGGTACTACTTATTGCAGATAGAGACCCACATAGGTTAAAATCTATGTATATCATTGGAAAAAAAGGTTTTTTAAATGAGGTTTTAGAACTATCAGGTGCTATAAACAGTTATAATGGTAATATCCCCTATCCTTCAGTTTCAATTGAATCAATTGCTGCAATGAATCCCGACATTATCATTGAATTCTCATTTCTGAAAAATCCAGAACAAAAGGAAGCCATCTTAAAAACCTGGAGCAAATACTCAATGATAAATGCAGTAAGATTAAAAAAAATATTTTTTGCCTCTGAAGATTTCTGGCAAAAGCCAGGTCCGAGGATTCTGGACATAGCAATGGAATTAAAAAGGATAATTAATTGATAAGTTTAAGAGACATCACTTTTACAATAAATAATAAACTCATATTGGATAATATTAGTTTTGACATTGAGAAGAATAGCATAACTCAAATTTTTGGGCCAAATGGAGCAGGCAAAACAACATTATTTAAAATAATTTCAGGTATAATCCATAATTATATAGGAACAGTATTAATCGGGAAAAATAATTTAAAAAACCACTCCGTAAAAAAACTTGCAAAACAGATCACATTTCTACCACAATTCCACCATTTTTCTCTCCCTGTGTCAGTTAGAGACATTCTTATTGCAGGTAGATATCCATATGCTTCAATCTTTCAACCATATACAAAAGAGGATAATAATATTGTAGAGAATGCAGTAGAAGATTTTAATATTAGTGATATTATAGATAGAGATGCCATGACTTTAAGTGGTGGTGAGATCAAAAAAGTTATGCTTGCTTCTGCATTTATTCAAAATGTACCTATTATCCTTCTTGATGAACCTTTTGTCTCTCTTGATCCATTAAGTGCACTAAAATTAAAGGAACTTCTAATAACTCTAAATCAGAAGGGGAAGACAATAATTGTAATATCACATAGAATGGAGTTGATGTACCCTATTGCAACCCATTTAATAGCTATTGATCGAGGGAAAATTAATTATTCCGGAAAGAAAAAATATGACCCGGAATTATTGAGAAATACACTTGGAATAGATTTCAAATCTTATAAACAGAATAATAAAGAGTATATATTTATAGATGGATAAAAAAAAAATATTTTTGATTGGGTTAGCAGTTTTACTGTTTCTGTTCTTATTTCTTCCTTTTTTGGGAGTTGTAAAAATATCATTCAATTCTATCTTAAATAATAAAATGGATAAAATGATATTCTGGGATATTCGGGTCCCCCGATTGATTCTTAGTTTTTTAGCCGGATCAATTCTCAGCTTGTCCGGTTTACTCTTTCAAAATATTTTTAAAAATAGTCTTGCAACTCCTTATACTCTTGGGATATCCTCAGGTGCTTCTGCAGGTGTTGTAATTGCCATTAAATTTAATATATCATTTCTTTTTCTTGGATTTGGAGCAAGATCTCTTTTTGGTTTTCTGGGTGCCCTGTTGTCAATTTCTTTAATTATCTTTATTGCAAAACTGGTTAGAAGTTTTTCAATATATACACTTCTTATGTCTGGAATTGCAATCAACTTTTTTTTCTCATCTTTAGTTGCTATTACCCTTTATTTATTTGATTTCACCCAGACGATTTCAATATTAAGGTGGTTATTAGGTGGGATAGAACCAGTAAAATACTCTGAACTCATATTCTTGACAATAATTTTTATTCTCTTTGTATTCACTGTTTTCATTATAAAGAATCAATTATTAATATCCTCCATTGGCGATGATTTTGCCATTTCCAAGGGATTAAATATAAAAAAATTCCGTCTTATTATATTCCTGCTAGTTTCTATAGTTATTGGAATTCTTGTCACATTTACCGGCCCAATTGGATTTGTCGGATTAATTGTCCCTCATATTTCAAGATTAATATATAAAAATAATATAAAATTAAATATTATAGTTACTATAATTCTTGGAGGACTATTTCTAGGATATGCGGACTTTATAGCCAGAGTCCTCATACCACCAGTGGAGATACCAGTAGGTATAATAACCTCATTAATCGGAGCTCCATTTTTTATCTTTGTTCTTATTACCTCATTAAAAAAAAATTATAATTAAATTACTCAGGTAGATTTACTTTATATTTAATTAATTTTCCCTCTCCATCTTCATCTTCAGCAAAAACATATGCAAACCCATCTTTAAATACAGGTCCTCTTTGTAATGTCAAATCTTCAGGTAGTATAAATTCTGCATTATAAAGATATTTTCCTTCATTTGAAAAAATATCAAATTTTTCACTCTTCTCATTTGCAGGATCAACTAAATTAACAAATACAAATCCATTTTGTATATCAATACCATTAAAATATGGTGCTTGGTCCGGATCATTTTTTATGAGTTGATCAACCATACTTTTTGGCATCTTCCCCCCATTTAAAACAATTCCCTCATATTTTTTCCTTTTCATTTTCTCAGTTACCTTAATTTTTCTTCTATCTTTAATCCCAAATGAGAGTAATTTTTCACCTTTTTTATTAATTTTTTTTATTAAATACTTATCACCTTTTCCATAAAAAAGATCTCCGCTTTGATAAGCTACTGATGTTGAATCTGTTTTTACGACAAGTCTCATGCCCCCTGATGAAGCAGTGCTGGGCTTTTTAGACACAGTCTCAGATAGTTTCGTTATTTTTTTTGTTTTAAGATCAAAAATATTTATAAGATCTCTTTTAGTCTCTTTTTCATCATATCCCTTTTCATAGATAAAACTATATTTGCTGATCATAACCTTAGGGAATATAAATGAAACTCCTGAATTAATAGTTTTCAGATATTCTCCTGATTTCTTAAAATAGTGAAACCGTCCCATATCCGGAACAATTATGATATTCTCATGTAAATGTATCCGAAATGCCTGTTTATATTCACCTGGCCCCTCACCTTTCTTTCCAATTGAGTTGATGAATTTTCCATCTGAATTGAATGAAAAGATTTTCCCATGTTTTCTTTCCATTATATAGACATTCCCTTCATCCCCTATAATAATTGATCCGGCCTGCACTAACATATCTTTGCCAGCTGATTCAACCTCCCATATTCTCTTTAGATTGAAATCCCATTTCCCTTTCAAAGGGCTATCCTCATTATTAATTGTCCTCTGTCCAAACAGGGTCAAACTTAAAATAATTACTACAATTAAAATTATTAAACGCTTCATAAAGCCTCCTTTTGTCATGTTTCACTAAATTTAAATGTTATGCTTTAAATATTAATGACGACATAAGAGCAAAAATAGTTTCACAATCTATTTAATTATGATAAAATTATTTTTAACAACATGAGAGGTAATTATGAAAAAACATATTATGATATTGATCTATTTTTTAGTCTCTTCTATTCTTTCTGCAAATAATTATTTAACAATTCCTGAAAAATCCAACTATAAAAAAACCTCAACTTATAGTGATGTACTTTCATTTATTAAACAGTTAAATAAAGATTTTCCAGATAAAATGAAACTGAAATATTTTGCTACAACTACAGAGGGGAAAAAAATCCCATTGGTAATCTTGAGTGAGGAAGGAATTATTGAACCAAGAGAGGCAAGAGTTTTTGAAAAACCCCCAGTATTGATTATGGCAAATATTCATGCAGGTGAGATTGAGGGAAAAGAAGCTACA
This sequence comes from uncultured bacterium, assembly GCA_965371805.1. Classification (GTDB taxonomy): domain Bacteria; phylum Acidobacteriota; class Aminicenantia; order UBA2199; family UBA2199; genus JAOZTV01. The sequence goes on along the minus strand of CBDUZW010000046.1, from coordinate 11,150 downwards.
CAAATGTTGATAAGAGATATTCTGGTTAATGGTAGAGCTGATTTACTTAAAAATCAGACAGTTCTTATTATCCCTATATTCAATTGCGATGGAAATGATAAAATGACTGCAAATAACCGTAGGGATAATGGACCTGAATTAGCAGGAGAAAGGAAGAATGGCCAAGGATATGACTTAAACAGAGATTTTCTAAAACTTGAGAGCCCTGAAGTAAAGGGACTTGTAACAGAAATATTTAATAAGTGGGATCCTGTTCTTTTTGTAGACATGCATACCACAAATGGGTCATATCATCAGGAACCTGTTACCTATGCTCCAAGTCTCACACCTGAGGGTGATCAATCGTTAACCAATTATATGTGGAATAGTGCATTTCCTGCCATTAGCAAAATTCTTAAAAAAAAATATGGTATTGACAGCATCCCTTATGGTAATTTTATTAAAAAAGATATTCCAGGGGCAGGTTGGAGAAATGATACGAAGGAAGGAAGATTTGGAACCAATTATTATGGACTAAGAAATAGATTCTCTATATTAGATGAAAATTATTCCCATTCAGATTTTAAAACCAGAGTAATCGGATCATTTGGATTTATTAAATCAATCTTAGAATATACATCAAATAATATTAAACAAATGTCGGAATTAATAAAAAAGGCAGATCTAAAATCTATCAGATCTATTCAAAACTCTGATTTTCCTATAAAATTCAAACTAAAAAAAACATATGATTTTACAATAAAAAGCTTTGAATTCACAAAAAGAAAAATCCTGGACTCAGAGCGAGAAAGATATCCAAAAAAATGGTATGGAGAATTTTTAGTAGAGAAAACTGATAAAAAGAAAAATTATAAAACGACTCTATTTGCAAGTTATGCCCCTTTAAAAAAGGTTAAACTTCCTGTTGGGTATATTTTGTTGCCATCTGAAATCTCAACTGCCAAACATCTGAAACTACATGGCATCAATGTAAAAATGATTGAAAAATCATTTAAAACAAAGATTAAAAAATATACAGTTACTAAGATAGAATCCTCTAAAGAACCCTATCAAGGACATTTTTTACATAAAAATATCACTTATAAAGAAAGCACAGAAGAACTTGAAATAAAAAAAGGTTCTTTTTACGTGTCCCTATCTCAACCATTATCAAGACTCGCAGCATATATGCTTGAACCGGAATCTACTGATGGACTGATAAAATGGAATTTTTTTGATAGAGTATTAGTAAGACAGTGGAGAGGTTATTCCTTTTATCCGGTATTTAAAGTTCTATCTACTCCAAAAACAGAAATGTCCAGCTATTAATATATTTGTTATTCTTTACAAGAATATATAGGAATGCATTTTAAAATAAAGAGGTTTAAGTCAAAGAGACATTATTTTTTCATTCTATTATTTTAGATATTCAGTAATTCCATTCTTTATTGTTTTATGAATATAATCAGAATTATATAATTTATTTAAATTTGTAATTGATAAATATGGCAATATTTGTAACATCACTCTTATTGGCGCACTTTTATCATTTGCAATTCCTTCAGCAATTTGTCTTCTTTTAATCCATTCCGTATCTACTATAACTTCATAAAAATTAAATTTTCCATCTCCGCCATCCTCTAAGTTAATCATTTTCAGGATCAGTTCTTCAGTGCATTGAGGATTTTTAATCATAACTTCCAAAAGTGTTTTATCTCTTTCTCTTATAAAATGGTTTAGAAGTGATGTTGGTGCAATTTTCATATATCCAATTTTTTCCCCAAGAGGATATCTTGGATATTTATTTACAAATTCAATCTCAGCTCTTTTTCTTATAAAAGGATTTGTTCTCCTATTCTTTATAACTCTTAAAAGATCTACTGTAAATAATCTTGGTATTACATTTAAGGCAATTTTCTCTGAAAAAGAGGGGTGTTGAATTAAAAACAATATAACTCTGTAGTTACCTTCATAATTATGATAGATTTCGAGTAATTCTTTTGAATTAATATTGCCAAATTTAATTTTTCTAATTATTTGAAGTTCTAATTTGTCCAATTTATATCTTATAATAGATTATACCCACGAAGCTTGATATCCATAGAAAAATATTTATTAAAAATGGCATATCTGAAAAAAGTATCTCCTCCGGGCTCTCTCCTTTATCCAAAACAAATGCAAGATAAAGATATCTAAAAATCCCGAATACAACAAATGGGATTGTAAAAAATAATTTATCTGTATTAAACTTATTCTGAATATCGTGGTCAAGAACATATATTATATAAGATATTAAAGTTGTTGCTGTTGTTATTGATATTAACTGGTCTAAAAGAAGTAAATTATACTTCTTTAAAGTTTTTCTAGTTTCAACAACTATATTTTCCTTTTTCAGTTTTTCTATTCTATTTAATTCCTGTCTCCTTTTCATCAATCCAAGAAAAGTTGTTAAGAGAAAAGTGATAATTAGAATCCAGGGTGAAAGCTCAACATTTTTAATTACTACACCACCTATCAGCACTCTCAAAACAAATCCTATTGCAATAATCAGAACATCAAGAATTACAACTTTTTTTAAAAAGAACGAATAAAATAAGTTAAGAACAACATAAAACAGAGCAATATAAAAAAAGTATAAATTGATAGTATAAATAGCAATAAGTGTAAATAATAATAAAAAAAAAGCAATTATTAAAGCAGTACGAATTCCTAACTTTCCGGAAGCTATTGGTCTTTTACTTTTTTTTGGATGTTGTCTGTCAGACTTTATATCTACTGAATCGTTTATTATATATATACTTCCAGTGATTAAACAAAAAAGTGAAAATGAAATAATAACCTGTTTAAGTTCTGATAGATTAGAAAAGTGTAAAGAAAAAATAATGGGAGCAAAAATAAATAGATTCTTTACCCATTGCTTAGGTCTCATTGAAATAATTATTAATTTTATTGTTTTCATTTTACATGTTTTTTAACATCGCACTAAAAAGTGGTATCATAATTTCATGATGACCAACAAAATAATATCCTTTCCCACCATTTTCAACAGGTCTTTTTTTCACATTCTCCATAGGCCGGTATTGTTTATTAAAATCGAAAACAGCAGTATAAAAATCCTTTATTTCTATTCCCTGTGCTGTGCAAAAGGCAATAGCTTTAAGAAATATTTCAGGTAATATAACTGCAGAACCAATATTAATATATACACCTCCAGAGCTTATTTTAGAAACAATAGAAGCAAATAGAATAAAATCCCTCTCTGCAAGTTTCCCTGTAATAGCTCCATCAAAACTTGGGTGGTAATGAATAATATCTGTTCCAATTGCAGGGTGTACAGTTACTGGAATGTTAAGCCGGTATGCGTTTTGTATGACACTGAATTCATTAAATTTGAAATCAGTCTGATTCATATATCTACCTATCGCTTCGCCAGCTCCCATTTCTAATTCATTGCCCTCTTTCTGTGCACTATTTAAAAACAAACCTGTTTCTTCGACATTTCCAAAATTACCTTCAAGAAGATTTTTCGCTACATCTTCAGAGGTTTTCCCCGCATATGCAATTTCAAAATCATGAATAATAAAAGCACCATTTACTGCAATAGCAGATATCCATCCCCTCTCCATGAGATCTATTATAATTGGACTTAATCCAACTTTAATAATATGAGCACCCATACCAATAATGATTGGCTTACCGGATATTCTTGCCTCTTTAACTCTATTTACAAATTGAATAATATCTTTTGCTGCAAGCGAGTCCGGTAAAGAATCTACGAAGGAATTAAATCCTGATCCCTGAGTAAATGGTTTGCCAAAGGTTGATACATTAACTAGAGATTTTCTGTCTTCTATAGAAATCGTATTAATAGATTTTTTCTTTAATAAAGGATACTTTTGATAGGGCATTATTTTTTTTTTATTAAACTTGCATATTTTACAATATACTCTACACCACTATAAACTGTTAAAAAAAGTGCAAAATACAATATATTTGTCCCAACAGTAAAAAAATAATTATCATAGGGGGTTGGAAATATACTGTAGATAATTAAAGTTGAAATAGCAAATATCTGAAAAAACGTTTTTTTCTTCGCTGTAAATGAAGCTGAAAAAACTGCATCCTTTGTTAAAGAATAATATCTGAAAGAAGTTATAAATATCTCTCTTAAAATTATAAGCGAAGCAACCCATGTTTCTATTGTACCAATCGATACCAATGCAATTAATGCACCTGAAATTAATAGTTTGTCAGCAAGGGGATCTAAAAATTTTCCAATATCTGTTACCTGATTATACTTTCTAGCAATATAACCGTCCAGAGCATCTGAAACTGAAGCGATAATAAAAATCCAAAATGCAAAAATCTCCTTATTTTCAAGCTCTGTTAAGAGTACAACAAGAAATATTGGGACAAGCATTATTCTTGTAATTGTAATTATATTTGCGAAAGTCATATGTAGTATTCTAATACTAAATTAAGAAAATTTCAAGTTATCATTTTTTCTTTTTTTGTTCTGTTTTTATTAATTTTTCAACGTCAACACTAACTGACTCTATATCCTCTTTTGAAAGAACAAAAATAAAATTACTATTATTGGAGGATACTTCAATATCAGTTTTATCTCCTCCAGAAACAGGCTTATTAAATAAATTAAGCGTGTAAGATTTTTTTGTTTTATCAATAAATACGAGGGAAAGAAATACTTTATTCTTTTGTTTATCCTTTTTTCTTAAAAATGATTCACAGTTTATTCTTGCATTTTTTGATAAGTAAGAATCAATTTCCGTGTCATTCACTTTTTTTTTATCGGCTTTATTGACCCAAAACATTTTTACTTCAGTTTTTGGACTTTTGTTTTCCTCAATTTTTACTTCATTCTTTTTTTCATCACTTTTAACAGGTTCTGTTTCATTGATTTTTACGAAATGTTCTTTTATACCTTTCTTTTCAACTATTAATTCCACAATATCAGAACTATTAAAACTAAAGATTTTTTTATCAATAATATCATTTTTTTTGATATCAAAATTCTCTTTATAATTTCCTCTTGCCTGGTAAACAAGTTTATCATCTTTTAATTTTACAAAAGTCCTATTTCCAGATTCAGCCATATTTCCAGTAGTTAAAGTTCTCAATTCTCCACTTTCTCCAAAAACCTTGATAACTGTTCTGTTTTTTTCTCCAAGGCCAAATTTATTATATTTTCCCGCCCTTGAGATCAGGTCACTTATATCTGTTTTTGATAAAAGATCTACCATTGTATCAACTTTCTGATCTAAAACAGGAAAACCTTCCGGATCTAATTTCCATTCTTTTTTATCAATTTTCAGACTGAAATTCCCTTTTGAGTTTTCAACGACAATTTGCTTAATTAAATCTTTTTCAATCTGTTTCAACTCAGGAATATCAATTTTAATTTTATTGTCATTTTTTCTTAGAAGATAAGTTGTTAAAATGACGATTATTATTAATAATATTAAATACTCTTTTTTTACATTTTTAAACATAAGTCTATCTCCTTTAATTAATCTTTAAACATTGTCTCAATTTTCTTCCTTTTTCTTTGTCGTAAGACAAAAACAAATATCCCAATTAAAATGAATATCACCGGAACACCAACAATATTAAATATTTTTATAAAATCTCTTGTACTCACTGTTGACTTTTCAATTGGATTAAACCTCTGCACTTTACTCCTGAGAACAGCCATTGATTCTTTATTATTTAAATAATCAAATAAATTCACTAAAAATAGAGGACTCTGAGATTGAGTTCCAGCTTTAGTTGGAACCTGTATTATCTGATCTGACAACATTTCAGATGAACCAACTAGAAATATTTTACTTTTATTCCCTCTTGAAATAAATGATTTTTCTGAGTTTAGATCTTTCGAAAATTCACTTTTTTCATTTTTTTTGGTTTTATTTTCTACTTTAGAATCCTTTACCTCTTCCTTTTTAACTGGCTTTTTTGGAAGTTCTCTACCATCAAAATAACTGGGGAATTCACCTTCTGCAATTATTGCAAGATCAAATTGTTTAAACTCATCATTCTTAGCGGGTGGATTTGAAGACATTAAAGATCTTTGATCCATAGGACCTTTAAGTTCCCAGGATCTCAGTGATGATGAAAATAATTTTTTAATTTTAATTCCATTATCTTTAATTATTTTATCCTCTAATGTTATTGGAGAGTTTTTGAACATTACAAGTCCTGTAATATTTTCCATAAAAGGATTATTATGTTCAATATTTCTGTTTTGAATAATAGGAGCAATATAGATAGGGTTATCTCCCCTATTCCTATCTCTGTTTACAAAACACTTTTCATCTAAAACATAAGATTTATTTAAACTTACTCCATAATGTTTCAATAATTTTAATAAACCGGTTTCATTAGGAATACTTATAGATTGCCCACGTTGATATTGGTTTTGTTGTTTTAACTCTTTAAAACTATCCACATAGAAAGCAATTGAGTTTCCTTCCATCAAAAATTGATCTATTTTGAAAAGTTCCCATTCAGTAAAAGTCTCCTTAGCTCCTGCAATAATTAGAGTATCAATTCCCTTTGGGATATCATCCTTTTTTAGATCAACCAGTTTTACATTATAATTCTGATTTAGAATTGCCCCTAAAACTTTTAATTCGCCAGGCTTTGGTTTTATTAAATGTCTATATTCAGGAGGTAGATTTGCAGCCAGAGGTTTTGTACCATGACTTGATAAATATCCGATATCATCATTAATGTTTAATACATTTGTTATATTTTCCTCAATAAATTCTTTTATTTCTTTATTTTCAGTAATATAGTACTCTTCAGAAAATTTCTTTGGATTAAACCTTGTACCAAACATTTTCATTTCCATAGATTTATTATTATACTTTAAACCTAGAGCTAAAACTCCCTCTCCCTTTTCAAGTACTTTCCCCTGATCAAATTCTTTTCTGGGCCATTTCATTTTGAATCTATCAAACTTATTTAGATATTCTGACTTCTCTGTAGTAGAAGGATCAATATAAATAAACTCCAGTTTGCCATATGTTTTCGAATTTAACTCATTTACTATACTCTGAACACGTCCTTTAACAAGATCAAACCCATTTAGTTTTAAAAACGGGATTAGGGCATTCATTGAAGAAGACTGGATTAGAGTAATCGTAATCTTACCATCCATATTTAAGAAACTTGATATTTTATTATTTAGTTTTTTTATGGCACTAGTAATTTTATATTCAAGATTATTTGTTGATTCTATAACCGGAAGTTTTTCAACCACATCACCATGGATAATAACCATTCCCATATATGCCAGTAATGATTTTTGTTCTTCCTGGGCTGCTTTATAAAGATTTATTGGATTTATTCCATAATCTGAAGCTTCTTTCCTGTTTTTTTCAGCATTTTTACTTAACTCACCCTGTTTTGAATCAATCGGGTAGAATTTATAGTTGAAATCATTCGATGCATTATCCTTATACTCATTAAGTAGATCATGCAAATATGGTTCAATATTATTCCAGGGTGCTGGAAGGTTTTTTGAAAAAAAAATTTTTATCATCATTGGCTCTTTTAAAGTTGAGACTGATTCAATACTCGCTTCTGAAAGAGAATATAGCTTATTATTTGTTAAATCCTTTTTAAAAAAAAGGTTTAGACTAACAACATTGATTAACAATATAACTATGAGATAAATCCCTAGTTTAATATATGAATCATAATTTTTCTTATTTTTAATTTTGTTTTCACTCATTTTTTTTTCTCCAAAACCATATTTGTAATGTATAAAGCAATAAAAGAAACACTAATAAAGTATATGAAATCTCTTGAGTTTATAACACCCTTTGATATATTCTCAAAATGGAATCTAGCGCTCAGATGTTGAAAAAAAGAGACAAAGGAGTCGGGAAGAAAAAACAATACATAATCAATAATAAATGTTAATGAAAAACATATTGCCATGCCAACAATAAATGCAATTACCTGATCTCTTGTTAGAGATGATGCCATTATACCTATGGCACTAAAACTTCCACCTAGAACAATAGCTCCAAGGTATCCACCTATTACCGGGCCTAAATCCAATTCCCCCACAAATCCAATTGATATTGCATAGAAAACAGTAGGAGCAAGCATAACAGCAATAAAAGATAATGAGGCAAGGAATTTGCCTAGAATCACATCAATATTTCTAACCGGCAAAGTTAATAACAGTTCATAACTGCCAACATTTAACTCCTCTGAAAAGAGTCGCATCGTTATTGCAGGAATTATAAAAGTAAACATAATCGGTAATAATGAAAATAATTTTGTAAGACTTACATGTCCTTCCAGAAAGAATGTTGAGAAGAAGAACCAACCAACTATAAGCAGAAAAATTGATATAACAATATATGCGATCGGAGAAACAAAATATGCGTTGAACTCTTTTTTAAATATATTTATAGTATTTTTCATTTTAATTTTCTCCCACTCTTTTCGCTGTCAGCACCATAAATGCCTCTTCAAGAGATTCAGTGTTTGTCTTTTTCTTGATATCTTCTGAAGTTCCATCAATAACCATTTTACCCTTATCAATAATTATTATCCTGTCACATGTGGCTTCAGCTTCACTGAGAATATGTGTAGAGTAAATAATCGTTTTTTCTTTTCCAATTCTTTTTATTATTTCTCTTGTTTCAGCAATTTGGTTAGGATCAAGTCCGGAAGTAGGTTCATCCAGTACAAGTATCTCTGGATCCCCCATTAGAGCATGCGCAATCCCAACTCTCTGTCTATAACCTTTTGAGAGTTCACCTATTTTCATATGCATAACTTCATTTAAACTACATAAGATTGCTAATTCCTTTATATGGGAAAGTTTTCCCTCCTTTGGAACATCTCTAATATCTGCAACATAATTCAAATATTCAAAGACTAACATTTCCCTGTATAAAGGAGCAGATTCAGGGAGATATCCAATCATTTTTTTAATTTCCAAAAGGTCATCTTTAATATCAAGATCTTTCACCTTTATCGTCCCACTAGAAGGATTTAAAAATCCTGTTAGAATTCTATAAGTTGTAGATTTTCCAGCACCATTTGGTCCTAATAATCCAAGAATCTCACCTTTTTTTATTTCAAAACTGAGATTATCAACAGCAAGATTCTCACCATAATATTTTGTAAGGTTCTCTATTTGTATCATATTTACCTCCATTTTTTTAATATATGTAAATATATTATACTAAATTTCAAAAAAAAAGTTTATCATAATTTATATATATGTCAATACTTTACAATTTGACTTTCTTGATTAGAAAAGCTATAGTTTCTATTAAAATTATGTCAAAATTAGTTGAAAATTATTTATCTATTAATAAAAATTCCGGCCCTGTTGACTTTAAAGAAAAGGGATCAAGATTCATATCTTTTGCTTTTCCTGTTATGTCTGTCAAAAATTGCACTGAGATCATCTCAACTCTTAGAAAAAAGTATTATGATTGTACCCATGTTTGTTCTTCATATATAATTGGAAAAGGAACAGAAGAATTATTCAGATATAATGACGATGGAGAACCTTCAGGAACTGCTGGACTTCCTATTTATAATGAGATTAAAGGAGCAAAACTCTTCAATATTCTGATCACTGTGATTCGTTACTACGGGGGGACAAAACTTGGAACTGGTGGATTAACAAGAGCGTATGGGAATTCTGCAAAATTAATTATAAAAAATACGACACCTGTGATGATATATATAAAAGAGCCATTTCAAATAAGATTTCCATATAATTTTACTGGAGAAATAATGCATGTTTTTGAGAAAAATGAGATTGAAATTTGTAAACAGGAATATCTTCAAGATGAAGTTATATTCATGATAGATATTCCAATAGGCAGAGTTAAAATGATAGATGAAATTCTTATAAATAAGAGTGGAGGAAAAGTCAACCTATTAAAATGTTAAATGAATTAATGAGTATAACAATATTTAATGGAACAATATATATATTATTTCGTTCTTAATATATTATGAAATAAAATAAAAAAGGAGTTAATAATGAAACCTATAAGAAAATTAATTGGTTTGTTCATTGTTATATTTATAACTTTACCAGTATTGTTTAGTATAATTATTGCAGTTGGAGCAACTAATAGTATTGTATCTCCGGAACTATTATCTGACCTGCCAAGAGAAATGGTAAAAAACCTTCCAAAGGCAATTGATGACCTTTATTTAGAGTTAAAAAAGATTGATCTTGATGATACAGATATGGATGATGATGGAAAAATATGGATTAAAGCAATCCTTAATGCAAAAAAAACTCCAAATTCTATTATAGAAGAATCAGGGATTTCTAATTGGCTAAAAGATGAATTATCCGTTTCATTAAAATATATAGGAGACATTTTGAGAGGGGAAGCTGAACCTGAAACAGTTGTATTAAACTTCGATAAACTAAAAAATGCCTTAACTACTCCTGCTATGATTAAATATTTTCGGGAACTAATCGAACAATTTCCTGAATGTACAGATTCTCAGATTAATGAATGGAAAGATCTGGACATTGATTTTGATGATATAAGTAGTATGCCTGCTTGTAAACCAGTTGATATTGAAATAACCGACAATCTTATTAAAGAGCTTATATCAAAAATAGTGTCAGATATGCCTGATAATATTGAAATATTTCAAATAGAAGGAAATCTACCATATGGAGTTGATATAGCAAAATTTGTTACCTCGATCACATATTTGCTGTTCTTAATTCCAATAGTTTTTATTATAATTGGTTCAGCAATTGGAGCATCCACAAAACGAGACTTTTTTAGATGGAGTGGTTATACTACAATAATTGGGGGTTTATCTGCTTTAGGTTTTACTGCATTAATCCAGAATATTATCCCGCTTTCCGGATTTGCACTAAATTTTGATCACCATACTCATATTGTCTCAGATAAATTTGAAAAAATACTTTTTCATAAAATAAGTACATTCTCAGATATATTATTTGACAAACTCTTTAATCCGATTGCCGAATTAGGTGGAACTGTTGCAATAATAGGACTATTACTAATTGGAATATCTTATTTAGTTCAATCTAAAGACAACGATTAATAATCCTTGGTAGGGGCGTTTCGCGGAGGCTGTCTCTTTAATTGTTTTATAAGCCTGTATTTTTGAAC